>DATKKH010000042.1:0-2647 GCA_035543035.1 Terriglobales bacterium | reverse complement strand
GGAATGCTCCAAATGTCACGGAGTTATGAGAAGAACACCCGAGGTTATCGACTGCTGGTTTGATTCAGGCTCTATGCCTTATGCCCAGTTCCATTATCCTTTTGAGAACCAGGAATATTTCAAGGAGATGTTCCCGGCTGAGTTTATCTCCGAGGCGATCGACCAGACCAGGGGATGGTTTTATTCGCTATTAGCCATTTCCAGTTTCCTTTTTGACCAGCCGGCTTATAAGAACGTTATCGTAATCGAGTTCATACAGGATAAAGAAGGCAGGAAAATGAGCAAGCACATCGGGAACGTGGTTGACCCCTGGGATGTGCTCAACAAACAGGGAGCAGATGCTTTAAGATGGTATCTAATTTGGGTCAGCCAGCCCTGGCTTCCGACGCGTTTTGATCTGGATGGAGTAACCGAGGTCGAGCGAAAGTTCTTGAGCACTTTAAGGAATACCTATTCCTTTTTTGCCCTTTATGCCAATATCGACAAGTTCGAGCCTCTGAAAGATAGAGTCGAGCCGGAAAAGCGGTCTGAAATCGACAGGTGGATAATCTCTAAGCTCAATTCTCTGATCAAAGAGGTAACTTCAGATTTGGATAGCTACGATATAACCAGAGCCTCCAGAAGGATTCAGGATTTCACCATCGAGGACCTGTCCAACTGGTATGTCAGAAGAAACCGAAAAAGGTTCTGGCAGTCAGGATTCAATTCCAGCAAACTTTCTGCTTACCAGACCCTGTGGGAGGTTCTGGTCAGCCTTTGCAAACTTATAGCACCATTTGTTCCTTTTATCTCTGAGGAGCTTTATCAGGAGTTGGCAGGAAAAATAGGTAAGGATTTTTCTCAAAGTGTACATCTGGAAAATTATCCTCAAGTTCAAGAGGGACTCATCGATTTGAAATTAGAGGATAAGATGAATAAGGCCAGGATAATCTCCTCTTTAGCCCGTGCAGGCAGGAACAAAGCTGGGATAAAAATCAGACAGCCCCTGGAGAAAATGTTAGTCCTGATACCTCCAAGAGCAAAAAAAGATGAGCTTGAGCCAATTTTATCCTTGATTTCTGAAGAGATAAATATTAAGTATATAGGTCTTATTCAGGACGAGCTTTTGCTCTTTGAATATAAAGCCAAGCCCAAATTCCAGTCCCTGGGGCCAAAGTTCGGAAAAAAGGCAAACAAGGTGGCTGAACTGATCCGCTCCTTAAGCTCTGAGGAGCTGGTCAAGCTGAAAGCTCAGGGAAAAAGTCATCTGGACCTGGATGGAGAAAAAATCGAGCTGTCTTTGGACGACCTGGAATTAGAGGAAAAGGAAAAAGAAGGACTGGTTATTGAATCCGGGGATGGATACAAAGTCGGAATTGATACGTATATAAGCGAGACTCTCAAAAATGAGGGTTTTGCCCGGGAGCTGGTGAATAAAATCCAGAATATGCGCAAGCAGGCCGGCTTTGAGGTAATGGATCGGATTAAAGTTGACATAAAAGGAACCGAAAGATTAAAAAAGGCTGTCAAAGCTTTTGAGGAGTATATCAAAAAGGAGACCTTAGCTAAATCTATAACCCAGGCAGGAGAGAAAGGAGAGCTCTCCCTGGAATGGGACATTAACGGAGAAAAAGCGGAAATATCAGTTGCCAGGATTCAATAAACCAGAGGATAAGCAGCAGATGAAGAAAAAAGACCTGGACAAGTACGAAAAGCTCCTTTTGGCTAAAAGGGCTGAACTTATTTCTGAATTAGGGCTTCTGAAAAAAGATGCCCTGGATACCACTATCAAGGACTCGACCGGAGACCTGTCCTCTTATTCCTATCATATGGCTGATCAGGGGACTGATGCCATGGAAAGGGAAAAAGCGTTCCTGTTTGCCTCCAAGAACGGAAGACTTCTCTACCATATCGACGAGGCTCTGCGCCGGATAAAAGACAAAACCTACGGCAAGTGCCAGGAATGCGGTCAGGAGATAAGCGCAACCAGACTGGATGCAGTCCCCCATGCGCGGCTCTGCATCAAGTGCAAGGAAAAAGAAGAGAAAAAGAAGCTGGTGGAATCTGAATAGCCTTTTAGCCTTAAGGAATTGAGAAGAAAAATCTTATGGGTTAGCCTTCTGGTCTTACTTTTAGACCAATTGTCCAAAGCCCTGGTGGCAAGCTCCATGAAAATGGGCCAGTCCATCCCTGTTCTGGACAATTTTTTTAGATTGACCTACCTGTTGAATCCCGGCGGAGCATTCGGCACAAAATTAGGCGGGAACCTTTTCTATACCGTCCTTTCTATCTTAACCATACTCGTCGCCGGCTACTTTTACTTAAAAAGCAAAAGAGAAGACAAGCTCCTGCAAATAGCCTTTGCCCTGGTTTTGGGAGGAGCCTTGGGTAATCTGGTGGATCGGTTTCGCCTGGGAGAGGTTATTGATTTTCTGGATTTCCTGTTTTTCAAAATAAGGATACCTCCTTTCAGGTTAGGATTTATAGATTTCTCAGGATATTATATGAACCGCTGGCCAATTTTCAATGTCGCAGATGCAGCTATAACGATCGGGATGGTTTTGATTTTATGGTATGTGATAAGACCCAGAAAAGGAACATTCACAGCTGATGGAGCAGATTAAACGGATGGGATTCGTTCAGGCGGGAATTGGAATTCCCGCCTGGG
>DATKKH010000041.1:0-4115 GCA_035543035.1 Terriglobales bacterium | reverse complement strand
AACACCCTCTTTTATTTTTCCCCGCGGACAAAATAAGTTTATGGTTCATAGCAATTAGTTCATAATCCCATCCCGTCCTCAAAATAAATTAATCAGAGTATCATAGTATTGTAATGTTATTAATCTCAATAGATTTTGCTTGACAAAAATTAAACCCTTGATTATTATTAGTTCAAGAAATAAATTGAAAGCGTTTGTTTTCTTATTGGAGTAGAAAAAACGAGGGTGTGCCTTGTAGCTTCGGGTAATTTACTATCCCCCCTTTACCCATACATGGTCAGCACCCTCTTTAATTTTGTCCTACGGACAAAATTGGTTGATGGTTAATGTTAGTTGGTTAATAGTCCACCCCCCTGTGGTGAATACTCAGGCAATGATCAATATAAGGAAGACAGAGGTTTTTTCTTTTTTTATTTAATTTGATTTTTTTGTTCTGAAAAAGAAGGTGTTTTGCTCAGGTTGCTTTCGGTACTTAAGATAAGAACAAGATACCAGCATCAACAAAATGGAGATGATCAGTGCACCGTAATGCATCTTTATGGATGCATGAACCCATTTGACTCCAATAAAATAACCCGAAACAGATTCGCTTAAAGTAATGCTTTAAGCATCATTGTATCCTTTTTGTTGGTAACCGGTTGATGCCTCCATCCACAAATGACTTTAAGAGGTTTTGAAGTCATTTATCCTTTGATATTACCGATCGGCTTAAGCTCGATTACTTTTCTGGAGATCCCCACGCAGTCGACTGCATTTACCACTTCAGAGATATTTTTGTAGGCAAACCCTGCCTCTTCAGCCAATCCTGGCATCGAGACCGCCCGGACGGCTATACCTCTTTCCTCCATCGACTTCTTTAACTCGTATCCTCTCACTCTTTTCTTGGCTGCTTCTCTGGACATGGTTCTCCCTGAGCCGTGCATAGTAGAGCCCATGGTCAGTTCCATTGCTCTTTGGCTTCCGATCAACAGATAAGATGAGGTTTCCATTGAGCCACCTACGATGACTGGTTGACCAATCGATCGATAAATCCCCGGCACGTCCGGATGCCCAGGCCCAAACGAGCGTGTAGCACCTTTACGGTGGACTATAACCTTTTTCTTTTCCCCGTTGATTAAATGATCCTCCAGCTTGGCGATATTATGTGCAACATCATAAATTATGTGCATCCCGAGATCTTTAGGGTCCCTATGAAATACCTGACTAAATGCTTCTCGAACCCGGTGCAAAATTACCTGACGGTTGGCAAAAGCCGAGTTAGCAGCACAGACCATTGCTCCGTAATAATCCTGACCTTCCGGGGAATTATAAGGAGCGCAGGCAAGCTCTTTATCCAGAATCCGGATATTATATTTTTTCATCGCATCGGTAAAGACCCGGAGATAATCTGTTGCGATCTGGTGTCCAAATCCTCTGGAGCCGCAGTGAATCATAACGAAAATCTGATCAGGACGATTGATCCCGAAGACTTTGGCTGCCTCAGGATGAAAGATTCTATCGGTCTGGGCCACCTGTAACTCGAGATAATGATTTCCAGAACCCAAAGTGCCTGCCTGGTCAATTCCTCTGGAGATTGCCTTTTGACTGACCTTTTCGGGTTTTGCTCCCTGTATCCTCCCCCCCTGCTCGATTCTTTCCGCATCTTCTTCCCAGCCATAACCATTCTGAATACACCAGTCAACTCCTTTAACCATTAACTCCTTGAATCTTTCCGGGTTCAGCTTGACGAAGCCTGTGGAACCAACTCCTGCTGGAACGAGCTGGTATAAAGTATCCATGAGCTCGCTCAATTTCGGTTTAAGCTCATCATATGTCAGATTAGTGCCAATCGATCGGACTCCGCAGTTGATGTCGAAGCCTATTCCGCCTGGTGAAATGACTCCTTCTCTCAAATCAAATGCTGCCACCCCACCGATGGGAAATCCGTATCCCCAGTGTCCATCCGGCATGCAGTAAGCATAATTCTGGATTCCGGGCAAACAGGCAACATTGGTAATCTGGTTATATACACCCTGGTCCATCTCCTTTAATATCTTTTCGGAAGCTATTATCCTGGCGGGAACTCTCATCCCCTCTTTTTCTGTAACCGGGATTTCCCAGATGCATTCTTCTATTTTTTTGACCTGCATATTCCCTCCCTCAGGTATCTAAAATCACCTGGGCCCTCCAGCTGCTATTATCTATTTTCTTGACTTCAAGCATGTGATAAGTAACAGCTTTAACGTCTCTTCTGATTTCCTGTTTAGAATAATCTATCTTCTCACCCCTTACTGTCCCACTCAACTTGTATTCATTGTTTTTTTCGATTCTTAAATCAAAATTCGAGAAAAATAGCTTGCAAGTGTCTTTCAGATAAACCAGCTCTGAGATGAAATCAAACAGGAGGTCTTCTAGACTCGAATTTTCAATCTGGATTACCTCTTTTTGCTCTGGCTTGATGCTCTTTGTATCAACCATCACCTCAAAAGTAGCTAAGGCGCAGGACTCGAATAGTTCCTCTAAAGTATTTCCATAAGCCTCAAAAGCCGCATCTGCAATTGCAATATCTTCCAGAAACCTGAAATTCGGCATAACTTCTTGTCCTGATGAATAAACTCAGCTTTCTTTCTTCTTCCTGGCTGAAAATAGAATATACCCTAAAATAAAACCCATGAAGAAAAACCAGAACACCAGTATGGAACGGGACATCCGCACAGACCAGAAAAGGATCTTGATGGGAACCACCCCGCTGTTCTGTAAGATGAAGAGCACCAGGAGAAGCGAAAGAATCAAAATTATAATACCCTTACCACTCATTTTTAATTCTCGACAATATTTGGTTAACTAAATTGAGATAAATCAGTCGATACATTTCTTTTTCTTTTGAACCTTTGAACATTTGAACTTTTAAACCTTCTTATATGGGGTAGGAAGACCTTCACTACTTTTATCTCGCAAGGCTGAAGCCTTGCCCTACGGCTTCCATTGCTCCCCGCATCAGCCTCAAGGTCAAATTAGACAAGCTGATTCACTCCATTAAGTCACCTCGTCCGACAGAAACGTCGGACGCTACAAATTCTCATTTCCGTCTAACTCTTTTATTTTTCCCTTGAACTCTTAAACCCTGTGACCCTTAATCTCTGTATTAATTCAAACGCCGCTGCTTCTTGAGAGTCCATTCAGGAATCGTAAGAAACGGCGGCGTCATTTATATACTCAAAGTCTTTCAAATGTAATTGGACGACCTCAAGTAGCCTTGATTATACAATCAACCGGGCAGACCTGGACACAACGTGAGCCTCCTTCCAGACCTTCGCACTCGTTGCATTTACCAGGATCGATTATGTAGATATCCCCTTCAGATATAGCCGTTTGAGGGCACTCCGGCAGGCAAAGTCCGCAGGCTGTGCACTCGTCAGTTATTTTCATTGCCATTCTGTAAAATCACCTCCTCGTTCAAAATACCCTTAATAATACGAATTCGGCCCCTAATTTTACAGCTCAATATATGCTAAGAGTAGTTGACTTGTCAAACATTTTTTTGACTTGGTAAGGGCATGTCCAATATGCAGATAATCTTAAAAGATTAATAAAAGGCAGGAAAATTTGTATGGAATTGATAAAGGCGAACCAGTTTTCTGACTCGCCTTTTCAAACTCCAAACGTCAAACTTCAGACTTCTCTTAGCAGGGCTTAGGTCCGCCTTTGAAAAGATGATTGATCAAGTAAACCACGTCACTGACCGTTACTTTGCCATCGCAATTAGCATCCCCAGTGTCCATAAGAACGGGAGCGGATCCACCCTTAAACAGGTAATTGACCAAAAAGATGACATCTGACACAGACACTTGTGTATCGTTGTTGGCATCCCCGCGTATACCTACAAGTAATGTTCTGGTCTGTACAGACCATTTCTCTTCGGAATTGTTATGGGCCCGCAACTTCCAGTAATACTTCCCGGTGGAGAGTGTGTCGCTGAATTGAAGAACAGAAAGATTTTCATATATTACTGTTGAATCAGGATTGAACACTTTCGACATGCTGAGATGCAAGTCGAATCTAAGCTGCTCCCAGACATTCGGGTTAGTCCAACTGAAAGTTACAATGTAAGGAATGAGGGCACTATCTGCTGGAGT
>DATKKH010000040.1:0-21064 GCA_035543035.1 Terriglobales bacterium | reverse complement strand
AATTCTTCCAAGGCTTTGTCCATCTGTTCGCAAACCGGCGATTTTCCATGCCAGCCTGCAACATTCTCCATGAAACTTACCCCTTTACCCTTGATCGTGTGGGCGATTATGACCGTAGGCTTTCCCTTGAAATTTCTGGCTTTTTCAAAAGCTTCCAAAATCTCCTTCATATTATGGCCGTCTATCTCCAGGACATTCCAGTTAAAAGATTTATATTTATCTACGATCGGGTCGATGTTCATTACCTCTTCTACCCAGCCGTCGATCTGCAAACGGTTCTTATCGATGATGTTGACCAGGTTATCTAACTTGTAATGACCTGCCTCCATTACTGCTTCCCAAATCTGTCCCTCCTGATGCTCCCCGTCACCAGTAAGAGCGTAGACGCGATAATCTTTGTTATCGAGTTTCGCTGCCATAGCTATTCCGTTGGCAATGCTTAACCCCTGACCCAAAGAGCCAGTTGAGGCCTCGACCCCTTTGAGCTTCAGCCAGTGTGGATGCCCCTGGAAAGGTGAATAAAGCTTCCTTAAAGTCACCACTTCTTCGATGTCGAAATATCCTGATATTCCAAGGCTCAAATATAGCGATGGCGCTTTATGACCCGTAGACCAGATTATCCTGTCCCGGTCTTCCCAGAACGGGTTTTTCGGATCGTGCCGGGCAATTGAAAGATATAAAGCAGCACAGATGTCCATAATAGACATGGTTCCGCCAGAATGACCGGAGCCGGAGGCACACAAAGAGATCATGTTATAGCCACGCATCAGATTGGCCGCTTCAATCAGGTCTTCTACTGTGTAATTTTTTCTTACAGTACCAGTTTTGGAATCCAAAATCGGCATTTTACCTCCTGAATATTTTTTTCATTATAATTCTAAAGGAATAACCTTGTGAAATTTGTAACATACTAAGAATATATAAAATTAAACCCCTTTGTCAAACCATTTTGGAGATAAGTTTCTTCCACAAAAAGAGAACCTTTCCCCTCAATTCCTTTAACCCCTTGTCATTTCTAATGTTATAATCAGCATATTTTCGCCTGGTTTTATAATCTAACTGGGCTTTGATCCGGTTCAAAGCCTCTTTTTGAGAATAGCCTGAATTTTCTTTCATCCTTTTCAATCTATTTTTCAGGTTTGATTCTACCAGGATCAGATAATCCAACTCTTTTTGTAACTTCCACTCGATAATCAAAGCCGCATCTATAATTACAATTCCAGGACCTCTTTTCCTGTATTCCCGGATTTGTTTCCTGAGAGCGGAAAGAAGATAAGGATGAACGATTTTATTCAATTTGTCCCTGTTTTTTATGGAGGAAAAGGCAATTTTACCCAGTTTCTTTCGATTGAGCTTTTTATTTTTACTGAGGATTTCTTCCCCAAATATCTTAACGAGCCGACTTATAACCGACCGATTTTTCTCCACTACCTCTTTACCGATTTCATCTCCGGAGATGATTTTCGCCCCCAGTTTTTTGAAAACTTTCGCCACCTCAGTTTTGCCTGAGCCGATGCCGCCGGTTATGCCGATTATTTTCATCTTTCTTTTTGGAGTGCATCATCCTTGATGATGCTTACTGCTTTTCCGACAGAACGATGTTCTGTCCCTACAAAAAAAATTCAACAATTAACAGGGCAGACACTAGGGGTCTGCTCCTGCCAATCCAGACCCATTGCAAGGCTAAAGCCTTGCCCTACGATTTTCCCCGAACGAGGCGAAAGCTTCGCACTACGATTTGTTTTCATCCGCCATCTATTTTTCATCTTCCTTCTTCCATCTTCCTTTTATTAACTCGTTTCCAGCCAGTTCTTCCCTATTTTTATATCTACTTTGATCGGGACTTTTAATTTAACAGTGTTCTCCATCTTATCTTTTACGATTTCTCTGATCTCATCCAACTCTGATTTGTGCACCTCGAAAACGAGTTCATCGTGAACCTGCAAAATCATTTTCGATTCTTTATGCCTGAGGATCTTGGCTATTTCGATCATAACCACCTTGATCAGATCAGCGGCTGAGCCCTGGTGCGGGGTATTAATGGCTACCCTTTCGGCAAACTCCCTTTTCTGGCGGTTGGGGCTTTCTATCTCCGGGATATATCTTCTTCTTCCTAAAAGTGTGGTGATATACCCGTCTTGTCTCGTTTTCTCAATCAGATTTTCCAGATGCTCCTGGACCTTTGGATATCTCTTGAAATAAATGTCGATAAACATCGAGGCTTCTTTGGGAGTCATCTCAGTCTGCTGGGAAAGCCCGAATGCGCTTACGCCGTAAATAATGGCGAAATTGGCAGTCTTGGCAACTCTTCTCTGCTCAGGGGTAACCTGACCTATGGGGACTCCGAAGACCTCGCTTGCGGTTCGGGTATGAATATCCTCCCCTTTGAAAAAAGATTCCATCAGAGTTTCGTCTTCTGAGAAATGAGCCAAAATCCTCAGCTCGATCTGGGAATAATCCGCAGAGAGCAAAAGATAATTCTCATCCTTAGGGATGAAAGCCTTCCTGATCCGGCTGCCGATCTCGGTTTTGATCGGGATATTCTGCAGATTTGGTTCAGAAGAGGAGAGCCTTCCGGTCGCAGTCACTGTCTGGTTAAAAGAGGTATGCACTCTGCCTGTTTTTTTATTGACGAGTGCAGGGAGAGCATCAATATACGTGGATTTCAATTTGAAGAGCTGGCGATATTCTAAAAGCTTCTGTGGAAGAGGGTGAACCCTGGCCAATTGCTCTAAGACTCCGAAATCAGTAGAGGAAAGGGTCTTCTTGGCAGTTTTCCTCAGGGGAGTAAGTCTCAAATCCTCGAATAGAACTTTACTTAACTGCTGGGGAGAATTTATATTGAATTCCTTTCCAGCCAGTTTATAGATTTGTTTAGCAAGTTTTGTCAGCTCGATTTCCATCTGACTTGAAAGCTCTTTAAGATAATTGACGTTAATCGAGACCCCGGTCATCTCCATTTCAGCTAAAACCTGTATCAGAGGAAGCTCCACCTCATAAAAGAGCTTCTCCAGGGAATATGCTTTAAG
Organism: Terriglobales bacterium; assembly: GCA_035543035.1. GTDB lineage: Bacteria > Zixibacteria > MSB-5A5 > MSB-5A5 > RBG-16-43-9 > RBG-16-43-9. Next base: position 18,035 of record DATKKH010000040.1, on the reverse strand, counting down.
CTTTGGTTCGAGAATCTCCTTCAATCTCAGAGTAAAATCAGCATCTTCACAGGAATATAGGGATGCGGCCTTAATCGTAACCTGGGCAAAACCTATCTGTTTTTTTCCTGAGCCGATCAAGTCCGAGATAGGCGTCATGCTGTAATCCAGTTGTTCCAGGGCTAAATTGGAGAGACTATGTTGTCTGCCTGAGGGATTCAGAAGGTATGAGGCAACCATAGTATCGAAGCCTATTCCTTTAAGCTCAATCCCCTCATTTTTCAAAATCTCCAGATCAAACTTTAAATTCTGGCCTATTTTTTTGACAGATTCGTCTTCTAAAACTGGTTTGAACTCTTCAAGCAGAAGCTTAATCTCAAGGTTTTTACCTTCTGTATGTCTGAGCGGGATGTAAGACGCCTCCTCTTTTTCCAGAGAGATGGAAACTCCCACCAGCTGGGCATCGATTGGGTTTACGGAGGAAGTCTCAGTATCCACTGCGAATTCTTTTTCTTCCTTGATCCTGGCAACAAGTGCCCTAAACTCTTTTTCATCATTTATGGTCTTATATTTGACCTTTTCCAGTTTTCCTCCGGCAGTTATCTCCTGAAGAAGTCTGCCGAACTCCAATTCTTTGAAAAGCTCTTTTAGCCTGGGGAGGTTATACCCGGTTCTGGAAAGCTCTTTCAGGTCCAGCTCGATTGGGACATTGGTTTCAATAGTAACCAGTTTCTTGGAAAGCCGGGCAAGGTCTGCATGTTCTTTCAAATTCTGGGAGACATTTTTTCTTTTTACCCTGTCTGCGTTAGATAAGACTTTTTCCAGGTCTCCGAATTGGTGAATTAACTCCAGTGCGGTTTTCTCTCCGACCCCCGGTATTCCGGGAACATTATCCGAGGCATCCCCCATCAGTCCCAGAAGATCAATGACTTTTTCCGGAGGGATTCCATATTTTTCTTTTACCTTTTCCCGGTCATAGACTTCTGTTTCTTCCCCGCTCTTTCTCGGATTCAAAACCTTGATATTTTCGTCCACCAGCTGCAGAAAATCTTTGTCCCCGGTTACCAGGATCACCTCTAATCCCTTTTCCTCAGCTTTACGGGCTAAAGTTCCCATCAGGTCATCCGCTTCGAATCCCTCCATCTCTAATATGGGTATATTCATTCCCTGGACTAGTTCCATAATCCGGGGAAGCTGGGAGACCATTTCATCCGGCATCTTGGCACGGGTAGATTTATATTCCTTGTAGATTTCATGCCTGAAAGTCGGAGCTTTGGTATCGAAGACAACCCCCACATAATCCGGGTTCCCGTCTTTCAGGATTTTGAAAAGGGAATTGGCAAAACCGAATGCGGCAGAGGTATTCTCCCCTTTGGAATTGATCAACGGATTCCGAATGAAGGCAAAATAGGAGCGATAGGCTAAAGCCGACCCATCAATTAAGAAAAGCCTTTTCTTCTTGGTCATAATCTCCCTTTTGGTTAATATGATACTATGAAATTCAGCCAAGGTCAATAATTTTATATTAGCGTATGAGTTCAGAATTTTATGCCTAATGTAGTTTTTTCCTTGAAGAGAGTTGAGGCGCGCTAGGCACTTGTCTTAATACCTTTTGAGGGTGAAACCTTAACTCAGAGGGGGTTAAATTCTTTTAATTTAATCAAAAAAAATGCAACAAATATGTAAGCACTTACGTATTTACTTATAGTAAGTGAGAAGGACAGGAAAACAAACCCTATATGGACCTTTTAAGAAAGCTTGGGCCTCTGGCAATCGCCAGCAGATTACGGCGCTTGACCGAGTGGCTCTATAAGGATGGCGCCCGTATTTACCAGGAGCAATCTCTGGATTTCGAGCCGCGCTGGTTCTCTCTTTTCAACCTTTTGAAGGAATCGGGTAAGATTTCGGTTACCCAGGCAGCCCAGACCTTGGGATTAACCCATCCAGCCATCAATCAGATTGCCGGAGAGATGTCAAAAAGGGGACTTCTGGAATCGTTCACTGATAAAAAAGACAAGCGCAAAAGAATTCTGCAACTCACCCCTAAGGGTAAGAAGGCTTTTTCCTCCCTTGAGCCAGTCTGGAAAGATTTCGAATCCGCCGTCAGCGAACTTTTGAATGAAGCGGGTAGTGATTTTCTAACAATAGTGGGGAAACTGGAAGACGAGTTAAAGGAAAAGGGGATGTATGAGAGAATAAGCCGCCGCATAAAGGAACGCCAGCTCAGGAAAGTATCGATCATCGATTACCGGCCGCACTTTAAAAAATACTTCAGATCGCTGAACCTTGAATGGTTGAAAGAATACTTTGAGGTGGAAAAAGAGGATGAAGAGCTCCTTTCCAACCCTTATGAAAAAATAATCAAAACTGGAGGATTTATCCTTTTTGCCAGGCTGGAGGGCAAGATAGTAGGCACTACTGCTTTAATCAAACATGATGAATTCACCTACGAGTTGACCAAGATGGCCGTTACCAGAAAAGCTCTAGGGCACCAGGTCGGACGTAAGCTCGCGCTTGCAGCAATTGAAAAAGCGAAAAATTCAGGTGTCGGGAGAATAGTTCTGCTAACCAACCCAAGATTAACTGCAGCCTGTAATCTCTACCATTCCTTGGGCTTTGTCAAATTAGCCGGAGACCAGCCTTGGGTTATTCCCTACCGTAGAGGCGGGATTCCCATGAGCCTGGATTTGTAAAATTAACCTTAAAATTTCAAAAGGAGGTAGTATGTTAGAGGCAGATTTTAAAACCGAGAGTAAACTGCCGGGCTTATTGTTTAGAATGGGGCTAATTCTTTTCTTATTGATATTGCTCACACTGTTTGGCTTGTTCCAGAAATCTGCACAAGCACAGCCACCTTCGCAAACCCCACCTGACAGGATAATCAATGCTCAGTTTCAACAGGAGGTTATCGATAGCATCTCCCAGGCTTTAAATGAGGTCTATGTTTTTCCGGAGGTGGCAAAAAAGATGGAGAAATATCTCCGCCAGCAGTATGGAGACGGAAAATACAAAGACCTGACCAGCCTGGACCATTTCTGTGAGAAGCTCACCCAGGACCTTCGAGAGATAAGTAAGGATAAGCATCTTGGAGTCAGGTTCTTGACTGATGAGATGATTGCTCAGTTTGAGGGTGATACCCTCACGGACGAAGGTAAAAAAAGAGATCTTGAGGAAAGGCGAAGGGATAACTTCTGCTTCAAACAGATAAAACTTTTAGACGGAAATATTGGCTATATTGATTTCCGCTGTTTTTCAGAGGCTGATAATGCAGGGCCTACTGCCATCGCCGCTATGAATTTCTTAGCCAATACTGATGCGATTATCTTCGATTTACGCCAGAACGGAGGCGGTTCGCCCAGTATGATCCAGCTTATCTCCAGTTATCTTTTCAAGGAACCGACTCTCTTGAACAGCTTTTACATCCGCAAGTCGGATTCCATTAATCAGTTCTGGACCCAGGCATACGTTGAAGGTCCACGACTTACCAATGTAGATGTTTATGTCCTTACCAGCAGCTACACATTTTCCGGAGCAGAGGAGTTCACTTATAATCTCAAGAACCTGAAAAGAGGAACTATAATCGGGGAAACCACTGGAGGTGGAGCGCACCCAATCGATTATAAGATTTTCCACTCCCTAAACTTCGGTATGAGCCTCCCTTTTGGCAGAGCAATCAATCCCATAACCGGCACCAACTGGGAGGGAACAGGAATAACCCCGGATATCGAAGTGCCTCAGGAGAAGGCACTGGATGTAGCCCATCTTACAGCACTGGAGAAATTGCTGGAAAAAGCCAAAGACCCTCTTCGCCAGGCTGAGCTCAAGTGGGCAATTGAGGGCAAAAAGGTGTTGCTCAATCCGGTAAAAATCGAGGAGAAAAAGTTAAAGATCTATGCCGGCCTATATGGCCCCAGAAAAATCTCTATGGAAAATGGAGAATTATATTACCAGCGTGAAAACAGACCCAGATACAAACTCATACCTATGGGAAATCACTGGTTTATGTTAGATGGTTTGGATAATTTCAGGATTCAATTCCTGGTGGATGAGAAGGGAAAATCCACCGAGCTGGTCGGTTATTATTCCAGCGGAACTACGGATAGTAATAAGCGCAGTAAATAAAACCAGAAGTTTAGCCGCATGCCATGCCTCTTCGCAACTTGGGTGGATGCAAAGATCATAGAAGAATTAAGACCGAAGGAATGACATGACAAGTTATGAACAGAAGAATCAAAGTGAAGAGTATTCTGCTGAGCACACGGGAATGGATAAAAAAGCGACCGGTGGGAACGTTTTTTTTACTTGCGATAGCGATTAGTTTTGGAACTCTGTTCCCTGCGATCTATCTCGTTCCCCGAGACAATACACTCGGTCAAATTATCGGGTACTATATTGAAAGAATAGGAATATTCAGTCCGGTCCTCGCCGGTGTATTTGTCACAAAAATCATCCAGCCTGGTAGGAAGTCCGTATCTTTTTTGCACCGTTTAAAAATTTCATTTCCGGTATGGTTGATTGCAATGGTTATTCATATCGCTAATCTTAAGCTTACGGCTCCTCCCAATGTTCCAATCACCGGATTAATTATGCTTTCTTTACCTGTTGCACTTCTTCCTGCTTGGATAATATCATCGGCATTTTCAGGTTCTGATGGTATTAAAAATATGTTAGCTACGTTGGTTAAACCAAGGGGGAAAATTTTATACTACTTGTTGGCATTATTTACATTTCCAATTATTACGCTTGCCGGCAATTTGATCACCAATATTGTAAATGGTCTCCCATTATTTCCTGAAGTGAAGCAAGGTACTAACTTAATTTATACCACAATCATTACATTTTTTTCTGTTCTAGTATTTACTGGTGGACTTAATGAAGAGTCAGGATGGAGAGGTTTTGCACAAAAGCGGTTACAATCCAAATACAGTCCTCTCGCTTCAGCCTTACTCCTATGGTTTTCGATGGTTATTTGGCATATCCCGAATGATTTAATCCAATACCAGAACGGTGGATATTTTATGATACGAATTGTACTCTATTTGCTTATTACTATTCTATTTTCATGGACATTCAATAGGACTAAGGGAAGTATATTATCCGTAGCACTGTTCCATGCATCTATGAACTCCATGAATCCGCTGATGGGGGTTTTCCCGATTACTACAGCAGGTAACGTTATATTAATAGCTTTCGCTATAATAGTTGTTGTATTTGATCGGATGTGGAGTAGGCTACCCAAAGAACATCCGGCAGTATATCGGGAGACTAGACTCTGAGAGAAACTTTAATTGGCAAACCAACCTTGCCCCCAAGGCGGGATGCCGAAAATTTTCCTTTTTTGATGGTATCAGGAGTTGCCTCTTTGCACCTTTCTTGGCAGGCAGAACAATGTTCTGTCCCTACAAAAAAATTATCAGGGCAGACACAGGGGTCTGCCCCTACATAAAATAAAAAAGCCCTGGCTCTTTTTTAAGCCAGGGCTTTTCCCCTACCTCATTGATCCCTTTATAGATTCTCGTCTCCTCGTGTTCTCTCCTCCCGTATATCTAAGATCTCCAACTCGTCGTTTAAGATCTTATTTACCACTTTGATGAACTGCTCCAGGTTCAGCTTCTGCAGTTTGTAGGGATGCCAGCAGAGTTTCTGTGAGATCGGCTCGATCTCTTTCTTCTTGGATTTAGACATCCTCAACCCCTCAAAAAAAGCCCTAAATAAATAATAACAATAACCATTATCATATACGGGCAAAAAAAATTATTGGTTAAGCTTCTTACAATTTAAACAGACCCCGTGAAACTCGACTTCTACCTTTTCTATCCGGAACTTCTTTTCACGTTCTGCCATCGCCTTGAGGTCTTCTTCCACATCAATAAAAAGATCATAGATTCTTCCGCATTTCTTGCAGATGAAATGCTGGTGTGGAGAGGTGTCCGCATCGAAATGGTCAAAGGGAGTGCCCATCCGAAGTTTCCTTATAGCTCCATTCTGGTAAAGATCATTCAGATTGCGATAAACTGTGCCCAGGGAAAGCCTGGGAAGCTTTCTCTTGGCTTGAAAATAGACCCATTCCGCAGTCGGATGAGACTTGGTTTCTTTTAAGATTTTCAGGATCTCCTCTCTTTGGCGGCTAAATCTTTTGAATTTTTCTTCCATTAGCTCCTGTATAGTTTGTGAGACCGTATGAATTTTTCAACTTCCATGGGGACCAGATATTTTAGAGATTTTCTCTTCCTGACCTTCTCCCTAATCTGGGAGGAGGAAATATCCAGCCCGTTTATGGGAACCACAAGACTTTTTTTGACGAATCTGTTCTCCGGATCAAGATTGTCGAATCTGGGTCTTAAGGCTATTGCCACTTTGACTTTTCGAAAAATTTGTTCCGGTTTTTTCCAGGTTGGAAGCTCATCTATTGCATCTGAGCCTAAAAGAAAAAAAAGCTTAGACTCTTTGTAGAGCTTTCTAAATAGGGTAAGAGTATCTATAGTATAAGATTTCCCCCCTCTTTTGAGTTCCAGATCAGAGACTAGGAAATCCGGATTATCTCTGATCGCGATTTTGACCATCTTCAATCGGTCTTTAGCTGAAGAGATGGGATTATTTTCTTTATGCGGAGGATTAGCCGAGGGAACGAATATCACCTTCTGCAGCTTAAGCTTCTCCTTTAATTGCTCAGCCAGGATCAGATGTCCGCAATGTATCGGATCAAAAGTCCCTCCAAGAATACCCAGTTGTTTTTTCTTGTCCCTCACCATTTTGGATAGGGTGACTATTTCTTTGCCTGAATTTCCTTATTCAATTTGCCGAGTCTCGACTTTACTTTGCCGGCTAATTTGTCATCGGGATATTTCTCCAGGAACTTACGGTATTCAAGCTCTGCCAGATCTGATTTCTTTTGCTCCCGGTAAGACTCCGCTATCAGGAAACTGGCCTGGGAAGCATACCTGGTCTCGGAATACTGGTCCAGAACATCCTGAAGATAGATAAGGGCAGCTTCATATTGCTTCAATTTATAATAAATGCGGCCGTTATTATACAATTTTTGAGCCTGCTTGGTGCGAGCTTCAAATAAAAGCTTTTGTGCCTCCTGGGCATGCCGGCTATCCGGATATTCGTCCAGAAAATCTTTTAGCTCCTGGATCGCTTTCAGGGAATTAGTTTGATCGAGCTCTGCCCTGGGCGAATCCATGAAATGAGCATAAGCTATCATAAATGAGGCATCGTCTGCCAGGGGGCTTTCGGAAAAAGAGGAAAGCACCTTTTTGAACTCGCCGACTGAAGAAGAATAATCCTTTTCGTTGAAGTAACACATCCCCATAAGATACTGGGCCGAATCCACGAAAGCTGCACCCGGATAATTGAAAATCAACTTCTGAAATTCCGTAACTGCGTCAGAGTATTTTTTCTTTTCATACTCATTCTTGGCTAAAGAGAACTGATCCTCCGCTCCCAAGACCGGAGTTTCCTTCCTGGCGGCAGCACAACTTAAGATTAAAGGTAATAGACTGAGACATAACCATTTCCTGAACATATTTCTCCTTCTAACGGTTGGCAAAGAAAAGATAGATCAACCCCCCTACTACTACCGTGACAGCTGCAGGCTCCACATATTTACCCCAGGTGTCCTGTGGAACCTCGGGACACAAAAACGGATACTGACGATTGTTTAAGGATAAAATCTCCTCTTTCTTTAAAAGATCGGAATTCTTTCTCTCCCCTCTTTTACTCCACAGGATTTTTCCATCTGCATCGCTCAGGCTAAAGGATAGTGCTACTTGTGACTCCCTTTTTATCCAGCTTTTGCCAAAAAGCTTTTTTCTTTTGATCTCCGGATATTCCAGGTTCAGTTTTATGATTCTATAAGATAACACTGGTGAGGAATCATCCAGCCCTTCTTTTTTCACCGCGCCGACTGGCCCTCTTTTGGAAAGGAACGAGATCATTTCCTCCCTCACTATCCAGGCAGAAGGATTTTCGCCCTCTTCCTGAACCCAGACCATCTGCGAATCGATTGGAACATCTTTCAGACAATCCTCCAAAACTTCTTTTATAGTCTGCCTCAAAAATACCTCATTCGTCAATGTCACGGTCTTTTCCTGGGCTAAGCTTTTTGAGGAAAGAAAAAGGCATCCTAAAAAAAAGATCTTGATCCAGAAGGTGAATTTTCTCGATTCGAACTTCAAGACTCGATCAGCCATACCTGGCTTTAAGCTCCTTGTATTTTTTGAGCACCTTGGCTAAGAAGTAGGTGGGTAGTTTGTCTCCGGATTTGATTTTTGTCCTTAATGCATCTTCACCCATATTATAGGCGATTAGCGCTTTTTTCACGTCCCTGAACTCTAAGATCAGATGAAAAAGATGCAGGGTTCCCAGCTGGATATTTAATTCCGGGTCGAACAACGAAAGAGAGTCCCTCAATCCCAGTCCGCTCTTTTTAGCCAGCTCCTGCCCGACCGAAGGTTTTACCTGCATAAGACCCTGGGCTCCAAGCATTGACTCCTCGTCTTTTTTGAAAGAGCTTTCGGTCATAATCAAGGCCATAATCAGAAGCGGGTCGTAGCTGTATTTTTTGCTTTCGGAATACAAGACACCGCTCAGTTTTACGGCCTCCTCTTTGCTCAACCCCACCTTGAAATCCTCGATTATCTTTAAGATCTTGACCCGGTCCTCCAACTCCTTGATCTTCTGCTCCTGCTCTTCGATAAGTCTGACTTTTTCTCCCCTTTCATAAAGAAGGTAGACCAGTCCTGCGGTCTGAAGCAGATAGATCAAAATCAGAATAAAAGTGACTGACTTGGAGATGGTCAACCCTGCCTTGCGTATGATTTTTATTCCCAGAACCATAATCCTCTCCTTTCTAAAAAACTACATCTAACTCAAAGGGTGGGTCCTTATATAATTTTCGGATTTTGGTTCCGAGTTTTTCAGCATATGAGCCATTTGAGTAATAGGTACTTTCAAAATATGAGATAAGTTCCGGGAAATTCGACCTCAGGAAATTATTTAGTCTGGCCCAGATAGATGGGGTATAATTCATCTTGTCAACATATATATATTTCACGCCTACCTCAAGTGCTTTTTTGAAAACCGAGCTAATGCTTGTTTCAGTGTCGGAGAAATACGGTAAAATCGGACCAAAGAAGATAAAGGTGTTTATTCCCTTCTGATTTAACTTTTTCAAGGCTTCGAATCTTCTCTCTACCGGAGAAGCCCCGGGCTCGAATTTCTTCTGGACTTCAGGAGTCAGACAGGTGATGGTAAAACCGACCTCAGCATCTTTCAGCTTTTTCAGAAGGTCTATATCCCTTAAGACCAGGTCTGATTTGGTCTGGATATGCACAGAGAAATCATATTTGGAGAGTATTTCCAAAGCTCCACGGGTTAGCTTATACTTTTCCTCTAAAGGTTGATAAGCATCTGTTACCGAGCTTAACATTACTGTGCCTGGTCTTGCTTTTTTGACCTCTTTTCCCAGTCTGTCTAAGAAATTGATTTTGACATCAACAAAGCTACCCCATTCCTCCTCGTGGTCAGTGAACCTTTTCATAAAGATAGCATAACAATAGGCACAATTATGCTCACACCCGGTATATGGATTTAGGCAATAATCCACCCCGGAAATCCGGGATTTGACCAAGGCGTTTCTGCAGGTTATTTCTTTGAGTTTGAGCATGTCCACTCGTTCTTGTCAACGAAGAGTATTATCCGTTGTGTCAGGAGCTACTCCTGACACAAGCTTTTCTATTACTGTCAGGTCTAGGACCTGACAGAACTCTTAAAAACTTGGACAGAATGATGTTCTGTCCCTACAGAACTTCGCCTTTCAAGTCATACCCATCCCACCCGGTAATCTTGACTTCAACAAACTCACCAATCTTCAGATTTTTTCCCTTCACCAGAATCACCCCATCAATCTCCGGGGCTTCTTTTTGGCTGCGGGCGATGTAGTGACCAGGTTTTCCATTGGAACAATCTGCCTTTGACTCTATCAAAACTTTGACCTTTTCCCCTACTCTTTGTTTATTCTTCTCAAAAGCAATCCCCTGCTGCAGGGTCATTAGCTTGTCCAGTCTCTGTTTTTTCTCCTTGAAAGACAGGTGCTCATTATACTTATACGCCTCTGTACCTTCCTCTTTGGAATAAGTGAAAGCCCCCAGCCTGTCGAATCTTTGCTTCTCCACAAAGCTCAAAAGCTCTTCAAATTCCTCTTTCCCCTCGCCGGGGAAGCCTACAATGAAAGTAGTCCTCAAAACCAAATCTGGAATTCGGGTTCTCAAGTTGGCGATTATTCCCTCGACTCCTTTGCGCTGAATTTTTCTTCCCATCAGAAAAAGAAGTTTATCCGAGATATGCTGGAGAGGAAGGTCCAGATACTTGCACACTTTTTCGCTAGAGGCAATCTCCTCAATCAGCGCCTCAGTATAATGAGCTGGATGAGTATAGAGCAGCCTAAGCCATTCGATTCCCTCGATTTTGGAAAGCGAGGAGAGTAATTTTGGTAATTTTTTTTCTCCGTAAATATCCTGCCCGTATAGAGTCGTGTCCTGTGCGATCAGATTTATCTCTTTGACACCATTTTCTGCCAGAATTTTAGCTTCCTCTAGGATTTTCTCCATTTTCCTGCTTCTATAGCTTCCTCTGATTAATGGAATAGAGCAGTAGGCGCAGCGGTTGTCACATCCGTCTGCAATCTTCAGGTAGGCATAAGGAGAAAACTGAGGTGTTTTCAGCTCTGAGAATTCCTTATACTCCTCAGGTAAGGGCGAAGTAAAGCAGAGACGGTTACCCTTCCTCACCTCAGAACAAACGCTCCCAATTTTATCCAGCTCGTTCAGCCCCAAAATCGCATCAATCTCCGGCATCGAATTCCATAACTCGGAATTATATCTCTGAGCCAGACACCCGGTGACCACTATCTTTTTCCCGTTGCTACAGTTCTTGAATTTAGAAAGCTCCAGAATCGCAGCGACCGATTCTTTTTTGGCTTCCTCTATGAACCCGCAGGTATTGACGACAAAAATGTCTGCTTTTTCTTTTTCCTCAGTTAGCTCAAATCCGGAAGAAACCAGTTGTGCCTGAATCGCCTCAGAGTCCAGGTCATTTTTAGGACATCCTAATTTTACTATATTGATTCTTATTCCCATTTTTTCTGCGAACTTCCATTGGTGTCATTCTGAATCCGCCAAAGGCGAGATTCTTCGCCCTGCGGGCTCAAGAAGACAATTATATGATTACTTATTCTTTTTTACCCCCCATCTCAGACAAATCTACCAATTCCACTCCTGCAGGAGGGATAAATACGAATCTTGAATCTGCTATCTCCACGTCAGGTTTAATCTGATTGAAATTCAGGATAGTGAAATTATCGTTCAGGTCCTGATACTCGATCCTTTGGGCTAAAAGAGTCACCTTGTCGAAGAAGACCGTGATTTTTGTGAAGAACTCCCCGTCGGTTTTGGAAGAATAAACCATCTTATAGCAGGTTTTCCCTGAGATTTTCTTTTCTCCTTCAAGATTATAGTTATAATTTTTCCTGAAGTTGAAAAGATAATCGTTTGGTCTGAACAGGTCTTTGGATTTATCTGCTCGGTTCTTCGTCACCTGCTTGTTCTCTTTGGAATAGACCCAGATATACTCCCCGTCGGAGACCACGGTTTGGGAAGGCATCTCGATCCGGAACTTGTTGGGATTTTTCAGATACATTTTCCCTTTGAACTTGCGCAGGGTAGAAAAATCCTCGGATTTGATCTCCTCCTGAAAACTTATGGAGAGGGTCTTCAGGGAATTATACTTTTCCTCTATCTTTAAAGCTAATTCATCCGAGGTCATCCCCTGGTCTGAACGAATCCGGACTGGAAAGATCAGGAGCAAAATAAATACCAGACTAAAGATTATTCTCTTCATCCTTTTTTTCCTCGACGGGCAGATCACCTTTTTCCAAATAGCTCCTGTCCACCAGGACCTCTCTGGCTTTGCTACCATCATAGGGACCGACTATGCCATCCCTCTCCATCTGGTCTATTAGACGGGCTGCTCTTTGATAACCGACTCCTAATCTTCTCTGCAAAAGTGAGACCGAACCCTGTCGATGGCGGATGACTATCTCCACTGCCTGCTTGTAGAGATCATCCTCCTCTTTTTCATCCCATCCTGCTGCTAACTCCAGCTTATCATCTTCCCGGGTGAAAACTCCAATGGGAGTCGGCACGTAATCCTGGGATTTGATGAAATCAACCATTTTCTGGGTTTCCTCGCTGTTGATAAACGCTCCGTGGATTCTCTGGGGTTCAGGATGACCGGTTTGAATGAAGAGCATATCGCCTGATCCCAAAAGTTTTTCCGCGCCTGAGCCATCGATTATCGTGCGTGAGTCTATTCTGGATGCTACCTGGAAAGCTATCCTGGAAGAGAAATTTGCTTTGATTAATCCGGTGATCACATCCACCGAGGGTCTCTGCGTGGCTAAGATCAGATGAATCCCTACAGCCCGCGCCATCTGTGCCAGCCGGGTGATTAAAGCTTCGGTTTTCAAAGAGCTGGACATCATCAGGTCAGCCAGCTCATCCACGATTATTACTAAATACGGAAGCAGTCCTTCTTTTTTCTTCTTTTTATTGTAATCCTCGATATTCCTAACTCCGATCCGGGCTAATTTCTTATACCGCTCCTCCATTTCCACTACCGCTTCGGAAAGCACCCTTTCTGCAGCTTTGGGATGGGTAACCACAGGCCTTTCCAAATGGGGAATCTGGTTGTAAACTGTCAATTCCAGCATCTTGGGATCGATCATTATGAACCTTATCTCTTCCGGATGAAGCCGGTAAAGCAGGCTGGCTAAAATCACGTTTATGCAGACGCTTTTTCCGGAACCGGTAGCGCCCGCGATCAGAAGGTGGGGCATCCGTGAAAGGTCAGTCACTAAAGGCTCTCCTGAGATCGTCTTTCCCAAGGCGATGGCTAAGCGATAATTCGTATTTTGAAAAAAAGGAGATATTAATATCTCCTTAAGATATACCGTCTGTGGACTCTTATTCGGGATCTCCACTCCCACAGCAGCCTTTCCAGGGATAGGAGCGACTATCCTTATCCTCTTAGCCTGTAGGGCTAAAGCCAAATCATCAGACAGGCTCATTATCTGGTTTACCTTAACTCCGGGAGCGGGTTTGAACTCATACCGGGTGATGACTGGCCCAGGACTTTTCTCGATCAAATCGCCCTCTATTCCTATGCCGAAAGTCTCCAGGGTCTCTCTTAAAACCTTGGCGGTTTGATTCAGCTCATCATTGGTAACTGATGGCTTAATCTGGGGGGGTTCGTTCAGAATCGAAAGGCTCGGATATTGATAAGCTCCGATTTTGCTTTCCTCTTTGCCCCGGACTAACCTTAAGGAGTTTTTCAACTCGCCGACTAAGTTCACCGGCTCCTCTTTCTCCTCTTCCGAAATCATACTTTCATCCCTAACATCTTTCAACAGTGGAGCTTCTTCAACAATTCTCTCATCCTTTTTGTCCTTTTCCAGAGTTTCCTTAATCTCCTCTACCCTTTGAGTTCTTCTTCTCTCCATTCTTTTCAATTCCCACCATTTGCTTCCCCTCTCGTAAAACCTCTGGAAGATCGATTTGCCGAAAAGCAGAGATTCAGAGAATTTCCAGGGCGTAGCCAGCAAAGCCACCACGATTAATAAAGCCAGGCTCAAGGTATAACAACCAAAGGTCCCGAAGATCTTGACCAGGACTTTGGCCAAAAGAAGAGAAGCCCAGCCACCCAAGGTTACCCTGGAAAAATCCTGCCCGGCACTGGCATTAACCCAGGAAATGGAGAAAAAAATACCTAAAATGAAAATAAAGGTAAAGATATAAACGGTCTTTTTAAAAAGAGTGGAAAACTCGGTTTTGAAAAGAAAATTAGTCCCCCAGAAGACTAAAATTATCGGCAGGAAAAAAGAAGATAAACCTAAAAGATAATACAGGGCATAAGAGACTAACCCTCCCAAAACTCCGGCTTGATTTCTGAGAGGATGGGTGAAGAGCTTGGTCAGAGAAAAATCTCTACTATTCAGGAATTCAGCGTCCCGGGAATGGCTATAAGTCAGAAGGCTCAGGAACAAAAATAAAGCCACCACCCAAAGAAGCACACCGAAGATCTCGCTTTTCCTGTCGGGGGAGATATTCTTGAAGAGCTTCATATTATTAACCCATCTGGCAATAGAGAACTAAAGCACTATTTATCATAATATCTTATCATCAAATCCCTGAAATGTCAATTGTTTTTTCGATATAAATCATCGCCCTTTTATTATCATGATTGAGGCTGATTAAAAGAGCCATAACTTGTGACAGCATGAAATTATTCTGGAATTTTTTAACTTTAACGAAAAAGGCAGACCCAGATGGGACTGCCTTTTTTCAGCTTGAAAACTTTCTCTCTACCTCACAGCATCCTTCAACGACTTCCCGGCTTTGAAACGCGGCACTCTGGCTGCGGCGATCTTTATCGGCTCGCCAGTCTGGGGATTTCTGCCAGTGCGTGCTTTCCGCTTGCCAACCGAGAACGTGCCAAAACCTACGAAGCTGACTTTCTTCCCCTTTTTCAGGGCGCTGGTCACTCCATCGAAAAAAGCATCCAGGGCTTTATGGGCCTGGGTTTTGGTTACATTGGCTTCCTTGGCAATTTTGGAAACCAGTTCCTCTTTCGTCATCGACTCACCCCCTTAATCTGGGCTAAGGGTTAAAAGCTTTTAGTTTACGCCCGAAAGAATATAGTATCCATGCGGGTTTGTCAAGGATTATTTTCATTTTTCTAAAAATTTTCCCCCCAAACCAACTGGCTGAGGACTGATAAAACAAGGGATTTTAGTATCCCAGATCCCTGATGCCCACCATTCCTTTCTCCAGCTTTACCTCGGGTAGAGCTTTAATATTTATCCTGAAATAATAGCCCTGCCTTACCCCGTTGGCTATCCAGGTGAAGGTTCCTTCCCAGCAGTGAAGGTCCCGGTAAAATACGAAATTCTGTTCGACGATCTGCTTCAGGGAAAAATCATAATGGGTAAGATAGTTTACATGCCACTTTTCGGTCAGGGAGAAATCCAGGGAAAGACTGACCCAATGGCTTTTAATTGTTCCCGGGGAATATCTTGTCTCAGAATAGCTGTGGCTTAAGGAGAAACTATAGCTCTTTCCGCTTTTAGCCTGCCCTTGACCACCCTGGTTCACCCCACCCCACACTCCGCTGTGAGTTAGCGTTGTGCTCAGATTTAAATTAAGCAGACGTGGATGCAGAAGATCAAGTTCTTTGGTTGCGAGCTTATAAGGGTCGTGGGTAAAGGTGAGGGCTATGTCTATCCCCGGAATAGCGTTCGATCTTAAGCTGGAAGAAAGATTGGAAAGCTTATGCTCCTTAGCTAAGAAGTTGTAACCCGTGCTCAGGGTATAATTGAAAAGCTCGAATTTGCTCTCCTTTCCCTCTTTCTCGGTTTTCATCTGCAAAAGATGGGTAAAGCTGAAGTTGAGTGACTGGGCTTTACTCACCCCGCTCCCCACGCCGGTGTAGGAGACAAAAGGAAGATTTCTGGTTATCTCAGGGACAAAGACCAGATCCAGGCTGGGAGTCATTACCTGTCTGATTCCGGTTATCCTGCCTAACTTGGGACGGAAAGTCCCGTAGACTGTGGTCCTGGCATTCAGACCAAAAGAATACGTTCCTCTGCGAGCGGGGGAAGAGTTCTTCAGTGTCTGGCTAAGACTGGTATCAGTCGAGAAAACATAATACCAGGTCTCGCGGTAGTCCAAATTGGGTGACAGGATGAGCCAGCCAAATAAGTTCTGGGGAAAAGTCAAATGAAGCGAATTATCCAGGCTGACAAACTGTTTCCGGGCAAAGCTGCTGGTCAATTTTGTTTTGCTGTAATAGTTCTGAAAAGAAGAAGCAAATGAGAGATAAAGGTTCTGGTACCATCTCTTAGGCTGGTCAGGTTTGGATTTGAAAGGCGAAAAGGATGGCTGGGTCAGACTGAGAGAAGGGAGATTCAAGCTTTTCGAATCTGTGTCCAGGTTCTGAGTCTGTAACACCACCAGAGAAATTGCGGCACCGCGATACCTGGTAGCCAGATTTGCCTGGGAGGTGATGACCCGGTTCCTTCTCTCTGCCGGATCAAAACTGTAAAGCTGATAATATGAGCTATTGTTGATAAATCTACCGTTCGCGGTGAGCCTTGTAACCGGTGAAAGAGTCTGAGAATGGGTCACGACCAGGTCCCAATAATCCGTAGTGGTTCTGCTAAAAGCTGTTTCAGAGACATCCCTTTTATAAGAAGCGGCGATGCTCCCGCTATAAAGATATCTTTTGGCGTACCTGAAATTCTCTCGCACCAGCCAGCCGGTATTCTCGAAAAAGTCCAGACCGGTCTCCAGGTCCCAGTAGTCCGATGCTGCCCAGTAATAACCCAGGTTGCGGATGAAGTATTCCCCGGAGACAAAGTTTCCTACCTCAAAGGTCAAAAACCCGGAGTGCCTGCCAGGTTTGATGGGAAAGATGTAAAACGGTATGACTGCCACGGGAATCTTTTCGATATACATTACCACCGGCCTGGCAATCACTTTATCTTTAGCGATTATTTTCATTTTTCGGGAGTAGAAGTAATAATGTGGAGATTCTAAATCACAGGTGGTATACCTTCCACCCGAGGCCAGGAAAACGTCATCTTTTATCCTTCCCAGTTCGTTTCCGTGATAATACCCTCCCTGGAATTGAGTATTGCCGGCTTTGACTTTTCCCTTGCGGGTTTGGAGATAATAGCTCATCTCCTGTCCTTTTATCTCCTCGCTGCCATCCATCAAAACCGGGAGCTGGTCGAGCTTTTGTTTACCCTCCTCTTCTTTATAAATTCCCTCTGCTTTGAGATATTCTTTTTCCGTGTCATAGGTGACCTTGCCGGACTTTAATGATATCTGCCGGTATTTTACGTTGCAGTTATCCTCCAGATCAATCAGGTTTTTATCAGTTTGATAGTCTATCTTTTCTGCAGAGTAGTTTACCGTATCGATGGAATGAAGAGAATCCTTTGTCTCAGCAGGAGAATAATATGAGCCTATCGCCCCTCCGATGATCACTATCTGGTTTAATTTGGAGCCATCAAAGAAAAGCTCTAAACTATCCCCTGAAGCTTCATTCTTGATCTGGGAAAGGGTATCTTTGGCCGAAGGAAAATACAAAGAGGTGGCATTGTTCAAAACTTTCACTTGTTTGAGCTTTTCATCCTCCCCCAGGAAAAAGTAAATCGTTTTACCGGCAAGGTAACTTTCGTTATATCTCTGAGATAAGGAATCAGCTATCTCCTTGTGGGAAGCCTTCGCTCCACCTGTGACTTTTATCTGATAGACCTTATTATTTTTATACAGAATCTCGATCTCATCTCCGGAGAGTTCCGAATCGGTTTTCTTTGCGGAAGGGTTCTGGGTCAAAACGATTCTCTCTTCCTGTCCAAAAAGCTCGGCTCTTCCGCAGGTGGCTTCCATATCTCCCTTTAGGATGTGAACATCTCTTATGGCTGTCCCTTTTTTCTGCTCGACATAATACTCCAAAGTATCTGCTTTGACTGTGAGGGTGCTGTCTTTGGCCTGGGGATTATAAATAAGGGAAGGGGATTGAGTGAAAACAAGATATTTTTTGTTCCGGTCATATTCTCCATGCCCCCCCAAGACCATAGCCTTTTCTTTTTTGCTTTCCAACTCCACATTTTCGTCTGCCACTATACGTCTGGTATTCTGGTAATAAGTCACCCTTTCGGCTTTTATAGACTGATCCGGGTCTTCGATTTTCACGTTTCCGATAAAGACCAAAATCCCGGCTGAGCGATACCATACCGCCCGATCCGAATAAAGGTCTGCCTGACCGTGTCTTAAGTGAACGTTCCCGTTCAAGTTCACGATGATGTTATCCTTTTCGGTCCTCAGCTCAGACAAATCCGCATGCAGCAGCTCGATCGGTTCCTCAGGTTTCTGCTGTGGTTTTGCCTGGAGTAGATTGGTCGAAAGCAGAAGCAGAAGAATTATAGATCG
>DATKKH010000039.1:0-2866 GCA_035543035.1 Terriglobales bacterium | reverse complement strand
CCGGTCCAGGAAATCGTATACTCTGTAAGAATTACCCTGGGGATTATATTTAGTCAAAGTCCCGTTCTTGGCACCGAACCAGAATGTTCCAGCAGTATCAACTGCTAAAGAATAGAGATAATTTCCTCCCAGACCATCCACATTGGTTATTTTCCGGTAAGTATCATCTGAAAGATCGAATTTCACCAATCCTCCAGTCGTTGCAACCCACAGATAACCGTTCTTCAGCAGGAGCTGCTTTGAATAATTCATATTGGTATAAGTAGCCCAATCCCCAACTGCAGGAAAAATCGAACGGGTGAAGATTATAATCCAGAAAATGATGAAAATTAATCGTCTCATCTTTTTTCCCTGTCCACTGTTTTCAGTTTACTGTCTACTCCCTACGACCTACCACCTTATTTAAAAGACTATACGCTATAATCAGAACAGAAAGCAGAGATACTCCTTTGGCAAACCAGTCCCCATAACGGGTATAAAGGGTCGTCTCGTTTCTCAGCGGAATGCTGCCAGTCAAGACATCCTGGACATAGATTTTAGTCTTAGCTGTTATCCTCCCATAAGGATCCACGAACATCGAAACTCCGGTATTAGCGCACCGGGCAATACTTATCCGGTTCTCGATTGCCCGGAAAACGTTTATCTGAGCATGCTGATAGGGTCCAGCGGTCTTTCCCCACCAGCCGTCATTGGTAATGTTCACCAGGAAATCCGCTCCCCTTAGGACGAATTTCCTCACCAGATCCGGAAAAACTGCCTCAAAACATATCAGAGCCGGGAATTTTCCTTTGGGGCTTTGGAAAAGCACATAATCTTTCCCCGGAGTGTAATCCGAAAGTCCGAATTTTATCTTGTAAAGCCAGCCCAACACTTTCGGATAGGGAACCCATTCTGAAAAAGGGACCAGATGGATTTTATTATAAGCTAAAAAATTATTCTGATAAGGGTCAAAGTAAAAAGCAGAATTGTAGTAAAGATAATTCACCTGCCCGGCCAGAGAGTAATCGTTAGTGCCAAGAACCAGCGGAGTCTGAAGAGAATCGGACAGGGATTTGACCAGTGAAAAATATTTGGGCTCAGCCCGGAGATAGCAGGGGGCTGCGGTTTCAGGCCATAGGATCAGGTCGACTTTCTCTGGAACTTTTTTTGTCATCTCGTCGAAAACCTTGGAGTTATAATCTAAAAGCTTGTAATCCCATTTAACATCCTGAGGTATGTTCCCCTGAACAAGCGCGACACTTATACGGTTCAAGTCTACTTTTTGATTCAATGCTTTAATACCATACACAAATGGAATTAAGAATAAGAACAGAAGCAAAACCGCATAAGTCAAAACCTTTCTGTTGGAGGCAAAGTTTTTGACTGCCAGATAGATCAGAACATTGACCCAGGCGATCCAGAAGGATACCCCATAGTTTCCGATGATAGATGCATACTGGATCAAGCTCAGATAATAGGTCTGGGTATAGGATAAATTAAGCCAGGGGAAGCCTATTTCAAATAAAGACCTTCCGTATTCCAGCATTACCCAGAGGAAGGGCATAAAAAAAACAGCTTTTTCCCTGATTGTTTTTTGAACCCAGGAATAAAAAAGAAATAGTACTGCGGTGTATAAGGCTAAGATGAGAATGGCTCCCAAAGCTCCAGGAAACGTTGCCCAGGTAATCCAGTATAAAAGCAGGACATTTGTCACCAACCCCCAGATGTAACCTAATTTAAAGGATTCCCAGCCACCTTTCCCCTCCAGCGCTAAAAATAGAAAAACCAGTGCAAAATAAGCCAAGAAGCCAGTTGGGAAAGGGGGGAAGGATAAAGAGAAAAGAAGTGCGGAGATAAGAGTGAAAAGAAGGGTTTTATTATGAGTCATGCAATATTTTATTCAACAATTAAATTCTGTCCATCCATTTCTGTGGGTTTTGGTATTCCTATCAAATATAATATGGTTGGGGCGACGTCGGCTAAGATGCCTCTGGGTCTCAGCTTACCCTTGAAACCGTCCCTCACTAATATAAACGGAACCAAATCCGTGGTGTGGGCGGTGAAAGGCTCGCCATTGTTATAATCCACCATCATCTCTGCATTTCCATGGTCTGCTGTGACCATGGCTGTTCCACCCACGTTTCTGACAGCATTAACCACCTTTCCAACACAGGTGTCAACTGCTTCTATTGCCTTGATGGCTGCTTCCAGAATGCCGGTATGGCCGACCATATCCGGATTGGCATAATTCAGCAGGATGAAATCATATTTTTTCGATTCGATTGCCTGAACGACTTTGTCTGTGACCTCATAAGCGCTCATCTCCGGCTTTAAATCATAGGTCGCAACCTTTGGGGAGTGAACCAGAATCCTGTCCTCACCTTCAAATGGAGTCTCTTCACCTCCATTGAAGAAAAAGGTTACATGTGCATATTTCTCAGTCTCGGCAATGCGTAGCTGCTTCAAACCTTTTTTTGAAAGAACCTCAGGCAGAATATTTTTAAGCTTGTTAGGAGGAAAAGCCACTGGCGTTTTAAGCTTTTCATCATACTGGGTCATATTTACCAGATGAATAGTCAGGTTGTTTCCTTTATTGAATTCCCTGAAATCCTTTTCTGATAGAACGTATGAAAGCTCCCGTGCCCTGTCAGCCCTGAAATTAAAAAATATCCCAACATCCTTTTCTTTTATCCGTCCGTTGAGTGGGTTTCCATCCTGCGAGACGACGATCGGCTTTATGAACTCATCAGTCACTTCTTCTGCATATGATTCCTCTATCGCCTTGACCGGATCATGGGTCAATTTTCCCTCACCATAGACCATTGCCCGGTATGCCTTTTCAACTCTTTCCCATCTTTTATCCCGGTCCATTGCATAATATCTTCCT
>DATKKH010000038.1:0-2709 GCA_035543035.1 Terriglobales bacterium | reverse complement strand
TTTGAAAAATATTCTGAGGAATAAAGGAATGGAGTTAAAGGAAAAACTTTTCAGTCTGAGAAAGTCCATCGATAAATTCTTGGAGAAGACTGTCAAAGAGGAAGAGGAAGAATGGGAGGTCGATCAGAAAGTCACAATACTGGAAAATATCGTTCAGGGGAAAAGCCGGGATTTCTGGCAGATAAAAGACAGGTTCAAGGGGATGGAGATCTGGCTCAAGACTGAAGGGGAAGAGCTGAACTCAAGCTCAATCAGGAAAAATCAGATTCAGAGAGTCATCGAGTGCATCGAAAGGATGAAAATTTACCGGGAGATGATCGCCGGGGAAGGATTTTATCAGGACGGTGACAAGACCTTAAGACAGGCAAATCTGTTCATAAGGGAAAACCTGAGAAGAAGAGGCTGGGAATATACTCCTCTGGGACTGATGGACTTTGTGCAGCTGGATGAATCGCTCCTCAATCTTAAAGAGGAGATAAGGAATCTGGACCAGGAAGATACGGATCTCAAAGGCAGATATCAAAAAGCCCTGAGTTACCAGCTCGATTTAATGGATTATTTTTACAAGCCCAAGGACCATCTCCTGACCATACTGGATTATCAGCTCAAGACCCTGGAGATGAAAACTTCCAAAGAAGACGAGTTTTTCACCGCTTCCCTGATCTACTATCTGAGGCAGAACAAATACAAGGTCGAGCCTTATCTGGAAAGGTTCAGGAAGATCCTCAATCAAAAAAAGAGTTTGAATTAGGGAAAAGAATTATTATCTTAGGCAAGGCACCTGGGGTATAGAGCTTTAGCTCTATATTCTCGTCAAGTAAACCTGAAGGTTTATACTCCAGGACTGTCAAATAAATAGAGGCCAAAAATCGTTTTATCTTAGGTTTATGGCAGAGGAAAAGGGTACCAAAGCTTTTCGGGAAGGGATTAGGTCCCTGAAGTCAAAGGATCTCAAAACAGCTGAGCAGAAATTCCGGGAGGCAATTCTCAGGAAGAGTTCCAAATCCCAGAAAGCTGAGCTGATTTACCAGGCCCTGTTGATCAGAAAAGAATGCGATAGATTATTGCAGGAGTTAAAATTCAGATTTTAAAGGAGGAGTATGCCCAAGAAGCAGATGACTTTTGCTGATAAGGTCAAGAAAGATAAGCATCTGGTCTATTGTCCCAAGTGCGGAGGGGTTAAGCAGAGCATTCTTTACGTGGAAACAGTCAGAAACGACACCGGTTCCTGGAAGTTCAGAGAAAGAAACGTGAACGTGTGTAAATGCAACCAGGCCGAGATTTACAAATAGTTTTTGAAGTCAGTCAAAATTCCGGAAGTTATAAACCGCCAGCAGAGTTTTTATGGCGGTTTTTGCTTGTGAAAAAAGTTACAAAAAGACTTGCTTTTGAATGTTTTTTTCTTAAATTCATATAATTTATTGTTTAGTAGCGAAAACAAGAGGAAGATATGCCAAGAATAGAAGTGGATACGAAAAGATGCAAAGGATGCGAGTTATGCGTCGTTGCCTGTCCCTATAAGGTAATAGGGATGTCAAAGAAGTTCGCCTCGACCGGGTATTATCCTGCTGAAATGGTCAAGCCGGAGAAATGCACCGGCTGCACCTTATGCGCCCTGGTGTGCCCGGATGTGGCAATCGAAGTTTACAAGTAATCCAGCTTTCGAACTTAAGGAGAATTAGATGGGTGAAAAACTATTAATGAAGGGAAACGAAGCCTTAGCCGAAGGTGCAGTAAGAGCCGGGTGCAGGTTTTTTTCCGGTTACCCGATTACACCCCAGAACGAGGTTCCGGAATACCTTTCCTGGAGACTGCCAGAAGTTGGCGGAACCTTCATTCAGGCAGAAAGCGAAGTCGCAGCCATTAATATGCTCTATGGCGCCTCTGCCTGCGGTGCCAGGGTTATGACTTCATCCTCAGGTCCGGGGATTAGTCTAAAACAGGAAGGAATCTCTTATATCTCAGGAGCCAACCTGCCGATTTTTTACGCCAACGTGATGCGGGGAGGACCTGGTCTGGGAAATATCGCTCCTTCTCAGGGAGATTATTTTCAAGCCACCAGGGGTGGGGGTCACGGGGATTACAGAGTCATCGTCTATGCACCTAACTCGGTTTCCGAGATGGGAAACTTCCCCAAAAGGTGCTATGATCTGGCTGACCAGTACCGAATCGCCACAATGGTTCTGACTGATGGTCTCTTAGGTCAGATGATGGAGCCGATTGAATTCGACTTTGACCCGGTTGATCCTTCTAAATTAGCGGTAAAAAACTGGGCTCTGGGAAATGCTGAAGGGCGTGAAAGAAGGGTGGTTAGATCCTACGATCTGAGACCTGGTTATTTAGAAAAGATGACCCTGAAATTAGCTGAGAAGTATAAAGAAATCGAGGAAAAAGAGACGAAGTATGAGGCTGTTCTGGTTGAGGATGCGGAGATTCTACTGGTCGCCTACGGGACCTCTTCCCGAATCTCTAAATCTGCTCTAATGTTAGGCAGAAAAGAAGGTTTAAAAATCGGGCTTTTAAGACCTATCACTTTGTGGCCTTTTCCGAGTAAAATCATAAGCGAACTGTCTGAAAGGATTAGAAAGATATTGACCGTGGAGATGAGCCTGGGCCAACTGGTCGAGGATGTGAGATTAGCTGTCGAAGGTAAAGCTAAAGTATACCTGCACGGCAGACCCTCAGGCGCAATCCCGACCGGTGAAGAAG
>DATKKH010000037.1:0-7389 GCA_035543035.1 Terriglobales bacterium | reverse complement strand
GCAATTTAAAGAGTTCCCATCCCAGATGGAAAAAAGCTATCATTGGTGCAGTCAATAATGAGCCGACCAAGCCTCCAGTTAAAGCTCTCGATTTTTTCATGTCTTCACTAAACTTATTTTAATTTTAACTTTGATCCACATTAATAAGGAGAGGTTTTCTGAATTTTCTTATGCTTTTCATAGTTTCTGTCAGAAGATAAAATCACAGCCAAGCATTTGTGATCAAGGAATTGAATCTTTTTTGACAGATCGAACATCTTGTCCCATTCATTACAAATTCTTGTAACATCGGACGATTTTAGAACTTCTTTGATTCAGAATCCCCGATTTCTTGTCACTAATATAATAGCTATTTGAAATTTATCAAGAAAAATGCCGGATCTTCCTGGTTTTTAGGGTTCTGAAGTTATGAAAAAAAAAGAGTGAAGGTTGAAAAAGCTTATGGTTGCAGAATTATGGTAAAGAATTGTTGACTTTGGTTAATCTCTTTTGATCAGAGTGGGAAAGTATCAATTACTTTTGGAAAGCTGCTAAATAGAGGTGCGTTGGCGGAGAATCTCCCTTTCTAGAGCTATTGCCAGCTGTCTGGCTACAGCCGAGAGCAGATTTTCTTCTTCCTTTAAAAGTTTGGTCCTGATCTTGGGATGATAAGTCAGAACGCCGACTGTCTCAGTTGAGCCGAGAAGTGGTATATAAAGGAATTCCGAGGATGGCAGAGAATCAGTGGACCAGCCGGCCGGTTTTCTGCTGTCAAAGGAATATTTTGCCACGGCGAATTCTTTTTCAGTCAGGTTTAGAGAGCCGGAGGGGGATGGTCTCGACTCCAGCTGCCCAGCAGAATTTCTAGTCAAAACCAGGAAATCGCCGTCTAGGACAGTTACCAGCCGTTTAGTAACTGAATTTATACTCTCTTGCAGGTCTGGAGATGCTACCAGCGCCTCGAGGATCTCATATAATGTCTCCATATGCTTTTCGCGGAATCGCAGCATCTTTTCCCGCTTGCGGACTTTGTGAGTCAAGGCTCCGGTGATTATCGCTACCATCAGGAACACTGCCAGCATTAAGACGTCTGCTGGCTCCCTTATAGTAAAAGTACCGGTAGGAGGGATGAAGAAGAAATCCCAGACCACCGCACTCAAAATTGCTGCAAAAAGTATTGGGCCGAATGAAGTAAAAAGACTGATAACCAGAACTCCCAGCAGAAAAATAAAACCAACTGCCCGGTAGCCAAGTAAGGGTAAGATTAGTCGATTGACCAAGGTTAATCCAGCTGCAGCCCACAGCACGTACCAGTAAGCAGATAACCTCGATTCAAATAACAGCCTCTGTCTCTTTTCTCCTCCGGTTTGGGTGCTTCCTTCGGGTCGCAGGACCAGAACATCGTAAGCTCCACTTTCGCTTACTAAACGGTCCAGCAGGGTGCCGCGGCCGAAGACCTCGCTGAGCCAGCGCCTGGTGGGTCTGCCACAGACGATCTGGGTGACTTTTCTCTGGTTGGCAACTCGTATCAGGGCTGAGGATAGATCCGCATCAGCAGTTGTCACCACCTCTCCTCCGAGCTCTCTGACTAAAGAGAGATTTTTCGAAAGGGTTGAGCGATCATCGGGTCTCAAGACTTCTCCGGTATCGACGTTAACCCCGATCCAGGGTGCACCAAGGCCAAATGCCAGTCTTCTGGTGGCCCGGATCAATCCTTCGGAGGTAGGGCTGTGGCTTACGGCAACCATAAAACGTTCTGTCGCTTTCCACTTGGCGGAGATCTCCTCAGCAGACATTCTCCACTGCAGTTCGCTGTCAACTTTTTCCGCGGTAAAGCGCAGGGCGATCTCACGCAAAGCAGTCAGCCGGTCTATCTTAAAGAAATGCTCTAATGCAAGCTGGGCATTTTCACCCAGATAGACTTTACCCTCTTTCAGACGCTGGAGAAGGTCTTCCGGTGTCAGGTCAACTAACTCGATGTGAGTGGCGCGGTCCAGAACTGTATCCGGAACAGTCTCCCGGATGGCAACACCGGTTATTCCTTCAACGCTTTCCTTTCTGCTTTCCAAATGCTGGACGTTCAACGTAGTATAAACGCTGATTCCGGCATCCAGCAGTTCTAGAACATCCTGCCATCTTTTAGGATGCCTCGAGCCTGGAATGTTGGTATGGGCAAGCTCGTCAACCAAAACGATGGAGGGCTTTCGGGCAAGAATCGCATCCAGGTCCATTTCCTCGAAAACCGTGCCACGGTATTCTATCCTTTTCAAGGGAATTATGGGCAATCCCTCTACAAGAGCGTCAGTTTCTTTTCTGCCGTGGGTCTCGACTATCCCGATGGCAATGTCGACTCCTTCTTCCAACCGGGCGTGAGCCGCCTCCAGCATGGCATAGGTCTTTCCGACTCCTGCAGACATGCCGAAGAATATGCGCAGTTGTCCGCCTTGGTCCAGGCTTTCCTGCTTACGGATTGCCTTTAAAAGGGCATCTGGATCAGGTTTTTGTTCTATCATTTTATCTCCAGCTTTGCTCCAAGAGAATCCAGTGCAAGATTTAGTTTCAGAACGTTTACCCTTGGCTCTCCCATCAATTGCAGAGCTCTTGGTTCGATGTGTTTATCTATCAGCTTATAAAGTTCATTTTCGCCATTCGCATCAAATCCTCTCGCCCGGGCAATACGATTGACCTGAAATCTTGCTGCCAGGGGGCTTATATGTGGATCAAGTCCGCTGGCAGAGGTGAATAATAAATCCAGAGGAATAATGGCTCCTTCACTCATCCCATTAGCTTCAAGCTGCATAGACCTCCGCTGGCTAATCTGCTTTTCGAGATCAGCACTAGTGGGACCGAGGTTGCTTCCGCCTGAGGGTAGCGGATTATAATCAATGGCAGATGGACGGGGCCAGAAGTACCTCTGGCTTTCGAATTTTTGTCCGATTAAATCCGATCCAACCACCCTGTCATTCATGTAAACCAGACTGCCGTTGGCTTTGCGCGGGAAAATCGCCTGGGTTATGCCGGTTATAACAAGCGGATAGACTACTCCCACAAGGACTGTCATCAGGATAAAGAGTTTCAATGCAACTATGAATGTCTTCACTGCGATTCTCCGTCAACCTATTAATTTGATCGCCACTATGAATATATCTATTAACTTGATTCCCACAAACGGGGTAACAAGTCCGCCTACTCCATAAATCAAGAGGTTGCGGTGCAGAATCGTCGAAGCGCTCTCTGCTTTGAACTTTACACCCCGAAGTGCCAGGGGAATCAGGCAGACTATGATCAGAGCGTTGAATATCACCGCACTTAAAATAGCACTCTGGGGCGAATGTAACCTCATAATATTCAAAGAAGATAGTGGCCCTGTTGAGGCTCCAGCAATAGCGTAAAGAGTTCCGAACATTGCCGGCAGGATGGCAAAATACTTGGCTACGTCATTGGCGATGCTAAAAGTGGTCAGCGCTCCTCTGGTCATCAAAAGCTGCTTTCCGATCTCTACGATCTGGATAAGCTTGGTAGGGTTAGAGTCGAGGTCGACCATATTACCTGCTTCGCGAGCCGCCTGGGTCCCAGTGTTCATCGCCACGCCCACGTCAGCCTGGGCAAGAGCAGGTGCGTCATTGGTCCCGTCGCCGGTCATCGCTACCAGATGACCGCGGCTCTGCTCCTGGCGTATCTTCTCCAGCTTTGCCTCCGGCGTTGCCTGGGAGACAAAATCATCCACTCCTGCCTCAGCTGCAATGGCAGCTGCAGTAAGCGGATTGTCCCCGGTGATCATCACGGTCTTAATTCCTATTTTCCTCAGTTCTGCAAAGCGTTCCTTAATACCTCCTTTGACCACGTCCTTCAAATGAATTAATCCTAATACGATTGCTCCATCTGCCACTGCCAGAGGCGTTCCTCCGGCTTCCGATATCGATTCTGCCTTCTGACCCAGATTATCCGGAAAATCTCCCCCAAGCTTCTGCACTTGATCCTTAATTGCTTCCACCGCACCTTTTCGTATGTTCAGGATGGTATTACCTTCGGTATCGAAGATCTCCACCCCGCTCATTCTGGTGTGTGCGGAAAAATTAATGAACCTTGCCTGGCGCGGGGTCAGGGTCTGAGCTCTCAGGTTATACTGGTCTTTAGCCAGAACCACAATTGATCTTCCTTCTGGCGTCTCATCCGATAAAGAGGCGAGCTGGGACACTTCAGCCAGGTGCTGCACCGTTATCATGGGTGCAGGGATAAAGCCGGTTGCCATCCTGTTACCCAGAGTAATCGTTCCCGTTTTATCCAGTAGAAGAACGTCTATGTCTCCAGCAGCCTCGACTGAGCGGCCGCTTTTGGCGATGACGTTATTGCGTACCAGCCGATCGATACCGGCAATGCCTATGGCGCTGATTAAACCACCGATGGTCGTAGGGATCAGGCAAACCAGCAACCCTATTAAAATAGGAACGGTGACATAATTCGAGAGATCCTGGTTAGCAGCCTGGCTGCTGTAATCAGCGAGAAATTTCAGCGTAGCAACTGCCAGCAGGAATATAATGGTCAGCCCTGCCAGCACGATTCCGAGAGCGACCTCATTCGGAGTCTTTTGTCTTTTGGCACCTTCTATCAGGGCTATTATTTTGTCGATAAATGCGTTTCCAGGCTCAGAGGTGATTTTTATTACTATGCGATCGGAAATAACCTTTGTTCCACCGGTCACTGCACTCCTGTCTCCTCCGCTTTCCCTTATGACCGGAGCGGACTCGCCGGTAACTGCGGATTCGTCCACGGCTGCGATTCCTTCGACCACCTCGCCATCTGCCGGGATTATCATATTGGCTTCACACACCACCAGATCCCCTTTTCTCAGGCTTGTAGCGGGAGTTTCGACTTCCTTTCCATTTTCGAGTTTTCGTGCAATCACCTGCTTGCGGTCTCTCTTCAGGCTTTCTGCCTGGGCTTTTCCACGGCCTTCTGCCATGGCTTCGGCGAAATTTGCAAACAGACAGGTAAACCAGAGCCAGACAGCAATCTGGAATTCGAAACCTGAAAAAGTACCTGAAGCCAGTATCTTGAGAAAAGAAAGGGTCGTCAGTATCGCTCCCACGAAGACCACGAACATCACCGGATTGCCCATTTCGGAGAGCGGATGCAGTTTTTTGAAAGCATCCATGACAGCGGAGCCTGTAAGACGTTTGTAAGAAAAGGTTCGACCTTCGCGTGCCATTTTTCTCCTAAAATAATCTTCCGACCAGCATGGTCATATGCTCTATGATGGGCCCCAGGCACAAAGCAGGCATAAAAGTCAATGCCCCGATAATTATTATCACCGCAAAAAGTAATACTGCAAAGGTAAAAGTATCAGTGGAAAAGGTCCCCGAAGAAACTGCTAAGGTCCTTTTCTGCGCCAGGCTTCCAGCTATCACCAGTGTGGCGATGATCGGGGCAAACCTGCCGATGAGCATTGTTATTGCCAGGGTTATATTGTAGAAATCCGTATTGGCGTTCAGCCCTGCAAAAGCACTACCGTTATTTCCTGCTGCAGAAGAATAAGCATATAAGATTTCACTAAAACCATGTGGTCCCTTGTTAGCAATACTTGAAAGGGCTACAGGAAGTATCGAGGCAAAACCGGCTCCAATCAGAATGACTGCGCTGGGAGCCAGAATAGCGACTATCACCATCTGGATTTCCTTAGCCTCGATCTTTTTACCCAGATATTCCGGGGTCCTGCCTCCCATCAGACCTGCAAGGAATACAGTCATCAAGGCGAACAGAAGCATACCTGTAAGTCCCACCCCGACTCCTCCGAAGATTATCTCGCCAAGCTGTATATTGAGCATTGCCACGCCCCCGGACAAGGGGGTCAGACTGTCATGCATGCTGTTCACCGAACCGTTCGAGGCTACGGTCGTGGCAGTCGACCATAAGATCGAATTTACAGTTCCAAATCGGGTTTCCTTCCCCTCGAATGTCGTCAGATTACCCAGAGATGGGTCTTTTCCGAATTCTGATTGTGCAGATATTCCCAGACCGAGGAGCCAGACAAACAACATCACCCCGAACAGGATCCAGCCATGTTTTTTTGAGTTTATCATTTTCCCGTAGGTGTAAGCTAAAGCTGCAGGAATAAGCAAGATCGAAAGAAGCTCGAGGAAGTTTGACAAGGGAGTGGGATTTTCAAAAGGATGCGCGCTGTTGGCATTGAAATACCCGCCGCCATTGGTTCCTAGTTGTTTTATGGCAATTTGGGAAGCCACTGGCCCCAGGGGTATGGTCTGTTTTGCGCCTTCGAGATTGGTTGCGTCAATGCCGGATGAAAAAGTCTGAACCACTCCCTGGCTCACCAAAATCACTGACAGAATGATAGCCAGCGGAAGTAACACATAAATAGTCGACTTAACCAGGTCAGTCCAGAAATTTCCAATTGCCTGAGTGGATTTTCTCTTAATTCCACGAATAAGTGCTAAGAGAACTGCCAGCCCGGTAGCTGCGCTCAAGAAATTCTGCACTGCCAGCCCTAACATCTGGGTCAAATAACTCAGAGTTGTTTCTCCGGCATAAGACTGCCAGTTAGTGTTGGTCATAAAGCTCACTGCAGTATTAAAGGCCAAAGGAATAGAAATCCGAGCCTCTATCGGAGGCTTAACCGGTAGATAAGGCTGGATCAGCTGTAGAAGCAAGACTGCTGCGAAGCCCAGGAAATTAAAAATCAACAAGGCCTTGGTATAACCCATCCAACCCATTTCCAGATATGGGTCGATTCTGCAAAAGCGATAGATCATTCGTTCGATCCAGGCAAGAGGTCTGGGAGAAAACGGCCTTTCGCTTGCAAATACCCTGGCTATATATGCGCCAAGCACCGGGGTCAACAGAATCAATGCCAGCACATAGACTATAATCTGTAACCAGTCATTGAGAATCACCGATGCCTCTATTTGAATTTGTCAGGGTTGAAAAGAGCATATACCAGATAAACCAGCAGTCCTAATGCTACTACTCCGGAAATTATGAATTCCATCTCAGTTCTCCCGATTCGTGACTTCTGAGCTCAAATTTTCTTAATATGCCTAATGACTATTAACCTGTGTCTGATTTTCCTATAGCTGAGTTTGATATGGCGAGGATAATATAAATTTCATAAAGGGAAGTCAAGCATAATCGGAACAAGATGTAAAAGTCGATAACAGTGTAAAGAGGTAAAAAACGGAAGTTGAAATCGAGCTAAAAAAATCTAAGCTGGGGGTAGTGGACGATTTTAGAACTTTTCTCGAGAGAGAGTACCCGGATCTGTCCCTATTTGAGGACATTCAGAAACTGGTGGCTCAGGCTCGGATTTAAAAAAAGTGAGCAGGGTGGTAGTGCAAGGGTCCTTTTTTCTGCAGCGGGCATAGGGCATCAGAAGGTTTTCAGGTTAGAACGCGGGTA
>DATKKH010000036.1:0-3204 GCA_035543035.1 Terriglobales bacterium | reverse complement strand
CAGGGGTAGGGTTGACTGGCCTCGGTCTGCTTGGAAGTTTGGAAGGAGACACCGGAGGCGAAGGCGGCGGTAGCGCAGCAGGACCAGTGATTTTGTTTTTCGGTTTGGGTTTATTTGTCGGCTCATGGATGTATGATGTAATAGGGTCTCCGTTTGCTGTAAAGGATCAAAACGATAAAATCTTGGGGAAAAAACCATTTCCTTACGACTTAGATCTGCAGCTCGAAAAAGATAATCAGCAGATAAAATGTCTTCTCGTTAAACATTTTTGAGAAGCTCGTAGCGTCCGACCATCGTGTCTGACGTTTTTTCTTGCAGTTCTGGGCGGTGAAACCCCGCCCCTACATTTTCCTTCTTCCTTTTTCCATTTTCCTTTACCTTATCAGCCTTCTTTTCATTAAATTAATCGACAGAACCGCAAAAATCGGAGTTGCGACCAGTATCCATCCCAGGTTGAAAAGGAGAGAGGGGTGCAGCCTTCCAATAACCAGCCCTCGGCTTAACTCAACTGCATGATATAAAGGCAGAAATATCTTGGAAATAGTCTGGACTGTGCCCGGCAGGTTATGCGAGGAGAAAAAGGTTCCGCTTAAAATGAACATCGGGGTGATGAACAAAAATGATGGATAGTTAAACGAATCGATATTTGGAGTAATTGCAGTAAAGCACATTGCCATTGCCGAGAATAAGAGTCCGACCAAAAACGAGAGAGGCGGAATCAGCAGAAACAGAGGACTTGAAACCAGTCCAAAGACAAGCACCACGCCTAAGACGATGGTGGAGTTTATCAAACTTTTTGTCGCTCCCCAGAGAAGCTCTCCGGCAATCACTTCTTCCAGACTCACCGGCGTGGCGATTATCGCGCCGAAAGTTTTCTGGTAATACATTCTGACGAAGGAAGCATAAGTGCATTCGAAAAAGGAAGAGAACATCATCGAGATGGCAACTAAAGCTGGAGCGATAAAGGCTACATAGCGCAATCCTTCCTGGGGCTGGACAAAACCACCTAAACCGAAGCCTAATCCGACTAAATAGAAAATCGGCTCCACCAGAGGCGGGAAGAAATTGACCTTGTAGGTTTTCATAAAAACTTCCAGGTCTCTTCTCCAAACCTTCCAGGCACGATAGCTTATTCGTGAAACACTAAGAAGTGATGTGGATGCATCTGCCTTCATTCTTTTAACCGCCTTCCGGTTAGTTTCAGGAACACGTCTTCCAGATTTGCATCTCTGATCATCGCCGCTTTAAAGCTGTATTTATTCAAAATCTGGCTGAAGATCCCTCTGGTCTTATTGGTGAAAACCTGGATCCGGTCCCCCATAATCTCTAATTTGGCGTCTGGACAGGTATCCTGCAGGAATTTGAGGACTTCCTCGTCATACCCTACCTCCAGAACCTCCTCACCTACGTGCTTTTTGACCAGGTCTGCCGGTTTTCCTTCCTCAATTATTTTTCCTAAATCCATAATCACTGTTCGGCCGCAGAGCTGGGCTGCTTCTTCCATATAATGCGTGGTCAGGACTATGGTGACTTCCTGTTTTTGCAGGTTGCGGATTTTCTCCCAGATCAGATGTCTTGCCTGGGGATCAAGCCCTGTGGTAGGCTCGTCCAATATTAATATCTGAGGTTCGTTTATCAAAGCCCTGGCAAGAATTAGCCTTCTTTTCATCCCGGAAGAAAGCTCATCGATTAAGACATCTTTTTTTTCTTCCAGTTGAACGAACTTGAGGAGTTCCTCAGCTCTTCCTGTCGCTTCCTTTTTGGGAATATCGAAATAGCGCGCATAGACTACTAAATTATGCAGAACCGTGAAATCCGGGTCCAGGTTATCCTCCTGTGGTGCCACGCCGATCATCTTCTTTATATCCCTGCCGTTCCTGGTTACATCCATTCCGGAAACCGAAAGACTTCCTGAACTCAGAGGCAGAACGCACTGAGCCATGCTCATAGTCGTGGTCTTGCCGGCTCCATTCGGGCCCAGAAAGCCGAAACATTCTCCTTTGAAAACCTGGAAGTCGATGTTATCCACTGCCAGAAAATCATCGAACTTTTTGGTCAGCCCTTCTGCCTTGATAAGAATCTCTGAACTCATGCTCTGTCTTTGATAGTCCTATTTCTTATTAAAAAAATTAATTTATATTCACATAAGAATGCAGTCAAGCTTTTTCGATTGGTCTATATTGAGCTATCTTTTTTCAAGATAAAAAACAGGAGCAGATTTTACAATTCTGCTCCTGTTCCAGTAGAATGCCTTTCCCGTAATCATAATGTGGATCAGGCATACTTTTTCTCATGCCATGACCTGATCTGTTGCGGAGTGAAAACCTCCACTTTGATTATTCGCGCCTTTTCACGCATAGATGGTGGCAGCATATCCCTGGCTTCTTTCTCAGTATCTGCATCCGTCATCGCCCAGCCTGTATGAATTCCGCTGGAGCACCCCCAGTAAAAATTACCCAGCTTCTTTGGATTGTACTCCATCATTTCATCCAGTGCTTTAAGGCATTCCTCTTTGGTATGCGAGGTTTCGATGATGTAGTTTGCCATTTTGCCTCACCTCCCTTAATTTATAGAATCATCTTGACCACTTAAGTCATTTTATTTGAATGTGAAAAAAAATTCCTGTTTTTGCTGTCTTAGATGATCAACAGATTTTAGTTTTTAGGAATTACCACTCTATGGACTTATTCTATCTCTGATTTTTTATTATCGAGTAGGCTTACTTCTGAGCTACCTTACTGTTTCTCTGTCCGTATCCCCCCTCTACCCGTTTAGTGCTATCATTCTCAAATCGTCCCGCTCAGCGGACTTTCCCCCTTTCCTGAAGTAAGCCTACTCTTACCGCCAGACCTTCCTCTTATTTACCAACACCCAATATTAGACCAGCATTTTTGTCAGCGCTATAATTTTCCCTTACATTATAAATCTACTTCCAAATTTGTCAATACGAGTTGATAACGAATGCTTTACGTATCAAAAATACGCAATAAGTGCTGAAGGAATTTAGATAGGTTGTTCAGTTATGCTATTGAATATAATGAAGTTATGGTCCTGATGGCGGTATTGAAGTATATTGTTGAGGAATGTTTGGACTGTATAACAGTAGGGGCTTGATTTATCAACCCATCAACAAAACTGAAAACTAAAAGTCCACTGCTGAAGGACAGAGCAATGTTCTGTCCCTACAGACTACTTCTTCTCTTC
>DATKKH010000035.1:0-3306 GCA_035543035.1 Terriglobales bacterium | reverse complement strand
CCAGTTACCGGTCCATAATGGTAGCAAATTGGCATGAATTTGCAGGATTAAATCGCCGGTGCTGTATCCGATGATGGCTATGCCGGCAAAGATTCCTATGATCAAGGCCATTGACCATCTGGAAAGCCAGGCAAAATTTTTGGTAAACCGGGTGAAAAATAAAATCCCGAAGGCGAAGGGAATTATCAAAATCAAATACTGCCACATAAAAGCTAATCCGATCTGGGGGAATGAGAAGAGAACATTCAGGTTTAATCTCATCAAAGGATCCCACAGATTAGGCCTGAATACATTGTGATATTCCAGGGAAGTCCAGTAACCAGCAGAAATCCCCACATAGAGATGCTCAGCAAACTTATAAAAAGGATTATCCTTATACAGGAAGCTGAAACAGAATATGGTTAATCCTGCAGCAACCCAGGTCCCGATCAGTTCGGATGAAGGCATATTCTACTTTTTCTCCTTTTTCAAGAGTTTCGTAGAGAAATAAGCGATATTCCCGACTACTATAAAGAAGAAAATAACTAAGTGTGCCACAGATTGCGAATCCATTCCTCTTTTTCCCAGGCCGGGAACCCCGACCATCTGTTCGTATTCTGCCGCACCCTTCATCCCGCCTAAAAGTCCCACTAACTGTCCTGACTGAAGATAAGGATAAAATTCCGGTGCACTCACTGCAGTGCAGCCTGAGGCAAGCTTTATGTGGAAGCGTGAAACCACTTGTAAGATCCATTCCTTTGTTCCGGGAAGACCTCCAGATATGTTCACTATCATCGCCAGATCGCTGAAATTCGTTACTCCCTGCATAATAGGCAAATCCGTAGTATTATTACCGTGATAATCAGTTGGGAAGGTCTGGGGAATGGAGTTTCCCATCGAAACCATCACCACTTCCCTTCCTTCCTTAAAGCCTAAATTAGCAAAATCGACCCCGTACTGCTTGTGATATTCCCCTACTGATACCAAATTAAAGGCTCTTTCAGCCAGAGGAGAGCCGGTTGCCCAGAGCTGGATGGAGATTACTTTGATGTTCCGCTTGCTCAGCTGTCTTAAGGCCGCCAAATGCATGGGCCAGAGCTCAGGCATAGAACCAGGATCGTAATCTGCGCTCAAAAGGACTTTGGAACCAGGGGGCAGAGATTCGATCGCATCATAAAAATTCTTAACCGGAGCAGTAACCGAGAATTTTATGTTCAAAGGGAAAAAGAGAGGAAGAACAAGGGCAATCCCCACGAAGATAAAAATTATCCTGCGGTCTAAGGTCTGGAGTTTTTCAAAAAAGTTGCGCATAAGAATTTCCGAAAACTCGTTTTTACAGTGTCAGTCAGCCTGATAGTTCTTCAATTTAGTCGCCCCATTCATTGGGCTTGATGCTCGATAAATCGAGCAACTACAAATTACTCGCCACCCATATAGGTCTTCTCTAATCCGATCAAAACTTTTAAGCCGGTGGAGATCGCGCCCAGGGCTGCTCCGATCATAATCGCCCTTTTGGCTGCCAACTGGGGCACGTTCATAATCCACTCGGTAAATGGCGGGAAATTTTTCCAAACAGCCTCGCCTATGGGGACTCTTCCGATCATCACTAAAACCGCAGTGATACCCAATAAGGCTGCTTCCCAGGATCTTATCCTGAAAGCCCGGAATGCAGCCGAGGCAATATAGAATGCCAGAAGGGCAAACATAGTTGCCTGCATGGGATAAAGAGCATTCATAAAGACCCAGTTGAAAGTGGTGCCTTCATTGACACCCCAGCCAATCCCCAAAATGATCATTACTATTAACCCGGCTATCAGAACAATCTTATTGACCCAATCCTTTCCCCTTCTTCTTATGACCTGATAATTTACCCTTAAGATATTGGAAACTCCCAGAACATAGGCAAAAGAGATGGCGATTATTGCCCACTGGTTGACTATCTGTGCGACCGGCTGAATTTTCGGAGAAAAATAATTCCCGATGAAAAAAGCACCAGCTAAAAAACAGATGATTAAAGGAACTTCTCTACGCATGGAATTTTTTTGCCTTTTGTAGGGACAGCCTTTATGGCTGTCCTCTTATAGGTTCGGCCAGGGACGAGACCTGTCCCTACAAGCTCACATTATACAACTGGAGGCCTAAAGACCTCCGCACTTTAAATGCCCAAAAATAAAACGAACACTCCAGTCAAAGCTATAACCGCACCTGCAATCGAATGCGTATATTTCTCGGCAAACTCAGTCTTCACCAGTTTGACTCCGGAATAAGCCAAGAGTGTCTGGGTTATCATCATCAAGATAGTCATAGCCGAAAACACAATCGAGATTCCCCAGATACCTCTCCAGCCGAACTGGGTGGCTAAGAACATCAAGGGGATCAAAGGCTCACAGGGTCCCAATACAAATACCGCCATCAAAGCCCAGACTGTTATAATCTTCTTCTGACTTAGTTTCACATCAAAATGGTGATGATGGGTATGCTTTTTTGCCTGTCTTAATCCCCAGAGGGCATAGGCCACTCCAAAACCTATCAAAAGGTAGATGGCGATCTGGCCTCTGGAGCTTTCGAAATTCTGCAACTTAGAGAGAGTTAAGCCCAATAATATTCCGACACTTCCGAGCAAGATCGAAGACCCGACGTGCCCGATCCCGGACAAAAAAGTTACCCAGGTTAATTTCCTTTTGGACCAGTTGGATGACCTTCCAATCATCACAAAAGGAACCCAGTGGTCCGGCGCTAAGGCATGAAAAAAGCCGATGGATATGGTTGAAAGCAATAAGATTAAAAAGGAACCTTTCATTATTATTCTTGCCTATCATGAACAGACAGGAATGTCTGTTCTACCGTTATTTGTTATACAGAGTGCAAAAGCTTGCTCTTGCCTCACTGAATTTGCAACAGCCTCAAGGTCAAATTCGACAAGCTGTTATACTCCAAAAATCTGCATTCACTGCACAAAAAACCAGGAGGTAAATCTGGTAACTCCGGTTGTTTCCAAAATAACTCCAAGAGCCAGAATTATCATTATCAAAAGCTTAGCTAAATCAGAACCTTTTAAACTGCCTAAGAGTTTGGGCTCTTTGGATAAATAAGCAGAAGCGGCAAAAAGCTCTTCCCCGATCAAGGTATAATCACAAGCCACCACAAAAAAAGGAAGCTGGTGAATATTGGCAGTCCCGGCTACCTGGATGGCACCGGTTGAAAATCCGGTTTCAGCCATAAGCAATGATTCCGCATAAAAGCTTCCAAACATAAAATTTGCCGCGGGCTGTTCCCGGAGCATTATGCCGTTGACTCCTCCGGCATAAGCGAACTGTTCGCTGGTGA
>DATKKH010000034.1:0-10835 GCA_035543035.1 Terriglobales bacterium | reverse complement strand
AATATCACCGGAAGTTGCACCCAGATCCAGCTTCCCCTTAAGGTAAAAAGCGCTTATCTCTCCGCTAGTTACCGAGATATCCGCCTCACGGATGTCTTTGGGAACGAAGATATGATAACTCACATAGCCTTCGACCGATTTCCTGCCAGAGAAAAGCCTTTCCCAAAAACCTCCTTTTTCAGCTTTCTCATACCTGGCTTTAACCCGGACCAAAGACCCGGTTTTCTCGATATCCAGCTTGATTTTCTGGGAAAGTTCCTCTGCTTCCTTGTTATCCCTGGCTTCGACCATTTTGGTGGCCTGGATGACTATCTTGTTCAGTTCATGCGATTCCAATATTATCTCGCCTCTAGGATCTTCGACTTCCAAGGATAAAGGTTCCTCCAGCGAAAACTCCTTTTGCAGGGGGAAACTGAATTCCTTGGCCTGTAAGAGAACAGGAAGAAAGAGAAAGGTTATTCCGCAGATTAAAATCTTAAAATAATCTACTTTTTGTCCTTTCATATCCTTTTACCTCATATGTTTGAGTTTCTTTTTTAAAAGAACTCTAGCTCTGAATATTCTTGCTTTAACCGTTCCCACCGAAAGATGGAGGATCGAAGCTATCTCCTCGTACGATTTGTCCTCTTTGTGACGGTAAAGGATAACTTCTTTATATCTTTTGGGCAAAGAGTCTATAGCTTCTTCTACGGACAATTCCCGTTGCTTGAAATCGAAATCTTTTTCCGGGTCAAAAGTCCGGTCCGGTATTTCGATTTCGAATTCTCCTTTTTCCGTCTGGCGGGGCTGGTCTAGCGAGAAAGCCTCGATTTTTTTCCGGCGAAGATAGTCAATAGAGCTGTTTGCCGCAATCCGGTAGAGCCAGGTGGTGAAACGGTATTTGGTTTTATAAGTTGCCAAGGAACTGAAAGCTTTGACAAAGGTTTCCTGGACTAAATCCAGGGACTCATCATAATTACGCACCAGCTTCAGAATGACATGCTGAACCGCATTTTTATGCTTCTCCATCAGAAGCTTAAAAGCCTTCTGCTTTCCTTCCAGAGCTTCCCTTACCAGAGCCTGGTCATCCTGGGCTACCCATGTCTTCCTTTTTTGCATACGACAATTCGAGGATACAGGTTTCGGAAAAGATAGCAAAACTTCCTTTTTATTACAAATAAAAATTTCCCCCCCGATCGGATTTTTGGTATGGGAGAAAACCCATAGAATATTGACATAGGTCTATCCTTTTTTTCCGATAATTCGAGTTATCTATGATTCACTGATTCCAACTCGTTTTAATCCAATGCCAGGGAGTGAATTAAAAAAGCAAAAACTGGATGAAAACTCTCCACACTTAGGCATAAAGATTGCTCTTGATATTGACCTGAAGCTGATACCGGTTTGATTCAAGGGAGAAAAAAGTGAACAACAATCACACCAAAAGAAGAAAACTCAATTCGAAACTGCCAGAGAAGACCTGCTGGCATATATATACCCTTCAAGCCCTAAGCTCGGATAAATTCGTTCGGGTGGTGAATAAGATTTTAAAAAGGGAATACATATTGATAAAATAAAAGCCTCCCTTTAAAAAAAATTCTTAAATCTGCAATAGAAAGCCATTACTGCATTATCAGTTTGTCGACATCTCAAGATTGCTTCAAATAAGAGATAGACCTGTTTAATAGGTTGTTCCACGTTAGTTATCGTATAGCTACATTTGATTGAGGATTATATTTTTAAGATATTTGTCGAAACGGTTGAGTCCAACCGTCCGTTCCGTTTTTACTTGACACCCAGACTACCTCTAAGTTAATTAAATGAAAATCCGATAGAACTTAATGGTCACTGAAAAATTCCATCTCAGATTGTTGCATGAGATATTAACTACTCCAAATCAAGGGAAAGCAGAATTCGCTTCAATAAAGGCAAATCTCTCAATCGATTTGGCCTGAGCAAATCCTCTTAATTAATTAAGGAGAACTCTATGCCAGAAAAAGAAACCAGAAAAAAAGAATCTATTTCACAAGAAATGCTGGAGCTTATGCATCGTTACTGGTGCGCTGCAAACTACCTGTCCGTTGGTCAAATCTATCTGCTGGATAATCCTCTACTCAAAGAACCGCTGTCGAAAGAACATATCAAGCCGAGATTACTGGGGCACTGGGGAACCACACCCGGTCTTAATTTCATTTACGTTCACCTTAATCGTCTGATAAAGAAGCAGGACCTGAATATGCTCTTCGTTACAGGACCTGGACATGGGGGACCTGCCTTGCTGGCGAACACTTATCTGGAGGGAACATACAGTGAGTTATATCCGGATGTTTCCC
Organism: Terriglobales bacterium; assembly: GCA_035543035.1. Taxonomy (GTDB): domain Bacteria; phylum Zixibacteria; class MSB-5A5; order MSB-5A5; family RBG-16-43-9; genus RBG-16-43-9. The sequence continues at coordinate 8,523 of DATKKH010000034.1, read as the reverse complement.
AGGATACTGAAGGGATGAAAAAACTTTTCAAGCAGTTTTCCTTTCCAGGCGGCGTCCCCAGCCATACTGCTCCAGAAACCCCCGGCTCAATTCATGAAGGTGGCGAGCTCGGATATTCTCTTTCGCATGCTTACGGTGCGGTATTTGACAACCCCGATCTCATCACAGTCTGCGTAGTGGGTGATGGAGAAGCTGAGACAGGTCCCTTAGCTGCAGCTTGGCACTCGAATAAATTTTTGAACCCGAAAAGCGACGGTGCAGTTTTGCCAATTTTGCATTTGAACGGTTATAAAATTGCCAACCCGACTATCCTGGCACGTATCAGCCGGCAGGAGCTGGAAGACCTTTTCATCGGCTACGGTCACCAACCATACTGGGTCGAAAGCTCAGATCCAAAGGGAGCGCATCATCTGATGGCAGAAACTCTCGATACGGTCATTTACGAGATCAAGAGGATTCAAGCAGATGCGCGCACGAATTCGTTATCGACCCGACCCCGATGGCCAATGATTATTCTGAAAACTCCTAAGGGATGGACCTGTCCAAAAAAGGTCGACGGCAAGAAAATCGAAGATTTCTGGAGATCTCATCAAGTCCCTTTTGCAGAGTTTGACAAAAAACCTGAGCATCTAAAAATCTTAGAGGAATGGATGAAGAGCTATAAACCGGAAGAACTATTTGACGAAAAAGGAAAGCTGCTTTCAGAGCTGACAGCTCTTGCTCCGCAAGGTGAAAAACGTATGGGTGCCAATCCCCATTCAAATGGTGGCCTCCTGCTCAAGGATTTAAGAATGCCCGATTTCAAAGAGTATGCAGTTGCGGTTTCAGAGCCTGGTCAGGTCAAAGAGGAGTCAACCAGGGTACTGGGACGTTTTCTCAGGGATATCATAAAATTAAACAGCCCTCAAAGAAATTTCCGGGTCATAGGACCGGACGAGGTTGCCTCCAACCGGCTGGATGCTCTTTTCGAGGTTACCAATAGAGCCTGGATGGGGGATACGATTTCCGAAGATGAGAATTTGTCTCCAGACGGTCGGGTCATGGAAATCTTAAGCGAGCATACCTGCCAGGGGTGGCTTGAAGGCTATCTGCTTACCGGAAGGCATGGTTTATTTACTTCATACGAGGCTTTCATTCATCTGGTCGATTCGATGTTCAACCAGTATGCCAAGTGGTTAAAGGTCACCCGCAGCGAAATACCCTGGCGCAGGCCCATGGCCTCGCTTAATATCCTTCTATCCTCTCATGTCTGGCAGCAGGACCACAACGGGTTCAGCCATCAAGACCCAGGATTTATCGACCACGTGGTGAACAAAAAAGCTGAAATCATAAGAGTATATTTCCCTCCAGATGCCAACTCACTGCTTTCGGTAGCTGACCATTGTCTCAGGAGCCGGAATTATATTAATGTCATCGTGGCTGGCAAACAGCCTCAGCCCCAGTGGCTGAGCATGGAAGAAGCGGTCAAGCATTGCAGCTCAGGCATAGGCATCTGGGAATGGGCAAGCAACGATAGCGGGACGGAACCGGATGTGGTGATGGCTTGCTGTGGGGACGTGCCAACTATCGAGACCCTGGCTGCCGTCGAGATTTTGAGACAGACTGTTCCAGACCTGAAATTAAGAGTGGTGAATATAGTCGACCTTATGACTCTTCAGCCAAAAGAGGAGCATCCGCATGGCCTGTCCGGGCACGAATTCGATACCCTTTTTACCGCTGACAAACCGATCATCTTCGCCTATCATGGTTATCCCTGGTTAATTCACCGTCTCACTTACCGGAGGACAAATCACCATAACCTCCATGTCAGAGGCTACAAGGAGGAGGGAACTACAACTACTCCTTTTGATATGTTAGTCCGAAATGACCTGGACCGTTTCCATTTAGTATCAGATGTGGTCGACCGGGTTCCAACGCTTAGCTACAAAGCAGCTTACATCAAGCAGGCAGTTAGGGACAGGCTAATTGAACACAAAGAATATATAGATAAGTATGGCCAGGATCTTCCTCAAATTCGGGATTGGAAATGGAATTGCTCTTAATCCAGTCGGACCGTAGAAAGTTTGATTTCGTCCTGGGTTTTCTAAGTCAATGATAAATATTAAGAAAAAGATAAAAAAATGATGATTTGACCCAATCAATAGAGTCCGGAGTTGACTTATGGGGAAAAAAGCGAAGGAGGAACGTCCATTCAGAGGAATAAAGTCATTACCAGGCACAGGGGGGAAATTCATTATAGCTCATCAAGAAAATAAAGCTTGACAATCCCTTTTTTTTGTATAATTTATTTTTTTAAGGTTTCACCGAATATGAAAAAGCCCCTAAATTTCCTATATTCTGAACTAAAGGTTACTTTAAGGCTCTTGAAAGAGTCACTCTCCAAAGGGTTGGTTTATTTCCTGGGTTTTAGCCTCTTTCTTTTCTGCGGTTCAGTTGGATTCAGCTTCTTAGGTCTTTTTGGACAGAGGGTAGACCAGGTTCAAGCAACCAGCCTGGAACTGGAAAACAGGATTCTGACTGGTAAACTTCTGGATCTGGAGTTCTTTCAAGGTGAGCTGGAAAAAGAGATAAAAGAGTTAAGTAAGATGGAGCATAAAGTACACATCCTGTTAGGGCTGAAATCCGAAATAGACGAGAGGCAAAAAGATGAAGACCAGCTTCTGGCAGAAGATGACAGCTTTTATCCAAAATCAGAAATGGCTGACATAGACAATTTGGTCGATCAGGTCAGGTCGGAGAAAGCGGAATTCGAGTATATATATCAAAAGCTCAACCAGAAGAAAGATTTCCTTGACCATACTCCCTCTGTCTACCCGGTAGACGGCTATATCAGCCGGGGATTCGGAATTGAGCCGGATCCATTCACCGGCGAAATGGGCATGCATCAGGGGCTGGACATAGTTGCGGATCTCGGGACGCCAGTGATAGCCTCTGCCAGGGGAAAGGTGAGTTTCGTTGGCTGGCAAAAGGGTCTGGGCAAACTGGTGACGATCGATCACGAGAATGGTTACAAAAGCTCATACGGTCACCTTTCGGTTATCCTGGTTCGGGATCACCAGGAGGTAGAGCGAGGAGAGATAATCGGCAGGGTGGGTAATACCGGATATTCAACCGGCCCGCACCTGCATTACGAGATCTATTTAAAAGGGAGGCTGATAAACCCACAACCTTATCTCTGGGGCGGGAGATTTTAAAATAATCACGAGTGAAATAAAGCCAGAGAAAATTTACCCTCCGGAAAACACTTATCTGTAAAAAATGGCAGCATTGAGATTTATTACCTCAGCCTGTCTGGCTGGGGCTAAATGCAGGTATAACGGGAAGGACAAAAAGGATAAGAATATTTATCTAAAAGTCAATAAAGGAGAGGGTTTGCCCTTGTGTCCGGAACAGCTTGGAGGATTACCCACTCCCAGAAAAATCTCTTGGACAAAAATCAAGCAGGGGCGGAAATTAGTGATTTCTTCTGGGGGAGAAGATTTGACAGAATTCTTTTTAAGAGGCGCCAATTTATCTTTTCGCATAGGAAGGAGATTTAAAATAAACTCTGCTTATTTCAAAAAAGGAAGCCCTTCCTGCGGATTTTGCCCCGGGGATAAAGATAACAAAATCGCAGGAATCACCTCAACTCTCCTGGATAAAAAAGGAATGAAAATTTACCCGAGATAGATTTTTTTTAAAAAAAGGAAGTAACCAAACGACAACCTAAAACCAAACGTATTTTATAACGAAGAGATTGTATGCCCTTTGATAATCCAAAGGATGAAAAATTAGCCGGGGAAAGACCAGGTAATTCAGCCGAAAAAAAGGAGGAGGAGCTTTTAGGGATAATCAAAAAAGCTCAAGGAGGTGACCAGGAGGCTTTCCAGGAGATAGTGCAGAGGTACAAGGTTCAGGTGGCTGGAATTGCTTATCGGATGGTAGGTGATTACGAGGATGCCAAAGACATTTCCCAGATGGTCTTCGTAAAAATATATCAGAACCTGCACCGATTCGATACCACCAAGAAGCTGTCCACCTGGCTTTACCGAATAACCATCAACGCCTCGATAGACTTCATCCGGAAATTCCGGAAACACAAACTGGAAGTGCTGGATAACATCATCGGTGAGCTAAAGGAAAAGAAGAATGATGTCGAAGGAGTTTATCAGAGAGGGTTGATCCGCGTGGCAGTGGATGAAGCCCTGGAGAGTCTGAATCCCAAACAAAGGTCGGTTTTCGTTTTAAGAGATCTGGAAGGGTTGGATATAAAGGAGGTTTCTCAGGTAACCGGAATGCCCCAGGCCACGGTGAGATGGTATCTGCACCGAGCCAGGGCTAAACTCAGGGATGAACTGATCAAGCGTCATCCCAGCATATTGGAGAAGGCGGGAATAAAATATGAGGTGCAAAAAGGCTAAAGATTTTTTCTTGGATTATAATGATTTGAGTGAGGAGAAGAAAAGATTTTTAAAAGAGCATTTCAAGATTTGTCCTGAGTGTTTCAAAGAGTTTGAAGAATATAGCGCCGCATTAAACCTGCTAGAGAAAACCCTGAATTTTAAGCCTCCAGATGATTATTGGGAAGATTTCAGTCTGAAAAGAAAATTGGTTTTCCCACTATTCGATCTAAAGAGTTATTTACGAGAAAAACTTGATTCGCTTTTAGCTTTTCTCCGGACGCCTCTTTTAGGTCCGGTTCCGGCTTACGCTTTCTCAGTTTTGATTTTGATAGGAGCGGCAATAGGCTTTTCCTCTATCTTCAGATCCGGAACCTACGGTTCAGGCAGCCTGGTTAACAACTTGATTATCTATGAAGGTCAACTTCTCTCAGCCAAAGACGACGGGCTCTTGACCATTTACACTGTCAGCCAGAAGTGAGGTAAAGCATAATCAATAGCCAAAGTTTTTTATGAAGTTCCCATTAAATTCGACCTTAATCAAAGCAGCTTGCCTTATCCTGCCCGTTTTTATCCTCAGCGGATGTGGCCGGGGTAATCTGGAAAGGATGCAGTCCGAAATCTATGAGGTTATGGATAAGGTCGGTCCCTCGGTGGTCTCGATCTCTGCAATCAACCGGGCAAACGAGAGCATGAAGATCGGCTCCGGTGTGGTTCTGGACAAGAATTTTATCCTCACCACTGAAAACCTATTGCAGAATTCAGATGAGCTCAAAATTAAACTCCAGGATGGCACAACCATAGATGATTCAGATATAGCGGACATCTATTGTGATTTTGAGACCGATGTCAGCTTAATCAAGTTGAAAAAAGGGAATTTGAAGCCAGTACACCTGGCAAAAAAGGAGAGGATCAGAAACGGAACTTTGGGTCTGATAATGGGAAACACCAATTACTCCAAGGGCTTGCAGGTGGCTTTGGGCACGGTCGGGTCTTCCTGGATCGGGGGGATCGATCCTTATGATCAAGAACTATTAGTCGTATCCGCCAATTTTTCCTCCTACCAGCCGGGCACTCCGATTTTTAACTATAAGGGTGATCTTTTGGGTCTAACAGAGGGGAAATTAGAAGGAAAAGATAATGTAATCTTGGTCTTGCCTGCATCCACCTGCGAGGTAGTAGGAAGAATCCTTAAGCAGGATGGACAGATCAAAAGAGGCTGGATAGGGATCTACTCTAAGGCTGGTTGCGGCAAGCTTAAACAGAATCGCACAGAAGGAGAAGGGGTGAAGGTATCAGAGGTAGATAGCAGTGGTCCTGCTTTCAAACAGGGGGTCAAGTCCGGAGATCTGATCATAGACTGTGATGGAAAAAAGATAAAAAATGAAGCCGAGTTCAGGAAGATCATCTCCAATGCACCTATAGGCTCGGAGGTCAGGCTTCTCCTGTCACGGGACGGAAAAAAGATAGAGAAAATGGTGAAGGTGGAAACCTCTAAGAATCTGCCTGTTTTCAGAAGATGTCCTAACCGTTGTATTTAGAATCTTTTGTTTTCAGAATGCGCATAGTTCCCGACATATTAAAATCTATCGGCAATACCCCTCTGGTCAAACTGAAGAAGATCGTGGCTGAAAACTCCGCTACAGTTTTAGCTAAAGCAGAGTTTATGAATCCCGGGGGAAGCATCAAGGACCGGATGGCTCTTTATATTATAGAAGATGCTGAAAAACAGGGATTACTAAAGCCAGGGGGAACAATAGTTGAAAATACATCTGGAAACACCGGGATTGGTGTGGCAATCATTGCGGCTATCAAAGGATACAATGCTATCTTTACTATACCGGATAAGATGAGCCAGGAGAAGATCGATCTTTTAAAGGCTTTTGGCGCAGAGGTCATTGTGACGCCTACCGATGTTCCTCCGGATTCACCTTCAAGTTACTATGAAACAGCCAAGAGGATTGCACGGGAAACTCCCGGCTCTTTTTACGTAAATCAATATCATAATCTAAAGAATACTGAGGCTCATTATTATACCACCGGAGCTGAGATATGGGAACAAACTCAGGGAAAGATCGACTATTTTGTGGCAGGAATCGGCACCGGAGGAACTCTGTCCGGAGCAGGTAAGTTTCTTAAGGAGAAAAAACCTGATATGAAGGTCATAGCAGTCGATCCGATGGGCTCGGTTTTCTATGATTATTTCAAGCATAAGAAGATGATCGAACCTCATGTATATAAAGTCGAGGGGATAGGTGAAGATATGCTGGTGGAGAACGTCGATTTCTCCATCATAGACGATATCTATCAGGTCAACGACAAAGAGTCTTTTTTAATGGCTCGCAGGCTGACCAAGGAAGAGGGGCTTTTCGTAGGAGGCTCCAGCGGCGCAGCCGTGAAAATTTCAGCCGACCTGGCTAAAAAAGTGGGGAAAGATAAGATAATCGTAACCATCCTGCCTGATTCAGGCACCCGGTACCTGAGCAAGATCTATTCGGATCAATGGATGAAGGATAACGGGTTTCTGGACTAGCATAATCAAGCAAAAAATAATATATTTAAATAAGGGAAAGGAGCAACTTGTCCCGGATGAAATTTGAGACAAAAGCCATTCATATCGGACAGGAGCCTGATAAGGCCACAGGTGCGGTCATCGTTCCGATCTACCAGACCTCGACTTATGCGCAGGAATCTCCAGGAAAACATAAGGGTTATGAATACTCCCGCACTGCCAACCCGACCAGGTTAGCTTTGGAAAAGTGCTTAGCCTCTTTGGAGGATGCCAAATTCGGTCTGGCTTTCTCCTCCGGGATGGCAGCCATCTCGGTAGTAATGAATCTTTTAAAGTCTGGTGACCATGTGATCTCCTGTGATGATCTTTATGGAGGCACTTACAGAATATTCGAAAAGGTATATAAAGGTTATGGGCTTGAATTTACCTACGTCGATATGACCTCTCCAGAGAGTCTTTCGAAAGCTTTTAAGAAAAATACGAAAATGATCTGGGTCGAGACTCCGACTAACCCGCTTTTGAAAATAATCGATTTGAAAAAGGTCTCGGATTTTGCAAGGAAGCATAGACTCATTTCAGCCGTCGATAATACTTTTGCCACTCCCTATTTCCAGAAGCCTCTTAATTTGGGAATAGACATAGTAGCACACAGCAGCACTAAATATTTGGGAGGGCACAGCGACCTGGTCGGCGGCGCGATTTTGACTTCGAACCAGAAATATTTTGACCGGATGAAATTCTGCCAGAATGCAGTAGGAGGGGTTCCAGGTCCATTCGACTGTTTTCTGGTCACCAGAGGACTTAAGACCTTATCCTTGAGGATGAGAGAGCACCAGGCTAATGCTATTGCTGTGGCAAACTTCTTGTCGACTCATAAAAAAGTCAAAAGAGTTATCTTTCCCGGACTGAAATCTCACCCGCATCACAAGCTTGCCAGAAAACAGATGAGCGGATATGGTGGAATTGTCTCTTTTGAGCTGAAGAGCAATTTAACCGGAGCCAAGAAGTTCCTGAGTAAACTGAAGATATTCTCCTTAGCCGAGAGCCTAGGCGGGGTGGAGTCTTTGGCTGACCATCCGGCAATAATGACGCACTCCTCGATTCCTCCGGATCTAAGAAAAAAACTTGGCATCTCCGATACCCTGGTTCGCTTGAGCGTGGGAATTGAGAATAAAGAGGATTTAATTGAGGATCTGAGAAGGGCATTGAGTTTTGTTTGATTTTATGGGAAAGAAGGGAATTAATTTTGAAAAACTTAGTTGCTCCTTGCGGTAACAGGTGTGATTTATGTCCTTCTTATTTTCCCAATCTTAAGAAATATAAGAAGTCTGATATAACAAATGGATGGTTACGCTATCACTGTTATGAACGAGAGCCTGATTCTATCGGCTGTGTAGGCTGTTTGAATGATGGAAAGCATGTAGGGAGAATTGTCCCATTAAAATATGCTGCGAAAGCAAAGAATATGATAATTGTTCAGAATGTCCGGATATGATATGCAATTTACTCAAGAGTGACATAAATGTATTAGAATCAGCCAAGAAAAGGTTTAAGGACATACCAGAAAAAGATTATTTGATGTTTTTCTATCCATATCAAGTAGAAAAAACATTAAGAGAATTAAGGGAAGGG
>DATKKH010000033.1:0-15359 GCA_035543035.1 Terriglobales bacterium | reverse complement strand
ACCAGCGGAAATATTCAGGTGCGGGATTCAAAAGGAAAGATCAGCCTGTCAGGAACCAGCTCTGATATGCAGCTCAAGAACCTGGAAGGTGAACTTAACATCGACTGCACCAGCGGAACAGTTGATGTAGAGGGGTTCAACGGCACTCTTAAGTCCTCCCAGACTTCAGGGGATGTAGAAGGCAGGGGACTCAAAGGAGATATCAGTATCACCACTACTTCCGGGGATGTATCGGTCGAACAGACTAACGGGGGTCTGGATTTGAGTTCCACCAGCGGAAATCTCGAAGCCAAAACGCAGATTTTGCCGTCCAAGAATTATTATCTGACAACCACCAGTGGGGAGGTTTACCTTTCCATCTCCAAAGGTGCTCAATCGGATTTAAAAATTGAGACCACTAGCGGAGAGATCAGCATGAACGTGCCAATGGTTTTGAAAACCGCATCCCGCTATTCTCTATCGGGAAAGCTGGGTTCCGGAGGGGCGAAAACAGAGATCGAAACAGTCAGCGGTGACATTAACATCGAGGAGTATTAAAACATGAAAAAATATATCAAACTATCCGCGCTTTTTTTCTTGGTTTTCCATCTTTTCCTCTTATCTGCTTATCCTCAGACCTCGGAAAAGAAGAAGAACCCACAGGATACGACTGGACAGAAGATCACCGAGATCAAAATAGGGGATCAGGGCATAACCATCAAGACCCAGGAAGGCAAGGAAATCAAGGAAAAAACCGGAGCGGTAGTTGTAGGCAAAGAGGGGGTCAAGATAACTACTACCGAGCCAGCAGAGACTTCTCATACGGAGATAAAGATCCAGCTCCCCAAACACACCACCACGGTCGAACTGAATGAAGGTGATGTAGTGAAATTTGGAAGGGATATCACCGTGGAAGCAGGGGAGAAAGTTCCCGGAGACATTGTATGCATCGGCGGTGACGTTTATGTCAAGGGGACAGTCGAGGGCAGCGTGGTGTCGATCGGCGGAGATGTTTTTGTTTCCTCTACCGGGGTGATCGAAAAAGATGCGACAAGTATTGGGGGGGATGTAAAAAAAGAGCCCGGAGCCATAATCAGAGGACAAACCCAGGGTTTAGGCTTTGTTCCCGGCAGGTTTTTAATATTTCACCCGGGCGCTTTCTGGAGCCGGGGGATCGGATTTCTCATCACTCTTTTGATAATCTTGTTTACCTTCTTTTTGAGTATCATCTCCATAGCTTTGGTGCCTAAAAATATTCAGAAGATCAAAGAGGAGGTCTCCCGCAATGTCTGGAAATCGGCTTTAATTGGATTCTTAGGCGAGATTTTGATTCTGCCGGCTTTCATACTTCTGATCATCACCATAATCGGCATACCGGTGGCTTTCCTGGTGCTTCCCCTCTTTATTCTGGTAGCCATGATCCTAGGTTTCACCAGTGTTTCCCTGATAGTGGGCGAGAAGCTGAAACAAAACACCAATATAAAACCCCAGACCCAGATGCTGACTTTAGCTTTAGGAATCTTTGCGATCGAATTTCTGTGGTTATTTGCCAGTTTCCTGAGGATTTTCTGCGGCATATTCTCGCCTTTCTGTATTATTTTTGCCATCCTTGGTTTTGTGATCACGTATGTGGTCTCCACCATCGGCTTTGGTGGAGCAATTTCGACCCTTTTAGGCACCAGACCTAAGGATAAGCCGGCCCCGGTTGTTCCCACACCCGAGACTGTCCCTCCGCAAACTTAAACTGGTTTAGAGCTAAAATTTTTTTAAATTTTAGTTGCTTTTAGCCGACCTATATATTATAATATGCCTGAGGCGGGTAATAATCTAATAATAACTTCCGCGACCTGGAAAGTGGGAGGTATGTGTAAATTTTTGTCTAAATTTATCCTTTGTTTGGTTTTAGTTTTTTTATTTTATTCCCAGATTGAAGCCACAATCGTCAATCAGTTAGCTTTTGACATCTCCCAGACACAATCCATTTATCCCTGGGATTTGAACCTGGAAGCCACTCTGACTGTATCCCAGACTTTCAGACCGACTTCTGCAAAGTTGGATGGAATAGCAGTCTATCTGGATCGAATGGGATTGAGCAGCTCGACCGATTCTGTCAGGCTGCAGTTAAGGACCACAGACCTTTCCGGCCGTCCGACCGAAGTGGTACTTGCAACTGCCTGGGTGAAAATGACCGACATACCTGACGGGAACCTGGAATCGGGAGACCTTCAGCCGGATAATCTCACCAGAGGCTACCAGGTCTGGTTCATTTTCAACCAGCCTGTTTCTCTGAGGACTGATTCAACTTATGCCTTTACCTTAAATGCTAGAAGAACTGATTCCTCGAACCGGGTAATATGTCTCTATGGAACCAACGGGTATGCGGCAGGAAATGGTTACTTCAGGGGTTCATCCGGAAGCTGGGGCAGCCTGGACAGCGATTTGAATTTCATGACCATCAAGGATAAATACTCCTTGATCGGGATAAGAAGACTCCCCTGGAATTATAACGGAGTAATGACTATAGAAAGCGACATAGATTATACCTCAGCACCGAGCTATACCGACAGTCTGGGAAGATTCCTACAAACGGATGCCAACGTTGGCGGGAGATGGGGGAGAGGGGTTAACGGTAAAATTCCAATAGGTAGCCTCTGGTTCTGGAATGCAGGGAATGGCATACCTGATAGTTTAGGAATCTTCGGTCAGAAAGTACCCTTTTATTTTAATGGCACTGATACTTTGAGCCGTTTTTATGGAGATAGCTTAGACCAGTGGATACAAAGAGGCTGGATAACCAGTGCACATACGGTTGGTCATACCGGATATAACGACGGCGGCCCGGGGCTCGATTCCTCCCATGTTTTCAAAGCCTTAAGTTATATGCAAAACCACGGGCTGGATAAAATCTATAAAGCAGGTGTATGGGTCAGCCATAGTGGTAATTACATAAATACGGAGCGGTATGGTGCGACTCCAGGAACTCCTTATTACCACGCGAACAAGACTTTTGCTCCGGGAAAATTCAAGTTTCTCTGGGACAGTCCTCTGCAGGAAAGCTGGTTCCTTTATCATTATGACATCCATACAAGAGTCGACAGCTTGAACGTTGCCCAGGTTATTTTCGATCCTTTAACTTTGCCGGATGGTGTTACCAGAACTTACCGGTTCAAACGCAACGGCAACTGGGATGATGCAGTACCAGAGCGGACTTATGCCTGGTTCAACAAGGCAATCGCCTCTTCGGTTGCCAACGACTGGCAGATTTATATCTACTATACCCATTTCGGGAAAAACAACGGCTTGACCTCGACCAGCATAGACTCGATCCGTGCAGTCCATCAGATAAAAGATTCCCTGGGAATATGGATCCCGAATTCAAAGGATATTCTGAACCAGCAGGCAGCTTCTGCTTTTGCCCAAGTGAAAGTCGAGAATATAAATGGTAAAAGGACCATAAACATAACCACTTTGAAAGACTGGTCCTGGGGTTCACATGTCCCGGATCCGGAGGAGCTTTATTACTTGACTTTCGATTGTTTTGCTGCAGAAAGTCTGGATATAATGATCAACGGAACCACAAAATTAGAGGTCCAGAAAGGAAAGGATTTTACCGAGGTTAAACCGGAATGGCAGGGATGGGGGGATGTCAGGGTTCCGATGTACTGGTATGCTAAAAACGACCGGAAATTCGATAAGTTGATGGTGATTCCCGGACAGGCTGTTCCGATTAATTATCCTCCTGTGCTTGACTCTATAAGGGCAAAGACTGTAAATGAAGGACAAGTGTTATCCCTAAGGGTTCATGCTACAGATGCTAATGGAGACAGGTTGATTCTAAACGCGACCAATATCCCTCTCAACGCTACATTTACTGACAGCGGTAACGGAGCAGGCTCATTCAGGTTCAGTCCAAGTTACTTACAATCCGGAGTGTATACTGTCACCTTCTTTGCCAGAGACACTGTTGGTGCTGTAGACAGTGAATTGGTGCCAATAACGGTTGTCAATGTGAATAATCCACCGGTGTTGGATTCAATTGGAGCAAAGAACTTGAACGAAGGTCAAATTCTGAGCTTCAGGATTCATTCCATGGATATAAATGGTGACCGTCTGATCTTGAATGCTTTGAATATTCCGTCCAATGCCGTTTTCACCGATAGCGGAAATGGAGCCGGTTCTTTCAGGTTCAGCCCGAATTATACCCAATCTGGAATCTATAATGTAACATTCATCGCCAGAGATACTGTGGGTGCAGCTGACACCGAATTGGTGCACATAACCGTTATCAATGTAAATAATCCTCCAGTATTGGACTCAATTGGTTCAAAATCAGTTACTGAAGGTCAGATATTGACCTTTAGAGTTCATTCTACGGATATTAATGGTGATAGTCTTATTTTGAGTGCTTTGAACATTCCAGCTAATGCCATATTCATCGATAGCACCAGAGGAACAGGTTCTTTCAGGTTCAGTCCGGATTATACTCAGGCCGGGGCATATAATATCACTATTATTGCCAGGGATACTGCAGGTGCGGCTGACAGCGAGGTAGTAGCGATTACAGTGATAGGCGCAGGGAACCAGACACCGGTTTTGGACTCTATCGGCCCACGGAGCGTAAATGAAGGTTCTATTTTGACGATCAGAGTGCATGCTACAGATGCAGATAGGGATAGTATGGTTATGAGTATGACGAATTTGCCTGCTAATGCTGTCTTTACCGACAGTGGAAATGGATCAGGCTTATTCAGGTTTAACCCTAACTATGTCCAGGCAGGATTATATCATGTCACCTTCAAGGCTACAGATCCATCCTCAGCAATAGATAGTGAAATAGTTGCTATAACCGTAATTAATGTTAATAATCCTCCAGTATTAGATTCTATCGGAGCAAAGAACCTGACCGAAGGACAAGTATTAGCATTTAGAATTCATGCATTTGATATAAATGGTGACCGGTTGCTTTTGAGTGCCTTAAATGTCCCGACCAACGCCACTTTTACTGACAGTACCAATGGGGCTGGTTCATTTACTTTCAGCCCGAATTATTTTCAGGCGGGAACATATAATGTTACCTTCATTTCCAGGGATACTGTTGGCGCTGCTGATAGCGAATTAGTGCAGATTACTGTAAATAATTTAAATCACGACCCGGTATTGGATCCGATTGGTCCGAAGATTATGGATGAGGGGACTAATTTGGTCTTCAGAGTACATGCAACTGACGTGGATGCTGAAAGCCTGAGATTAACTGTTACCAATCTCCCTCTTAATGCCGCCTTTGTAGACAGCGGCAACGGAGCAGGTTCATTCTATTTCAGCCCGAGTTGTTCCCAGGCTGGTATATACAATGTTCACTTCAAAGTCGTAGATCCTTACCTCGCTTCGGATAGCGAGATAGTCCAGATAACTGTGAACTCGCAGCATTCTCCTTCTCTATCTCTTCCGGCAGATTCTTCTTATAAGTTATGCAATCTGGGAGATTCTATTTTCTTCCGAATTTCAGCTTCTGATCTGGATAGGGGTGATTCTCTCACCTTGACCAAGATATCTACTGATGGAGAGCTCAGACCTTCCAACCCGGTTAGAGGAATCGACTCTCTCAGCGGAAACTTCTTCTGGAGACCGGTTTATGCTGACACTCTTTTCAATTCCCATCTTTTGATCTTCCGCGTAACAGATAAGTGCGGACATATTGTGGTTGACACGGTGCAGATCAGGATTCGATTTAATCATCCGCCAGTCCTGACCTCTCAGGACAGCAGTTACAGCCTGTGCCAGGACAGTACGGTTTGCTTTGACCACCTGATCGGAAGCGATTCGGACCCGGATGATTCTTTGAGCTTAACGCTTATTTCCGGACCCAGATGTCTCTTTTTAACCACCATGATCAGGCCAAACCTGCTGACCGGTTTCAACTGCTTCCAAACTTCCGGAACTAATTCTGTATATACCTTTATTTTTGAGCTTAAAGACAAGTGCGGAGCAGTGGATAGGGACACAGTTTATATCAGAGTTAGGCCTCCAGCCAATCTCATTGCTGGAGATCCAAATGGTGACCTGTTGGTTACCGTGTCGGATGTGGTCTACATTATAAACTATCTTTTCAAGAGCGGTCCCCCTCCAGTAAACTGCCCCAGGTCCGGAGACGCTAATTGTGATGGAAAGGTAACAGTTTCAGATGCAATTTATCTGATAAATTACCTCTTCAAGGGAGGTACTCAGCCCTGCAGGTAAGAAAAGTTCAAAGGTTTAAAAGTCTAAAAAAAAATACGCAGCGTCCGACCCTCTGGCGGGTGTCGGACATTTTTCTTACACAAAAAGCAGGAGCAGGGATAATCAGCCCTGCTCCTGCTTCAATTCTATATTGCCTGTAATTTTTTAATTAAGATAATCCCTTAAAGTTTTGTTTCTGGAGGCTTGCCGGAGCCTGCGGATGGCTTTTTCTTTTATTTGTCTCACCCTTTCATGGGTCAAGCCGAATCTTGCTCCGATCTCCCTTAAGGTTAAAGGCCTTTCCTGAGTTAGCCCAAAATAGAGGCTTATGACCTGAGCCTCTCTGCCGCTCAAAGTTCTTAAGGCTCTTTCTATCTCCAGCCTCAAGGCTTCATCCAGCAGCGCCTCATCCGGAGCCGAATGTAGCCAATCCTCCAGTAAGTCCACCAGAATGTCATCCTCCGAGGTGGAAATGGATGCATCCACTCCGTAGCGGCCGACCTTGTGTCGGACATCTTTTTTAAGATAAGATTTGAACAAGGATTATGATCTCATCTCCAGTTTCGGCTCTGTATGTTTTTTGATTCTTTAATTCAGATACGCCCTTAAGGTTTTACTTCTCGAAGCATGTCTTAATCTTCTGATAGCTTTCTCCTTTATCTGCCTGACCCTTTCACGGGTCAAGTTGAATCTTGCACCGATCTCCTCCAAGGTTAAAGGCTTTTCCTGAGTCAGCCCAAAGTAGAGACTTATAACCTGAGCCTCTCTTCCGCTTAAGGTTCTTAGGGCTCTTTCTATCTCCAGTCTTAAGGACTCATCCAATAACGCCTCATCCGGTGCTGGTTGAAGCTCATCCTCCAACACGTCCATCAGACTGTTATCCTCGGATGTGGAGAAGGGAGCATCCAGGGAAAGATGGGTATTGGAGATCTTAAGGGTATCTGATACTTCTAAAGTGGAAAGCTCCAACTCTTTGGCTATCTCTGCCGGGCTTGGCTCGCGTCCGAATTCCTGCTCCAGGGAGCTGGAGATCTTCCCTATCTTGTGGAGAGTTCCCACTCTATTCAAAGGAAGCCTTACAATTCTGGACTGTTCAGCCAGTGCCTGCAGGATGGCCTGCCTTATCCACCAGACCGCATAAGAGATGAACTTGAAACCCCTGGTTTCGTCAAACCTTTTAGCTGCTTTTATCAGCCCGATATTCCCCTCATTGATCAAATCGGCCAAAGAAAGACCTTGGTTTTGATACTGCTTGGCCACGCTGACTACAAATCTGAGATTTGCTTTGGTCAGTTTTTCCAAAGCAGTTTGATCACCGTTTTTTATCTTCTTAGCTAATTCGACTTCTTCCTCTGCTTTTATCAGAGGGGTTTCCCCTATCTCCCTCAAATAAAGATCTAAGGATTTGTCCTCATCCCTATATCTCTTTGAGTTCTTGGCCAAGAATCACTCCTTTCCTATTCGGGTTTAACAACTAAATATGTCGAACTCCCGTTACGAACGATTAAAAAGGCTATTGCTTTTTTTCTATTTTTCAGCCCGTTGATGATCCTGGTATAATCTTCTTTGGTTTGAATCTGTTTCCGGTCGACCTCGGAGATTATGTCTCCTGGCTGAATTCCGCTGTCATCTGCGATACTTCCCTGATCGACACCCGTGACTATCACGCCCTTGGCAAAAGTCACCCCGAACTGGGAAGCCAAGTCCTCGGTAGAAGTCTCGACCTGAATTCCCAGCCAGTCTTTTTCCTCCTGCTCCTGTTTCTGAGGCTTTTCCGCAGGAGTGGCTGCTAGGAATTTGTTCCTCTCACCCAGCTTGACTTTGAGATCCATCTTTTTCCCGTTCCTCAGGATGCCTAAGTCTATAGACTCTCCTGGCTCTTTTTCGGCTACCTGTAGTCTGAACTGATCAGCATCTGTGACCTTTTTCCCGGCCAGGGTCATGATTACATCTCCGGTTTTCATCCCGGCTTTTGCAGCAGGAGTATTGGGCTGTACCTGCTGAACCAGCAACCCTTCGGTCGAAGGAAGATCAAAGGCATCTTTCAGATCCTTAGTAATATTGACCGGGACAATTCCTAAATAACCCCTGGAAACCTGTTTGCCCTGTTCCAGGCGTGGCAGTACGGTTTTCGCCAGATTTATGGGAATTGCAAACCCTATGCCGATATTGAAGCTCTCTCCAGTGGGATTGGTAATGGCCGCATTAATTCCTATGACCTCGCCTTCTATGTTGCATAGAGGACCCCCGCTGTTTCCCGGATTTATGGCAGCATCGGTCTGGATGTAATTCTGAAATGCAGGTGTTCCGCCATCCCCAAATTGAAGCCCTTTTCTCCCCTTGGCGCTAACTACTCCGACAGTCACCGTCCGGTCTAAGCCTAATTGAGGAAAGGGATTACCTATTGCAACAACCCAGTCGCCTACCCGCATTGAGTCAGAATCACCTAACTTCACCGTGGGCAGAGGCTTTTTGGCATCTATTTTTATTACCGCAATATCGGTTTCGCTGTCCGTTCCCATCAACTTAGCCTTGTACTCGGAGCCGTCTGCTAACTTTACTGTGATGTTGTCTGCTCCCGATATCACGTGGTTATTGGTCAGGATTTCGCCCTCTTTATTTAGAATAAATCCTGAGCCTAAGGAGTAATCCTTGTACTTTTGTGGAGTCTGAGGCTGTGGTATTTCCCCGAAAAACCTGCGGAAGAACGGATCGTTCTCAAAAGGGAACAGATCGTGATACCTGCTTTCCACGACCTTTTCGGCGCTGATGTTCACCACTGCCGGACTGACCTCCTCTGCTACGGCTACAAAAGGACTTTCCTTCTCAAAAAGCTGAGCCAGCCTTGAGGGTGGTTCTGTCTGGTTGGACTCAACCGCTTTTGTGCGGCTGGAGAAATCCAGGTTGGAAGCGATCAAAACCCCCACCAGGATAAATAATAAAGCAAAAAGACCATAGAGCAAAAAATCTTTGCTCCTCAGATTTAATTTAGGACTTGCCACAGCCCGCTCCTTTCAATGTAGATTCATATTATAACCTATAATAAGACTTCTGTCAAGTAAAATAGTTTTTGGGGCTTCTGATGTCATTTTCGAGTTGCCTTGTTATCCTCTTAGCCTGTGAGCATTTACCTGATTGCTCTGGAGAACGGATAAAATTTATCCGCACCTATGGATGAAATGTTGCACGAATTTTTGCTTGACCTTTTTTTTAAATTCAACTATATAGACGTATAATTCTTACCAGCTAAGGAGTGCTAAGATATGAGAAAAGTCAACATTATTATTACTATCCTGGTACTTGTTCTGTCCCAGTTTTCTCCGGTTATTGGGGAGAAGAACCAGAAGATTTTAAATCTGTTTGATGACCTGCAGAAAGTCATCATCTCTCTTTCCAACCGGATTCAACCCTCGGTTCTGCATATAGAGGTCGTCAAGAAATCTGACAGCTTCAAGTTCAAATCCTTAGCCTCAGGCCTGGTGGTCGACCAGAACGGTTATATTCTGACAAATGAGCACGTGGTGGACAAAGCCCAGTCCATAAGAGTTACCCTGCCCAGCAAATTAGAATATCCGGCAGAGATAATCGGGGTGGATAACCAGACCGACCTGGCTCTGATCAAAATAAAATCCGAGGAGAAACTTATAGTTGCGAAATTCGGGAATTCGGATAAAATCGAAGTTGGGGAGTGGGTTATTGCAGTAGGGAATCCTCTAGGGTTCGACCGAACAGTTTCCTTTGGCATAGTCAGCGGTAAAGGAAGAGTAATGCCTTTCCTGCCAGAGGAATCCAGGCTCATATCGGATTTCATCCAGACCGATGCGGCCATCGACCCGGGCTCTTCCGGTGGTCCGCTGGTAAATCTGAAAGGTGAAGTGATAGGAATAAATTCTATCGGTTTGGGTCGTGGACAGGGGTTTACTATTCCGATTAATACTGCCTTAGAGATCAAGGACAAGTTGTTAGCCTCAGGCACAATCGAGAGAGGATGGCTCGGATTATCGATTCAGCCTTTAAACCGGGAGCTGGCGAAATATTTCGGAGATGAAAATTTGAAGGGGATATTAGTAAGCGATGTAGAGCTAAATTCACCGGCACAAGAAGCCGGTTTCCAGCCGGGAGATATAATCCTGGAATATCAGGGAGAAAAAGTTTCAGCGGAAAAAGAAGAGGACTTAAACCGGTTCTCTCTTCTGGTCTCGGAGAGCAAAGTCGGCGAGAACGTTTCTCTGAATATCAAGCGAAAGGAAGAACTCCTGGATCTAAAAGCCAAAGTTGCTCTTCAGCCCAAAGTCAAACCTGAAGAATATGAGACCGATTTAGGCTTTACAGTCAAGGAGATTACTGACGGAATATATCGGGATTATATGCTGGAGGACAAGGAGGGAGTTCTGGTTTCTTTTGTGGAGGTAGGGAGTCCTGCCAGTCAGGGAGAGCTGTCTGAGGGGGATGTTATCAAGAAAGTCGAGGATATGAAGATCTCGACTCTGGATGATTTCAAAAAATCCCTGGAAAAAGTAAAGGGACAAAAACAGATCCTGCTTGCCATTAAAAGAGGGAAAAACCAGAGATTTATTCTGATCCAACCGGGGCCAAAAAAAGAAGAAAAAGATTAATTTACTTTGAATCTGACTCTTATTAGGGCTCTGTGGATATGAAGTCTGCTCAAAAAAACCGTTGACAGGAAACTAACTTGCGGATCTGTTTTTAATTCGAGTCAGGCAGGAGATCACTTGCCCTTAATCCCTTCAACTAAATAAATCTTGCTTTCCAGTTTTCCAAATTCCATGGAAATCCCCTTCTTCAATTCTTCAGAGGTAGTTTTGATAATCTGACCATCCAGAAGCTCGGTTAAGGTAATTTTTTTACCTTTGATCCCAATTTTGCTGCAATCTATTTCCAGAATTATATTTTTCTTAAGTCCTTCTTTCTCTGGAGAAAAAGGAACCCCGGGGCTGATCAAATATAACAGGGTTACTTTCTCATTTTTCTGAATTACCATCTCCAGGTCAGGGTCTGAGGAATTCAAAAATCTGGTAACTCCGGATTCCCGCAGAACGCTGTCCAGGAAACTCAGCCTTTCGCTGCAGACTGAAGAAGAAATGTCAAAAGTAAACAGGCTGATCTTCCCTTTCCCAAGCTTTCCTCTGACCCCGACGATCTTTCTGCCTGCCCGGGCTATCACCTGATAATTCCTCGAATGAGACTTTACGAATCCGTAGACCTGAGAGCTGAATTCTTCTTTTGGGGTTTGGATTTTATCCACTGCTGAAAATTGAGTAGTTTTGATTTTAAGACCCCGGGACAGGATTTCACACTTTCTAAGGTCTCGGTCTAATCGGGGTAGAAGGCCATACAGAACCAGACTTTTTCCATTTCTTGCTTCATCCAAAAGAAAAGTCTGAGCTTTTGCATCCATAAATTCGGCTACCGGCACTAAAAGCACTTTAGACTTCTCCAGTTTTTTCCCTTGTCCGAGATTGGAGATCAGGTAACCAAATTTTAAGTTTCTCAGGCTTTGGCTCAAACCCGAGTGAGTCATCCTCAACAGAGAATTCAGATAAGGGAAGAGTGTCTGATTTTTCAAACGACTCAGATGGAGATAAGGGTCATAATTCAAAAGGTTTATCTGTGACAAATTCTCCAGGCTCTTTGTACCGATTCTATCCTGTAACAGGTTAAAGTTCTTTATCAGCTCGTACCCTTCCTGAATTGTCCCATCCTCTGCTAAAGGAGAGCCATACCAATTGCTCCTCTCCACGAACATAGTATGGTTAAATCCTTTTATCCCGAAAGCTAATGAGGAGATCAGCAAAAATTTCAGTTCCTGCGAACTGAGCGGAAAATATGTCTTTTTTCCCTGGGGAACCAGCGCTGGGGCGCCGTTTCTGAATTCGCTTGACCAGGGGAATGATGCTGAACCCACAAAGGATCTAAGGTTCCAGGAGAATTCAGTATAATCCCGGAACCAGTCAACCTCCATCCCTTCTGAAATCTCCTCTTTCTGAAGTGAAAACCATGTCGTTGTAAAGAGGTTATCTTCCCAGAAAATATCTGTAAAGAAAAGCGGTGATACCTGAGCAGAGGAAATAAGTTCCTTTAGATTCAGAATGTAATTTGAAACCAAGCCTGATTTAAAATCGATCCAATCCAGAAATCTTAACAACTCTGCAGGTTTTTTTATTTCCGCACCTTTCGGAGGTTGGAATTCCTCAAATCTTTTCGCTTTGATCTTATAAGCCGATTTTAGATTTTTTATCTCTTTATACCTATCTTTTAGAAAACCTGGATAACTGGATTGGATTACAAAGGAATTATAATCCAGCTTAAAGGGGCAGGAGAAATAGTTTAAACCGGTCTTTCTCCCTAATTGGATAACGACTACCGGTCCCTTGGGATAGATATAGTGTTTCAACACTTCATTCAGGGCATTTAAGTATCTTTTGTAATGATTCTTAAAGGAAGGATGGCCAAAAGAGGGTAAGGCGATCTCAGGAAATTCCTTCTGTTCAGATACTGCAACCGTATTTCCCTGAGGGTCTCTGGCCAGAAGATCCTGATTCTCTAGTACAAAATCAGGGTAGCCCCCATTTTTCCATTCTGATCCAATATAAGGCCCAATCTTCAATATGACTTTAAATCCGAACTCTCTTGCCAGTTCTAAAAAAACAACTAAATCAGTCCGACTGTCAGTCTCCCCATTAAAATCGAATACTCCAATTGAGACCTCGTGCAGGTTCCAAGGAACTGGGGTAGAGATTATTTTAAATCCAGCTTTCTTTATTCTTTCAAAGCATACTGACCAATATTTTTTACTTACTCTGAAATAATGAATTTCAGCAGAATTTAAATAGTATTCCTCTTTGCCAATCAAGATTTTGTTTTTCAAAAGGCTAAGCATCAGTCTCCTTTTTAAGAATTATCATAATCCCTTTTTTCCCTTTGAAAAGGACTTTTTAAAAATAATACTTATTTTATAGGGAGAGTGGTACTTTGTCAATATAAATTATAAAATATCATGAAATTTCATAAATCTTTGTTTTACGTCGATAATATTTTATGAATTAAGAAGTTAGCAAAATTAGCAAGTAATCGATGCTCGCCATAAATTTCTAAATTTCAATAAAAAACCTCATTCATATTTAAATAAATGAGGTTTTATTCTCTGTAAATCAATGAGTTAGAATATTACTACTTCAACCTCACCATTTTCTTCACATCTGAGAAATCATAAGCTTTTATTTTGTAGAAATAAATACCGCTGGCTACCTCCAAACCCTTGCTGTCTTTTCCGTCCCACTCGACTTCTTTGACACCTGCTTCCAATTTCTCGTCCACCAGGATCTTTACTTTCTGTCCTAAGATGTTGTAAACTTCCAGTTTTACCCAGGAATCTTTGGGCAGGGCAAATCTGATCATGGTCTTGGGGTTAAAGGGATTGGGATAGTTCTGAGCCAGGCTGAAGACTCCAGGCTTAGCAGGTGTGTTTACATCTTGAACCTCTAAACAACCCTTAACAAACACCGGAACCCAGCTGGTCAAACCTAAAACATCCACGAACATCAAGTCATTGCCAGGAGGAAAGAACGTAGTATCAACCCAGTGATAGCAACACGAATTCCAGAATGGGCCGGTAGTGAAGTATATTTTTGCTACTGCCCCTCTTCCAGGGGCCAGATAACTACCTGGGACATACCACAAAGCCCACACATCCAATCTGTATTTACTGTTGTCTATGTCAAATGTGTCACTATGAATGATGGAGCTTGCACCTCTCGTGCCTACAAAGCTTACGGAATCGCATCGGATGTCAGGATATTTACTGGAGTCTCCAAATACCAGTGGAATATCAATAAGTCCCAGGGCTTCATCGTTAAACACATAAACATTCATTACTACCGTTGAATTTGGAGGTACTGTCTCGAACCATGAAAGGCTACAGGTATCCCTGATTCCAGGGTCCACCTGAGCAAGTGCAAGATTGAAGGCAGAAAGATACAAAATGCCTGACCAAAAAATCAACTTCAACCAAGTTCTTTTCATCCTGGCAACCTGATTATTGGTATTTGATTTTAGTTTTAAGCTCTTCTTGATTGCGAGAATTTCCTGATCGAGTATAACTTAAGAATAGATGTTTACATTGTCAATTAAGAAATGGATAATCTGAGGAGTTTCTTTAGGTTTGACCACTTACTTATAGAAAACGTAGGAATGATTTCTGTAGGTTTACAGGTCAGAGCTGACAGTACCTCATAAAAATAAGCCTCATCCGATCAATTGGATGAGGCTTATTTTGAAAATGCCTATTTTGAAAGGCTACTTCAACATCACCATTTTCTTCACATCTGAGAAATCATTAGCTTTAATTTTGTAGAAATAAATACCGCTTGCTACCTCCAGACCCTTGCTGTCTTTTCCATCCCACTCGACTTCCTTGACACCTGCTTCCAATTTCTCATCTACCAGGGTTTTCACCTTCTGTCCCAAGATGTTGTATACTTCCAGTTTCACCCAGGAATCTTTGGGCAGGGCAAATCTTATCATAGTCTTGGGGTTAAAGGGATTAGGATAGTTCTGAGCCAAGCTGAAAACAGTCGGTTTGGTTGGAGTATTAATCTCTTTTACATCCAAGGCGCCTTTATAAAAAATTGGAATCCAACTAGAGTCCCCGGTTGTATTCACAAAAACCATCTCACTTGCCGGTGGGTAAAACTGACTATCGACTGGTACCGATAAGGAAGAATTCCAGGTCGAACCGGTGGTGAAATAGATCTTTGCCACAGTACCGCTGCCCGGTGCCAGATCTCCTATAAACCAAATCGCATACACTACTAATCTGTGCTTGGAATTCTCAATAGAACTAGCGTCGGTTACCAAAGTAGCTGAGGCAGCTCTGGTGCCTACAAAACTCACCGAGTCACATTTGACATCCAAAGTGCTGGCCGTATCCGGGAAAACCAACGGAATAACAAATGTGCCTAAGTGCTCGTCGTTAGCTATATCAACATTCACCACTACCTGAGTATTAGCCGGAACATTTTGTAAACGCTGAACTGTACAGGTATCCCGCACTCCAGGGTCTTGAGCTAAAGCAAGATTAAATCCTGTCAAACTGACTATAATCACAAAAAAGAATAAGAGCAACAAGTTTCTTTTCATCTTTC
>DATKKH010000032.1:0-11313 GCA_035543035.1 Terriglobales bacterium | reverse complement strand
CTGCAAGATTTTATTAGACTCCTGTAAAATCTGGTCGCTCTTACTGACCATCTGGTCTTCTATGACTAAATGCCCGGATAAAGCATATATCCCTGAGCTTATAGTCCACAGGTGAAAATCATGCAGCTGATTTACCCCGGGAATCTTCTTCAACTCTTCGATGATAGCATCCATATTCAGATGCCTGGGAACTGCCTCTAAAAGAATGTTGCTTGATTCTGTTACTAATCCCACTGCCCCTCTTAAGATTATTCCGCCGATCAGGATAGCCACAATAGGGTCGATTAAATAAAATTTGGTGAAGAAGATGATAATCCCGGCGGCTATGACTCCGATTGAGGAAAGCGCATCTCCTAAAATATGTAAAAATGCACCTCGGACGTTCAGATTCCCCTGACTGAACTTCCTCAAGATTAGCATCCCGATGACATTGACCACCAGACCGATAACAGCAACCGTGAGCATCAAAGGTGCTTTTATATGCGTAGGAGATAAGAACCGGCGATATGCTTCGTAGAAAATATATCCGGACATTACAATCAGAGTTAAACCGTTCAAGAGAGAGACCAAAATTTCTGTTCGGTGAAAACCATAAGTTCTTTTTGCATCCGCAGGTCGTTTGGAAAGCCGCAGAGCAAAATAGCTCAGGGCCAAGGCCATAGTATCAGTCAGCATATGCCCGGCATCGCCAATTAAGGACAAACTGCCGGACAGGATTCCGCCGATGAATTCAACTAAAGTCATCAGCGCAGTCAAAAGCAGAGGGACGAACAAAACCCCCGGCTCCGGCCTGACACTATGGTAGTGATTATGCTCCGCCATTTCTTTGCACCACGCGACGTCATTGCGAGGAGTCCACAGGACGACGAAGCAATCCGTCTATGGAGTAAACAGATTGCTTCGCCCTTCGGGCTCGCAATGGCAGTCAAATCCGCTAAATCCGCTCCATCAACTGTGAATATTTATTATACTTTTAACTCCTCCACCACCTTAACGATAATCTTCTTCAAATTCGGCTCAGCCTTATTGGCTGTGGCGATTATCTCGTCCAGATTAGTTGGCTTTAGAGCATCCGGGAGACCCATATCCGTCACGATAGAAAACCCCAAAACCTTCATTCCCTGATGCCTTGCCACAATCGTCTCCGGAACTGTTGACATGCCAACCACGTCAGCTCCGGTTCCTCGCAGGAATCTATATTCAGCCGCAGTTTCTAAATTAGGCCCCGCAACTGCCACATACACACCTTTCTGCAATTTGATACCAAGCTCTAAAGCGCACTTCTCTGCTAAAGCGATTAATTCCTTATCATAGCAGTTATACATATCCGGGAACCTGGGACCGAGCGACTCATCATTCGGCCCAACCAAAGGGTTGTTTCCCAATAGATTGATATGGTCAGAGATCACCATCACATCCCCTGCCCGATATTGAGGATTCAGTCCCCCGCAGGCATTGGATACGATCAAAAGGTTAATTCCCAGAGCTTTCATCACCCGCAAGGGGAAGGTAATCTGCTGCATTGAGTAACCTTCATAGTAATGGAACCTTCCCTGCATAGCTAACACCTTTTTATCCGCAATCTTGCCGATTAATAGTCTTCCTGCATGGCTTTCCACAGTCGAAACCGGGAAATGCGGAATCTCCCTGTAATCTATGCGGGTATCCACTTTGATCCCTTCGGCCAGAGAACCTAAGCCAGTGCCGAGGATAATTCCTATCTGGGGCTTAGAATCGATTTTCTTCTGTATAAAATCTTTTGCCTGAGCAATTTTTTCTTTCAGATTTTCCATTCTTACATCCTTTTTTGTTTTCTGTAGCGCCCTCACTCTGTGAGGAGTCATTTTCTCCTCCCTTGACGGGAGGGGACTAACGTGAGGGTGAATCATTCTTGTGTTCCCCCCTCTCCCTAACCCTCTCCCACAAGGGGAGAGGGGATAAGATCCTCTTAGTCGGTAGCCGTAACCTTCAGGTTGCGATTTCTGATCACGCAGGCTTAAGTCTGCGGCTACCGCTCCTCAAGTAGGTTCTTCTTTTTTGAACTGCTTTATTACTTTTTCCATCTCCTCGTCAGTCAACTCCTTCTTTTTATCAAACCGTGAGCCGTCTTCCTGTTCAAGACTTACTAAGAGATTCTTGTGAAGGTCCAGCATCGACTTGAACTTTAGAACATAGGCATCTTTCAGATTTTTCAACTCGGAGATTTCTCTTTTCAGCTCTGAGACTTTGGAGCTTGATTCCTCCATCAGCTTCTGGCTCCTGAGCTGAGCCTCCCGCACGAAAAGCTCGGCCTCCTTTTCTGCATTCTTCCGCAGTTCATCTGCTGTCTTCTGGGTGGTAAGGACCACATTCTGCAGGGTTTGCTCCATATTCTGATATTCCGAAAGCTTGTTTTCCAGAGAGGAAAGCTTTTCCCTGGCAAGGTTGATCTCCTTGGTTCCTTCCTCGATCTCCCCGGCTAAAATCTCTAAGAAATTATCCACCTCAGTCGGGTCGTACCCTTTGAATTTCTTTTTGAACTTCTGATTTTTTACTTCCCAGGACGTTATCTTCATTTTTCACCTCCGGATTCGGAGCGCAAAAGCAAGCTTTTGCAATCCAACCTGTTATTTTCTCTCACCGAAAATCGCAGTTCCTATCCTTATCATATTCGCCCCTTCCTCGATTGCCACCTCAAAATCCGAGCTCATACCCATAGATAAAAACCTCATCTCCACATTTTCTCTTTTTAAGTTTTTGAGCGAATCAGACAAACTCTTTAATTTCACAAAGCAGGGTCTGGCTTTCTCAATCTCTTCAGTCAGCAGTCCGACTGTCATCAAACCTTTTATTATAATATTCTCTAATTTCGATATTTCCTCGACCAGATTTGAGACAGCCTCCGGCTTGACTCCATATTTAGAGGGCTCATCTGAAGTATTCACCTCAATCAAGACATCAGCCGCTTTTCCCATCTCAGAGGCTCTCTTTGATATCTCTTGAGCCAGATGCAGGCTGTCTACTGACTGAATCAGGTCAAAAAGCTCCAGAGCTTTTTTGACCTTATTTGTCTGCAGGTGCCCGACCAGATGTTTTTCGACAGATTTGGTGATAAATTTAAACTTCTCCTGCGCCTCCTGAATCCTGTTTTCTCCTATGATTTTGATTCCCGCTTCGATACCCTCTATTATCCTTTCCGGCTCGATAGTTTTGGTAACAGCGACTAAGATTATATCCTCTTTTCTGCGGCCAGACCTTATAGCCGCCTTCTCAATCCTCTCCTCTAATCTTTTCAGATTCTCAGGTATTGTGCTCATCAAGTTAAAAATACAATAATATATCCTTTTGGGAAAAAAGCAAATAAAAAGAAAGGCAATGACTGATGACGAATAATGGATGATGGATAAAAATAGGTAGGTCAGACATTCCTGTCTGACCTTGGGGAACAGGCAAGAATGCCTGTTCTACCTTTTGTTGAGAGGGTAGTCCCATCTTGCCCTCAAGATGGGGCAAAGGTTTTCCGAATGTCCACAATATATGGACATTGAGTGTCCATCAACTGCGTACATTGACACTTGTCCACTTAGTGTGGACAAGAAATAGAATTTTAGAGATATCTGGTTTAGAGATATTTATTTAGAGAGACCAAAAAAGGACAGGACATCGTTCTGTCCACATGTTTTCTTGCGACCCTTAAAGGGTAGCACCACGAAAACAAAAACGTCCGACGCTAGGTTGGACGCTACGTTTTTCCTTTGTCCGCCACTGGCGGATTGAACTATTGAGCGTTTGAATTTTCTTCTTGTTCTTCCTCGCTCTTTACTACTCTTGCCACAGCTACTACCCTGTCCCCCTGATCCAGGCTTATCAATCTGACGCCCTGGGTATTTCTGCCGATCTCTTTTATGGTTTTTATCGGCTGTCTGATGATCATCCCCTTTTCGGTAATCAGCATCAACTCGTCGTCTTCCAGAACTTCTTTCAGGGCAACGACTTTCCCGTTCCTTTCATTGGTCTTTACGTTTATGACCCCTTTTCCGCCTCGATTAGTTACGCGGTAATCTGAAATCGGAGTTCTCTTGCCGTAACCGTTTTCAGTAACGACGAGAAGAGATGCATCCCGCTTAATCACGACCATATCCACGACCAGGTCTTTACCCCGTAGAGAGATACCCCTGACTCCATAAGCAGTTCTTCCCATACTCCTTACTTTTTCCTCCGGAAACCTGATAGCCAAACCCTCTCTTGTGCCTAAAACGATATCGCAGGTTCCATCAGTGATCACTGCATCTATCAGCTCGTCCCCTTCGTCGATATTAATGGCGTTTATCCCGCCTCTCCGGGGATTGGAAAAAGCTGAAAGCTCGGTTTTTTTGATGGTTCCGTTCTTGGTTGTCATCATCACATAATGTTTGTCATCGAATTCCTTGACCGGGGCAAAGGCCTTGATCCTTTCTCCTTCAGCTAATTCCAGAAGATTGGTCACTGATTTTCCCTTAGTTGCCCTGCCTCCTACCGGTATCTCGTGAACCTTTAGCCAGTGGCATTTTCCAGTGCTGGTGAAAAAGAGGATATAATCGTGAGTCGAGGCGATGAACAGGTGCTCGACAAAATCCTCTTCCCGGGTCTCCATCCCTATTACCCCTTTCCCGCCCCTGCCCTGCCTTCTATAAGCATCTATGCCTAATCTCTTGATATATCCGTTATGGGTTATGGTTATCACCATATTCTCTTCTGCAATCAGGTCCTCTATGGTGAACTCCTCTTCTTCCTCCTTGATTTCGGTCCTTCTTTCGTCCCCGTAATTCTTCTTCAAAGTGACCAGCTCTTCTTTGATCAGGTTCATTCTCTTAGTCTTGCTTTCCAGAATCCCCTTGAGAGTTGCGATCAGCTTGATCAGCTCAAGATATTCCTCCTCAACCTTTTTCCTTTCCAGACCAGTCAGCCTCTGCAGTCTCATATCAAGTATAGCCTGGGCTTGAATCTCGGACATCTTGAACTTCTTCATCAAGCCATCTTTTGCCTCTGCCGGGTCTTTAGAGGCTCTGATAAGTTTTATAACTGCATCGATATGGTCGAGGGCTATTTTCAAACCTTCCAGGATATGCGCTTTTTTCTCTGCCTCGGCTAACTCATATTTTGTCCTTCTGGTTATGACTGTATGCCGGTGTTCGATGAACAGATTGAGAATCTCTTTCAAATTCAAAACCTTAGGCACGCCGTCCACCAGGGCCAGATTGATCACACCAAAAGTGGTCTGCATCTGGGTATGGTTGAAAAGCTGGTTCAAAATTATCTCAGCCTGAGCTTCCCTTTTCAGCTCGATGACTATCCTCATCCCTTCACGATCAGACTCGTCTCTTAGATCCGAGATCCCCTCGATAACTTTGTTGTTGACCAGCTCAGCAATCTTCTCCAGAAGGTTAGATTTATTTATCTGATAAGGAATCTCAGTAACAATGATGCTTTCTTTTCCGGATTTCTGCTTTTCTATACTTGCTCTGGCTCGCAGAACCAGACGGCCCCTGCCGGTTTTGAAATATTCTTTTATCCCGCCCCTGCCGTAGATTATTCCGCCTGTGGGAAAATCAGGCCCCTGGATATATTTCAAAAGCTTCTGGTCTTCCAATTCCGGGTCGTCTATCAGTGCGGCCAGGGAATCGACCACCTCTGAGAGATTGTGAGTGGGAATATTGGTTGCCATACCAACCGCTATTCCGGCTGAACCGTTGCAGATTAAATTCGGGAATTTGGAGGGCAAAACCACTGGCTCTTCTCTGGTTCCATCATAGTTGGGAATAAAATCGACTGTATCCTTGTCCAGATCCGCCAGCATCTCCATTGCTAAAGGAGTGAGCCGTGCCTCAGTATATCTCATCGCTGCCGGAGCATCCCCGTCGATGGATCCAAAATTGCCCTGGCCATCGACCAATGGATACCTCATATTGAAATCCTGAGCCATACGGACTAAAGTGGGATAAACCACCTGCTCGCCGTGAGGATGGTAATTACCAGAGGTATCACCGGCGATCTTGGCGCATTTGCGGTGAGGTCTTCCCGGCGCCAGATTCAAATCGTTCATCGCTACCATGATCCTGCGGTTGGAAGGCTTCATCCCGTCTTTCACGTCTGGCAGAGCGCGGGCAGTGATGACTGACATCGAATAGTCGATGTAGGAGGATTTCATCTCCTCTTCAAGCAGAACCGGGACTACTTTTTCTCTTTCTAATTCCAATGCCATGAGAATTTTCCTATATGAAGTGCATTGACCGTGTCAATGCATGCATCATCGCGGATGATGCACTCCAAAATCACACATCCAAATTCCTCACATACTTTGCATTCTCTTCGATGAATTTCCTTCTCGGTTCCACCTGGTCTCCCATCAAAATGGTGAAGATCCTGTCTGCCTCTGCTGCATCCTCTAAGGCGACCTGAAGCAAAGTCCTTTTCTCCGGGTCCATCGTTGTCCTCCAGAGCTGTTCAGGATTCATCTCGCCAAGACCTTTATATCTCTGAATACTAACACCCTGATTTCCCAATCTTTGTAAGAGCCGATCTTTCTCCTCATCTGAATAAGCATACATCTCGGAATTTCCTTTCTTCACCCGGTATAGAGGGGGCTGGGCAATATAGACATATCCCTGCTCGATCAGCTCAGGCATATACCTGTAAAGGAAAGTCAAAATCAAAGTCCGGATATGAGAGCCGTCAACATCCGCATCAGTCATAATTATCACTTTTTTATATCTTGCTTTGGCTATATCGAACTCATCACTCCCTATACCGGTTCCGATTGCAGTGATCAAAGTCCTGATCTCTTCATTCGAAAGCACCTTGTCAAACGGAGCTTTCTCCACATTCAGAATCTTCCCCCGAAGCGGCAGGATCGCCTGAAACTTTCTGTCTCTCCCTTGCTTGGCAGAGCCTCCAGCTGAATCACCCTCGACTATATAAATCTCGCAGGAATCCGGGTCCTCCATTGAGCAGTCAGCTAATTTTCCTGGAAGATTAGCAGATTCCAAGGCCCCTTTTCTCCTGGTAAGCTCCCTTGCTTTTCTGGCAGCTTCCCTGGAGCGGGCTGCAGTGATCGATTTCTCGCAGACCTTTTTGGCTACTGAAGAATTTTCCTCAAAAAACTCGGATAGCCCTTCACCGGTGATCGATTCCACTATTCCTTTGACCTCAGAATTTCCGAGCTTGGTCTTGGTCTGGCCTTCGAACTGCGGGTCCGGGATTTTGACTGAGATGACTGCAGTCAAACCTTCTCTGGTATCTTCACCCTGCAGGGCAACCTCGGAATTTTTTATCAGGTTATTTTTCTGGGCATAGTTGTTTATGGTCCTGGTCAGCGCGGTCTTGAACCCGATTAAGTGAGTCCCTCCCTCGATGGTGGAGATATTGTTCACGTAGGAGAAGATGTTCTCCACATAGGTGGAATTGTATTGAACAGCGATTTCCACGTCGATGTTATCCCTGACCTTGTGAAAATAGATCGGCTTGGAATGAAGCGGCTCCTTGTTCTCGTTCAGGAACTCGACGAAAGTGACGATTCCGCCTTCGTACTCATAAACGACGGACTTTCCGCTTCTCAAATCCTTAAGCTCGATTTTGAGACCTTTGTTCAGAAAAGCCAGGTCTCTCAACCGGGCAGCGATGATGTCAAAACTGAAATCGATTTTCTCGAATATCTTTTTGTCCGGCTTGAAAGTAGTCTTGGTTCCGGTTCCCTTGCTCTTGCCGGTTATCTTGACTTCGGTTTTGGCATTACCTTCCTCATACCTTTGAGAGTAAATCTTCCCGTCCCTGGATACCTCCACCTCGCACCATTCGGAAAGAGCATTGACTACAGAAACACCGACCCCGTGCAAGCCGCCTGAGACCTTGTAGGTCTGGTGGTCGAATTTACCGCCCGCGTGCAGCATAGTCATTACAACTTCCAGGGCAGGTTTTTTCTGGGTTGGATGCATATCCACGGGGATGCCGCGGCCATCGTCTTCCACTGTCACGCTGTTATCTTTATTGATAGACACTTTAATCGAATCACAGAATCCACCCATCGCCTCATCCACGCTGTTGTCCACCACTTCATAGACTAAATGATGAAGACCCCTGGTGCCGGTATCGCCGATATACATAGCAGGCCTTCTTCTGACCGCCTCCAGTCCCTTTAAGACCGTGATGGTAGCTGCATCATAATGATGGCCTATGGCGACTTTTTCTTCCTTCTGGGTCGTGTCGTCTTCGTCGACTTTGGTCTTGCTCATATTTTTCTTCTCTTTTTTTTATTCGTAGTGCGACCCTTTTAGGGTCGCCTAGAGGTAATTCTTAAATCAATTGAGAAAGATTATATCTTTTACCAGCTCCTGTTTGGCTGATTCATTCAGCTTGGAGATAAGTTCTTTTTTAAGATAAAAAAGTTCATTTCTCCACGCAGAGCTTTTCACTTTCAGGAAAAGTTTAGCTCCTTCTATCTTAAAAGGCTTTGTATTCTCGGCTATATTATTACCTACGATTTTTTCCCAGTTTATTATAAGTTCCTGCTGCTTTATTCTTTTCTCTAAGCCCAAGTCCTTTAACAAGTTCCCAAGAACCGAGCCTATGGTTTCCGGCCCTTTTTTATCCCTGATTTGCATGGGGTATAAATATAACAAATCCGTTTCCAA
This sequence comes from Terriglobales bacterium, assembly GCA_035543035.1. Taxonomy (GTDB): domain Bacteria; phylum Zixibacteria; class MSB-5A5; order MSB-5A5; family RBG-16-43-9; genus RBG-16-43-9. Next base: position 2,668 of record DATKKH010000032.1, on the reverse strand, counting down.
TAAGCAACTATTTTTCTTGGAGTTAGGAAGATTTTTTTGATGGAGGGAACCGAAGATTTTCCTTGACAATATTCATTGAGACTTTATTATTAATTTAGTAAAACTCAAGATTTATCACTCAGGGGAAGAAGGAGAATCGGCAAACTATCTGATCTTGCTTTGCTGATTTAATAATTGTAATATCCTTTTTAAAAGTTACTTATTTCAGGGAAAGGAACAAGAAAATGGTTAAGCATGGATTTAAACTATTAATGCTTATCCTCTGTCTCTTTGCTCCATGTTGCATCTTTGGTGCAGAAGCGATTCAGGATACAATTAACTATCAATGGGGTGTGCAGTTGAATGAGGAACAGATAAAAGGTTGCCCATATTCAGCCCAATTTGTTTTTGAATCCTTGCCAGAGCTAGGTAAAACTACGACCGTGGATGTTAAATTTCAGGCTCATCAGTTCTGCTATCAGGAACCCCAGCTTAGAATAATCAGGATGTGGACCAATGGAGAGGATAGGGGAGGCTTTGAATGCAGCGAGGTTGAGCCGAAATGGACTCCACCAATAAAAAAGGATGACTTTTACGAGGGGAAGTTCAGTTTTAAGACTGAAAAACCTGGTCAGTATGTCTTAGCTGTCAATGTGACTACCAGTAAAGCCTGCGTGCAAAATGCAGAGCAGATTTTTCAAATCTTCTTGAATTTTGACCAATCAGGGAAGTTGGTCTCCCTGCATGGAAAAGAAGCTTCACCGGGTAATGAACCTCTTGTTCTGAAATTTGAAGACGGACAGGTTACTAATTATATCCGATTCAATACTCCCCTTTCCTTGAACGATACCACTCTGATCTTGTATTATATTACGATAAAGGATGCAATTCCACAGGGTCTCAACATCTCTACCACTGGTTCTGCCGGGATAAATCTGATACCATCATCAATGAAATCATCAGGCTCATCGGGTACCGGATATTACTATAAAGGCGGCTTTAAGCTGGTTCCGACAAGCACAGGCGATGCTTATTTTATGTTACGGGTGGAAGAAATCCCGCAAGACGGCAAGATTGCAATTGGTGCAAGAGAATTTAAGGTTATTTTTAATTTAGATGAGAATGGTAAGCTCAGATTCATAGATAAAGACACCGTATCAATAAATAGATAAAGGAGTGAAACATTATGAACAAAAGATCAACTTTTATCTTAGGTTCAATAGTTTTTCTGACTATGATCCTCACTTTTTTACTGCTCTTGCCTAATTTGATTTTCTCCAACGGTCAGAAGGCGATTGTGACGGCCCCGAGGCCTAATTTCCCAGGAATAGATACAACCCACAAACCCGAGCCACCTAAACTCGAGGTCAGGCAGATTTTCGATTACGGGATTGCATGGCCAGCTGATTCCTGCAAGGAAAGAACTTTTCTAGGCGAGATCCGTTTTGAGCCAGCACCGCAGTTAAACAAGACATCAAAAATCTATGTAAGGTTGAAATCCTGTTGTGATTTTGTAAAGAAACCTGAATCAGTGACCAGAAAGCAAAGAAACGATATTGTTATAAATGTGCATGCTGATGAAAATCTCATTGATTTTACTCAACTTGAGCCTAAGTGGTTCCCGCCTATTAAGAAGGGCGATATTTATGAAGGAAGCATCACTATAGTCCCCAGAGAGATTGGAACACATGGAATATGCATCTTCATCCAAGAATTTGGAGAATTTTGCTTTAATTTTGGCTTTTACGAAAATGGTCAATTGGCGTATATCTCCGATAGGGGTAGTATTCGGATCAGCGATATGTTTAACCATCCTGCAATAACAGATAAAGAAACTTATGTTAAATTTGACGGAAAATATGTAACCAACCTTTTCCACATCTATCCTCCACTCTCCTTGAAAGATACTTCCACAGTTGATTATCGAGTAGTCACCAAGGTGGATTATCCGGAGGGCTTAAAGCTCGTTACCCGCGACGGCTCTAATATCAGCTTTAAGATGATCCCGGGCCCAATCAATAAAGGTGATACCTTAACAGGCTCTTTTAAGGAAGTTCCGCCAAGGGTGGGCTGGAACAGCATCGGTCTGGGAATAGAGGAACCTCCAAGAGAGGGGATAAGACCGAGGAATGACAGTTTCAGTGCACAATATAATCTGCTGAAGGATGGGAAACTGTTATTTATAGCCAAGGGACAAGAGGAATACAATACTTTTTTCAATTACTATGCAAAGAAGGGGGTTCAACTTGAGAAATGAGAAAATTTTCTTAAGAACTTTTCAGGTAATATTTTTCATTCTGCTCTTTTGTCTACCTAAACTGTCACAAGCTTTTGATGATTCCATAACTGTATCTCACTCTCCGGGTTTAAGTATTCCAGACAACTGCACTTGGGTAGAGGACAATGTCTGGACTAATGTAGCGAATCAGGAAGCCGTGGTTCTAACAGTAGACATATCTATTACTTTCTCACACCCCTATCCGACCGATTTAATAGCGATTCTGCAATACGGAGATGACACGACCTTCAGGGAAGGCCTTTGGGATATTTCTCAAAACACCTATACCAGAAAAGGAATTGCCACCTTTTTCCCACTAAAAGCAAACACACAATGGAAGTTGATGATCGCAGACTGTGACCCGTATGGAGTTGGTACATTGGTAAGCTGGACATTAAAGGTGCGTTATCA
>DATKKH010000031.1:0-5656 GCA_035543035.1 Terriglobales bacterium | reverse complement strand
GGAGGTCAGGAGTCCCATGCTCCTGACCCCACTTATTTGTCAGGTGTTCAGAGAAATTGTCTGAACGCAAAGCATCTTGTGTGGGAGGCTATTTCAAGCGCTCAAGGAAAGAGCTAATCTTACGTGCAACTTTTTGTGCTGCTGGCGGGTCGTAATTCGAAAGAACTATGATCGTGTAATTGGTTCTTGTGGAGTCAGGAGTTACCTTCTGACTCCCTTGCATAATACAGCCAGTTGTGAAACTCGTCCCCTGAGGAACCCTATGACAGAACTCTACTAATTCAGCTGTATATCACAATTCTCTGATATCAAAAAAGTTCTTGACTCGCCTATTTTGGGGACCTCCAGCTTCTTTACCTTATTACTAACTGGTTACAGGTCCCGCAAACCTTTCCTTTAGGTTTATGAGTTCATTGTTAATCATTATTTCATTTACGTGATACCTTTTGTACAACTCCTCCATCGCTTTCATTTCGCCATTTCTTGCTTGCTCACGCAAGACTTTAATCCGTTCCTGGTACTTCGTTGGTTTCCCGGTCATGGTTACCTCCTGGTCTTACAGTTTTTTAAGCGTTCCCTAGACCATGATTTTTTAAAGGGGTAAGATATCAGAAGACTCGCAAAAAAGATTCTGTTAACTGAAAAGGAGCCTCTATAAACTCCCCTACCATCCCATAAAATCCCAAAAAAGGAATCAATGAGCAGATTTGCGTGTCCGCGATCACCCCACACATAAATCCTTCTCCCTCTAAAATCGTCCTTTAAAACGCTCGCATAAAGAGCGCAAATCTATGATGTTAGCGGATTAACCTTTTCAATTTAGACAATCCCCTCTGCTAAGTCAACTAAAAAATCGAAACTGGTTAAGTTTTTCCTTGGTCCTGATGCTACCCATTTGTAAAATGTTTGAGAAACCGTCTGAATGCAAAGCATCCTGCCTGGAGTTATTTCAACCGTTCAAGGTACGAGTTAATCTGGCGTGTAACCTTTTGTGCTGTCGGCGGGTCGTAATTCGAAAGGACGATGATTGTATAATCAGTTTCAGGGTTGGTTTCAACTCCGGCGTTAATTCCAGGAGCTCCGCCAGCTATTCCGATGCCCTGATGGCTGATTTCTTCTGAAACCTTTGGAGCGGAAAGCTTACCCTCTTTGAGAGCAACAATTAATTTCAACAGATCGTCAACTGTGGAATATCCTCCTCCGGCTGAGCTTCCACGTGCTGGACGGGTGAAGATATTGTTTCGTCTGGGCTCGCCGGGATGTTCATTTTCGTCCCAGTTGTTAGTATAGCCGCTCGCCACGTTTTCCTCTGGCACGTCAGCCTCAAAGTGGGCAGTGTTTTCCATCCCTGCAAACTTGTAGATATGATCGCGAACATAATCGAAATAGGTCTGCCCGCTCACCTTTTCTATAATCAACCCCAGGACTATGTATCCCCCATTCGAGTATTGTCGATTTGTGCCGGGTTCGAACAATAAAGGCTTATCCCCAAAGAGCAGAAGATAATCAGACAAAGTCCTGATCCGGTCTTTCGGAGTGGACTGGTATTTCTCTCCAAAGAAATCTCCTATTCCTGAAGTCATGTCCAGAAGCTGGCTGATGGTTACCTTCTCAGCCGCTTCTTTGTTGGGATAATCAGGTAGATATTTTCCGATAGTGTCATCTAATCTAAGTTTGCCTTGCCCTTCAAGCTGTTCAATTGAGATGCGGGTCATAAATTTGTTGATCGAGCCTAAATTAAAGCGGGTATCCACACGATTCGGGAAATTATATTCCTTGCTTGCCAGACCATAAGCTTTCCTGAAGATCGGTTTGTCTCCTTTAGCAAGCAGAACCACTCCTGAAAACTCATCCTTAGCTGATATCCCATCCATATAAGTATTCAGCTCCTTCAGCATCTCCGTTTCAGTCAATGGTGTACTCGGAGTATTGAGGTCAGGCGGTTCATCCAGGCGCATTATCCTTATACCCAGAAGCTTGTGAGGCGAGCTTTTTTCGAATCCGAAGGTAAGCTCAAGCCAGTTTTCATTTGCGGAGCGGGCAACTAACTTGATCTCATCCGGACTTTCTTTAAGTATTTTTACCGGCTCTAATGTTGTCAGGTCGTTCTTTATCTGCCTGAACGTAGACATTCGCTGCTCGATAGGACGCTCCTTAAGGTTATCGGGAGCGATGTTCTGCTCCAGATATGCTCGCATGTCATTCTCATTCTTGCTGTTGAATGCCTTGAAATAGGATTCAGCCCGTTTTCCAGCCTCAGTCTGAGGAAAACGAACCTCTGTTTTATCGCCTGCCTTTATAATGAAAGCGAAGATCAAGAAAATTAACAAGATTATGATTACTGAAAAAATTATTTTCATATTCTCTCCTTCAATTTAAGGATTTTCGACTGACTGCATTATTATACACAACAAGAACAATGGAGTTCCCTTTTTCTATTCGCTACGGAAAACAATTTACGAAAGCTATTTCATAAAGAACGGATAATATATTTGTAACCCTGAGATGGCCCTGTGCGTATAATCTGGTGAGTTATGTAAAATTAAGGAGGAATAGCATGGAAAATCAGACTAGCGCTAAGAAGGTTTCGCCTCTTACCTGGGTTATACTTGCCATACTGGTATTGGGAGCCGGCACTCTTATATTCTGGGTAATATTCATGATGCTTTTCAAGTAAAATAGTCGTAGGTCAAGAGCCCTTGGGCTACGAAATGGGCTGTTTCGTCAGGCGTCTAAGGAGAGCTTACCTACGAAGTCAAAACCTGCTCAGAAGCTTTATTTCCCCGCCATCCAAGGCTGGACGGTCAGTGCAGATTCCGCCGGAGCAGACTTTGCCTGCTCGTCTGGAGCCTAAGCTTAAGGTAAGGTTGTGGTTTTCGCCCAAGGCTAAATCCAGGGATAGAATGAGCCAGTTCTTTTTTCCGGACCAGGCTCTGGTTTTCCATTCGGTCGTCCGCTCATCAGTCAAAGTCAGGGAGTAATTGGGTGAATGAGCAAATCCCAGAGAAATTATCTGCTCGTAGTAGGTGAGATTACCGTCATATTTACTAGTCCACAAATGCTCAAAGGAAAAAGCGAGACTGTTTTTTTCGGATAGATAATAGGTCAGATCAAATACGGGTGCCAGATAAGAAGGGAGACCTGTTTCCTGTCTGTTTTTCAGATAAGAGAAACCGCCCTTAAGTGTAGCAATGTTTTTATAATCGTATTCCGCTTCCTCATAAATCTCGGAGAAAATCATCCTGTTTTTGTGATCCGTGGTATAGCTGTAATTTGCCAGCAGGGAGAGCTTTTCTTTGGGAGTCCATACCGCCTGTGCCTGAATCCCTTTCTCATCATATAAATTCAAAACGTATGCATGCCGGTTTAACAAAGTATAAGCATGCTCTTTGGTCAGGGCAGGGGGGTTATTATACACCAGTGTTCCGTTAGTGAAATCGAGTCTCTTATAATCTTTATACTCGAAAGTCAGCCCAAAACCTGTCTGGTAAAAACTGGAAGAAAGATAGACTCCATCTCCGTCCTTCTCAATATTTTCCCCTGAGGGATTGTCCTTCCGGGCATATTCTGCATACAAATCCAGATGAGGGAACACAAAGCTGGCATTTCCGCCAAAGAGACGAACCAAACCGAAATCGGTGATATCTGTCCGGAGAAAGCTTCCTCCCAGGGTAAGCCACTTAGAGACGACCATTTTCCCGTCTGCTCCCTGCAGAGGATCATTTATTCTCAAATACCCGCTCCTCGGTGAGCCGGCTAAAACTGTCAAATCAAAGCGGACAGAGTTTAAGGAACCTTTTATGCCGTCCAGGTTATTATCGAATCTCAGGTCCCGGTTCTCATAAGAGCGCAGGATCAGCCCGCGGCCGAACATGGCATAATAGTTGCCGGCTATCAACTGGAACGCTTTTGTGGTAACCTGGAAATATCTATAGGAAAATTCCTGAAAGGTGTTTCCGTAGTCGTCGGGCTGGTGAGCCTCGTATCTGATTCCGGCCTGATACAAATCGTAGGTTCCTGCGAAATCGAACCAGTCGTGGAAGATGTCTTTATTATCCCCGCTGTTTAAATCATATTCGAGCTGGTTGCTGGCAGTGAACTTGAAATCCTGGGCAAACAAAGAAACGGAAAATGGAAAAGGGAAAAAAGAAAATAGAAGCAAAAGAAAAAAAGCAAAGAGGGGAAACTCTGGTAATTCGGGGAAAACAAAGAATGGCCTATTTCTCACTCTTTTCTCCCTGCTTTTCTTCTGCCGACTGGGATGAGTTATTCAGCAACTCCTCGATTTTCTTTTTTATTATTTCTTCATCACCCGGGCGATAAGTCGTGTGGGTGTAAACGATATCTCCTGCAGGGTTGATTAAAACCGTATGGGGGATGCCCAGAACCTGATAATTGCGGTAAATATCTTTTGACTCATCCCAGAGAACAGGGAAATCCCAGCCCAGCCCCTTGACCATTGACCTAACTTTGGAGACGCTTCGGGGACCATCCACATCTACTGCCAGAATCTCGAATCCTTTTTCGTGATATTTCTTGTAGACTTTTTGAAGTTCTCCCAATTCCTTAACGCAGGGTTTGCACCAGGTTGCCCAGAAACTGACCAGAACCGGACCGCCCTTTAAAACCTCTTTCAGTTCCACTTTGGTTCCGTTTAAATCTTTGGCTATGAAATTAGGAGCCGTGGAGTTTTTTGCATCACTCCGAACTGAAGACGAGGCAGCGAAGAGTAAGAAGATTATCCCTATAATGAAAATAAATTTACGCATTTTCCTCCCTGTTACAATATGAGTAAATTAGTGATGGACTGACTTACTTCCCAAAAAGCTCGTTCAATTCTTGTCTATAAACACCCATGATCTGGTCGGCTTTGCTTTGTTCAAAACCAAGAGCATAATAGTGAATTTTCCCGCTTCGATCAATTATGATTGTAAGAGGTGTACCTAATGGGTTATAAACACTTTTTACGGTACCACCTGCGTCTTTTAGCAATGTGAAGCTCAAGCCTAAATTACTCCTCGTCTGGCTGATGATGTCGAATCCATCCGCATCCAAATAGTCTAAAGCGAAAAGTTCAAGCGTATCGGAAGAATATTCGGAATATAATTGCTGTAAGTAAGGAAGCTCTGCCATACAATTGGAGCAGTTGGTTGCCCAAAAGTTTATTATACAAATATACCCTCGATATGCATAAAGTCTCAGCCATTCTCCATAGTCATTCTGAAGATAAAAATCCGGAGTTATCTTTCCCAGATTTGCTGAGGACAATTCCCAACTGCCCTGTGCCACAGAGGCAGGCGTTAAATTGAGAGCCAATTCTACTGTATCAGTGGTTGAGATGTTGACTAACTGTTTAGCAGGTGAATCGTTTGAATATCCGTCTTTGAAAATGGAGATAAGGTGAGAACCTGCGGGAATATCGTGAGAGAAAAGATAGGGCGTTTTCTGACCCGTGGGCACATTATCGACTGCTATATCAGCTCCATCGACGTTAGAATTAACCTGCAAAGAGCCGTAGCTCAAGCTGAACAGAGTAAAGTTTAAGGAGATCAGACTGTCTTCCTTCACCTCGATTATAATTGAGGCGGGGGAAGACAGATATCCGTCCATCTGCACCTTTATCTGATGGCTTCCGGTCTTAACATCGAACAGTGTA
>DATKKH010000030.1:0-6484 GCA_035543035.1 Terriglobales bacterium | reverse complement strand
TAAGAGAGCCGTAATAAGCCGCCCTGATTCTCATAAAATCGAAAACGTCCATCCCGGGTATCATCACATCCTTGCGCCCCTTCATACCCCGGAACTGAGACTTGTAACAGGCAACCACCTGAAGTTTCTTCTCCAGCTGTTCGGTGATGTCAACCACAAAGGAGCAAGCCACCTCTCTGAAGGAAGTCGAGTAGATTATTTTATATGGACGGTGTGGCTCTCCTGGCACTTTAAGCTTTGCCAGACCAGCCAGGTAACAGGCATCATAGCCCAATTTGGAGCAGTTGGCGTGATCCGGGTGTCTTTGTATCCAGTGAGGTAGAATAACCAGATGAGGCCTGTATTTTCTGATTATCCGGACTAATTTTATTTTGTTCTCTCTCGTCAGCTCGACTCTCGAATCAGGCAGTTTCAGATTTTCCCTGACCTGTATCCCCATCAGCCTGGCAGCACATTTAGCCTCGATTCCTCTTAACCGGGCAGAGCCTCTGGTTCCCATCTCTCCCTGGGTCAAATCAATTATCCCAACTTTATAACCCGAGGCGATTAATTTTATCAGTGTGCCGCCATAAGTGATTTCTGCATCATCCCGGTGAGCCGCAATAGCCAGAACGTCTAATTTCAAAGTTACCTCCTTTTTGAAGAAGGTCGTAGGTTTTAGGTAATAGGTGATAGGTTTTCCCCCTACCACCTATGACCTATAACCTATTACCTTTTTATAGTATTCTTCGTACCTCGGAACTATCAGTTTGGAATCGAATTTTTCGACTGCTCTTCTTCTGCAGTTTTCCCTGAATTTAGTAAGTTGATTCTCATCTGAAAGAAGCTCGATCCCTTTTTGCGCCATAAACTCTATGTCACCCAATGGACCTAAAAAGCCATTCTCTCCGTCTATGACCACCTCGGGCAATCCGCCTGTCCTGGTAGCGATAACCGGGACACCGCAGCTCATCGCCTCCAGAGCCACCAGGCCGAAACTTTCCTGGTCGCTGGGGAGAAGGAAAAGGTCAGCCAATGGAAGAAGATTCTCCACATAATCCTGACCACCCAGGGAGATGATTTTATCCTCGATGCCAAGCTCTTTTGAAAGTGAAAGAGCCTTGCTCAATTCCGGTCCATCCCCTATCAGCACCAGTTTAGAAGGAATCTTCTTGTCAATCAGATGAAAAATTTTGATGATATCCTCGACTCTTTTAACCGGCCGAAAATTCGAAATGTGCATCAAAACTCTTTCCTCATCTTTTGCAAACTGCCTTCTCCTGGCTTTATCCTGTTTGGGTGTGAACCTTTCGGACTCCACGAAATTCGGAATCATCTCGATTTCGCTTTTGAGCCCAAATTCTTCGTTAGTTCTTTTTTTGAGAAAATTCGAGACCGCAGTAACCCCGTCGCTCTCCTCGATGCTGAATTTAGTAATTCCGCAGAAGGATTTATCCGCTCCGACCAGGGTTATGTCTGTGCCGTGAAGAGTAGTAATCAATTTGGGGCTTTGCTCCTTGAGGATACTCTTGGCTAAAAAAGCTGCAGTAGCATGGGGAATCGCATAATGTGCATGCAACAAATCCAGTGCCCAGAACTCGGCAATTTCAGCCATCTTGCAAGCCAAGCTCAGAGTATAAGGCGGGAATTTGAACAGGGGATAATTAGAAACCTCCACCTGATGATAATAGAGATTCTCGATAAACCTCTGCAGCCTGAAAGGAGGCGAGTAGGTAATGAAATGAACCTGATGCCCTCTTTTTGCCAGCTCAATACCTAATTCCGTGGCAACAACTCCGCTTCCTCCCGGAACCGGATAGCAGGTAACTCCTATGTGCATAAAGTTATCCTATCCCTAATAACTGATGGTCAACTTTCTCGATTTCGACTTTATCATATAAGAAATCTACGAATTCAAACCCATATTTTATCAAATAAGGCGTAAGGTTAAGAACCCTTTCCTGAAGTTTATTGCCCGGGAACAGATTATTCTTTGTTTTGTAGACCTGATCCTTAAGGTTCTGGTCTTTCTGTCTGTAGGTTTGAAAGAGTTTTTCACCCAGTCTTTTTAACTCGTAATCTATCTTACCTCTGGATGTTTCAAGATTCTGTTTCAATGCCGGCTCTGATGAAACAAGCTCTTGCTCAAGCTCGTCCAGAATTTTAGAGATTTGATTTTTCTTTTTTTCTAAGGCGATTTCTAACGAGTCCGGAAATTTGTTCTTTAAGATCGAGTTTATCACAATCTCCGGGTCCTGAAATAGATCGGTGAATTCAAGCGAGTATTTTTCAAGCACCTGTTTGATCTTGTCTTCGACCAGAGTGACGCTGGTACGGGGATAGACTACCGGCATCGGGATATCGAAAAACTCAAAAACGGATTTTAACTGGGCATAATAGCTGATCTCGCCGGGGCCGCCAATATAAACCGCAGTTGGAAAAAGAGAGCTTCTCATCAGAGGAAGCAGGAGAACGTTCGGGCTAATTCTTTCAGGCTCCTGCTCGACTATCCGATGCAATTCATCCAGACTGGTTTTTCTGTCTACTTCGTCTATCTCGATTGAGTCTCCATCCCATCTCAAAGAGCGTCTTTTATCATCCATCTCCAGAAAAAGATTTATTGCATCCTCAGATTTAATCACCTGCTGATGATAACCTGAAGACTCCAGAGCTTTGCCGGTCTCGATTACCAGCTTCATCGACTTTCCCGGATTTTGTATTTCTTTCAGGAAAAAGTCGGATGCCAGTTTCTTTAATTCCTTATCTCCGGGATCAGCAATCACCAGACCATATTTGCCCAATAGTCTGACCACCCAGATGGCAAAAGAGTTAGAAATACTCTCTCCAGCTGAATAGCAATTGTTGAGTGTCCGGACGACTTCGTCCTCGAACTCAGTCGGATGAAGGGATGATTTAAGCAGGTCTATACAGGCATCAATTTGTCCTTCCAGAGCGATTCGATACATCGGCTCCCCAGAAGGAATTTTTGAAGGTGAATATCTGATCTCCTGAAGCTTATTTTCTTTGTCTATGATAGAAGTTGATCTGACTTCTTCGAAGTCATGATCCTCTGAATCCAGCCAGAAAACAGGGACAAAAGGTCTAGAGAATCTGAAGGATAATTCCTCAGCCAGTTTAAGAGTCGAAATCGCTTTGTAAATGATGAATAGTGGTCCCCCGAAAAGACAAACCTGCTGGCCGGTGAAAATCACCAGGGCATCTGGCTCTCTGAGAAGTTCAATTTTTTTGAAAACTTCTTCCGGAGTACCAAACCTTTGATTTTGTGCCTTGAGAATGGAGCACAGTTTTTCTCTTTGGTATTTTCTTTCCTTTATCGATTTGAAAACTCGCAGATAATTTTTATCCTTACGAAAATCCCCAGCATAAAATCGTTCCACCTTCCCGAAATCGGACAGGAAATCGGAAAAGAGCTTCGTAGTCCCTGGTATTTTCCTGAAATCGACTGGCATAAGTTTTAATCGGAGAACTGGCTTTCCATCCCGCTTCTTTCAAAGAGCATCACCAGCGATTTTCTCTTGGACTTGGATTTGTGCCACTGCCCTTTTTTCACCAGAACCCCTTCACCTTTCTTTAAAATGATTTTATCTTTATCCAGCTCTAACTCGATCTTCCCGTCCAGCACGTAAAAGAATTCATCATAAGGATGGTTATGTCTCCTGTATTCCCCTTTGATCATCGAAAGCATGATATTGGCATCCCCCACCCGGCTCACTGGAATCGGCTTAAAAGGGTCATTGACTTTTCTCCCCTCTTTTAACAGATCGATCTTTGGCATCTCCGCTCCTTTTTAGATATATTTATATTTGTCTTTGAATTTGCATTCCCGAAAAAGAACACATTCTCCGCATAATGGAATTCTTGCCTTACAGATTTTCCTTCCGTGTTCAATCAGGTTCAGATGAAAAGGATAGACTAGAGCCGGAGGTATCACTTTCTGAAGATGAATGTGAGCTTTTTTAGAATCCGCATTCCAGGGAATCAGACCCAGGCGCTTGCTCACCCGAAGGATGTGAGTATCCACAGGCAATACAGGTCGTCCCAAAGCAAAGAGCAGCACGCAGGCAACGGTCTTGTCTCCAACTCCCGTGAAATACCTCAGATAGCTCTTGACTCTATCCGTGTCCCATTTCTTAAGAAAGGCAAGACTTACTATCCCTTTTTCTTTATAGATTTGATTGAGAATATTCTTAATCCTTTCGGCTTTGATTTTTTCCAGCCCTCCGATCTTGATACACTCAACGATTTTTCTTACAGGTACTTCCCTCACCTCTTCCCAGCTTTTGAAATTATGTCTTAGATTACTATAAGCTCTGTGACTGTTGTTGTCCGAGGTATTCTGTGAAAGTATAGTCGCAATCAGCTCGGAAAGAGGATCATTGTTCGGTTTTAATATTTTCTTCCCGTATTCTTTTTTCAGAAGATTTTCTATGACTTTTATCTTTTTCGAATTTTCCAAATGCTTGACCTTATGAGATTATCAGCTGATGATATCTTGTAAAATAAGTGCTCTGGGAAAGTCTGGCTGTGATAACTGCCGCTATGCTCACCGCGCAGATGAGCATATAGACCACGATTATCTGAAGCTTAACCGCCTGCAGGGGGCTGGCGCCGGCTAAAATCATTCCGGTCATGGCACCTGGAAGCTGAACCAGACCTACGATCTTCATCAGGTTCAAAGTCGGTATCATAGCCGCCCTGGCAGTGGCTCTGAAAGAGTGTTCTACCGCCTGGGATGAAGGCACTCCCAGGGATAGCGCCTGTTCTATCTGATCCTTTTTGTTTTTCATCTCCGAATGCATTCTCTCTAAGGCTAAGGCTGATGCAGTGGTAGAATTTCCGATGGTCATACCTGCCAGAGGAATTATATATTTCGGATCAGCATTGATGACGCCTAAAAGGAGCAATCCTCCTAAGGTAAAAAAGGTCCCAACCCCAATAGAAAAAGAAGAGATGGTGAAACCTTTCAAACTGCCTTTGGTTCTTGATCCGGCTGTCTGACCTCCTACCAGCACCATTATCAGGATGACCAGCAGAATCAGCCAGAGATTGTTCAAATCGAAAACCAGCTCCAGGGCATACCCCACTGCAATGAGCTGGATAAAGGAACGCAGGGTTCCGATGAGAAGCTCTTTTTCCAGATCGAGTTTCTTAAGAAAAGATATACCGAAAGCAACTCCCACCAGGACCAATGCCAGAAGGACCTCCTTTATTCCCATCATTTTTCCTCCTTCACCAGCTCTCCCCGGATGAACTTCTGGGATAAGGGATTATCAGGATTCTGCAAGACCACCTGCGATTCACCCTCTTCGACCTTCTCGCCATCTATAAGGATAACGCATTTGTGCCCTAATCTCTGTGCCTGGCTTATGTTGTGAGTGACGAAAATGATAGTCAGTTTCAGTTCCTGGTTCAAATCCTTTATGAGCTTTTCGATCTGCTGGGTAGCCGTAGGGTCCAAAGCTGAGGTCGGCTCATCCAGCAGCAGAACCTCGGGTTTATGCATCAAAGTCCGGGCTAAGGAGACCCTTTGTCTCTCGCCAATGGATAATTCCTGCGAGTCCCTTTTCAGAAAATTCGAATCCAGTCCGACCAGATTCAGACATTTTTTCATTTCCTGCTCGCTATTTTCATCACTGATTTTCAATCCGAATCTCAGATTATCCTCCACCTTTCCGTCGAACATAACCGGAACCTGAAAAACCAGACTTACTCTTTTTCGCAGGCTCAGAATCTCGAGCTCATTTATGTCAACCCCATCCAGACAGATAGAGCCTGAGGAAACTTCCTCCAGCCGGTTTATCAGGCGCAGCAAAGTGCTTTTACCGCTGCCCGAAGGTCCCAGAATGGTGCAGATTTCCTCTGGCTGGACAGATAAATTTACTCCCTTCAAAACTTCCATCTCGATGGAATCATTCCCTTTTTTTACTGTTCTTTTTCGGCTGACTTTTTTTAGCTCGATTTTGAACATATGGAATGGAATCAGATTAAAATTCAGTGAATTATATCACAAAAAAAGCTCGTTGTCAATTTCTTTGTTGTTAGGTAGAGACCTGTCTTGATGTAGCTGAAACCTTTAGGTTTCCAACTGTCAGATCATGAACGAAATGGAAGGCCGAAGTCTCAAGACCCTGGCGGCATTCCACTACGATAAAACATAAAAAAACGTCCGGGATAAACCCGGACGCTATTGAATTTCCTTTCCAGATAAAAATTTGAACAGTTTTTTTAACCGGCTAATTTTTTCTTATCCTCTGGAGTCGTTTCTTCCTTCTTTACCTCATCCTCCAGATCACGCATCCCTTTTTTGAACTCGCTCACGCTCTTGCCTAATCCTCTGGCAATTTCGGGTATTTTCTTCGCTCCGAAAAGAAGCAGAAGGACCAACAGGATTAAAAGCAGTTCCTGAGCTCCAATTCCACCAAGCATTTTTCCTCCTTAACTTTCTTTGATATTGTTCTAAGCTAGATTTACCTTGTTTAATTTA
>DATKKH010000029.1:0-2676 GCA_035543035.1 Terriglobales bacterium | reverse complement strand
GGTCTTGGGGTTGAGCGGAGGAATTGATTCTGCCTTGGTTGCTGTGATCGCTAAAGATGCCCTGGGCAGGGAAAATGTAATCGCAGTTTTTATGCCTTCTGAGTTCACCTCGAAAAGAAGTCTGTTGGATGCTAAGAAATTAGCTCTGAATTTAGGGATAAAGTTCATCAATCTGCCAATCCAGACAATACTTAAGACCTACCTCTCAACTTTGTCTTTAGAATTCAAGGGGAAAAAACCAGACGTAACTGAGGAAAACCTCCAGGCAAGAATTAGGGGGAATCTTTTGATGGCTCTTTCCAACAAATTCGGCTGGCTGGTTTTGTCTACCGGAAATAAAAGCGAATTAGCTGCAGGATATTCTACTCTGTATGGAGACATGGTTGGTGGCTTTGTGGTGCTGAAAGATATTCCCAAGACTTTGGTTTACAAGTTAGCCCGCCATAGAAATTCTCAGGAGAAAAAGGAGCTTATCCCGGAAGATATTTTGAAAAGGGAGCCCACAGCCGAGCTTAAGCCCGGGCAAAAAGATACTGATACTCTTCCCCCTTATCCGGTTTTAGACCAGATTTTAAAATATTATGTGGAGGAAGACAAGGGTTTCGAGGAGATAAAGGGTTTGGGTTTTGACCAGAAGACTCTGATCAAAGTTATGCAGATGGTGGATAGGAGCGAATATAAAAGAAGACAAGCGCCTCCGGGCATAAAAATAACTGCCAGAGCTTTTGGAAAAGACCGCAGGCTGCCAATCACCAATAAATATAAAGAGTTTTAAAATGACTGAAAAGCTAAGACCGATTTTAGAAATTGCTGAAGAGCTTGGTTTAAAAGAGGATGAGCTGGAACTGGATGGCAAGTATATTGCAAAGGTATCTTTCAGGGTTCTGGAGAGACTTAGAGAAAGAAAAACCGGCAAATATATTTTCGTCACTGCAATCACTCCTACTCCGGCTGGAGAGGGGAAAACAGTTACTGCGATCGGTCTTTCCCAGGCATTAAACCGAATCGGCAAAAAAACTATTTGCACTTTAAGGCAGCCTTCTATGGGACCTTTATTCGGACTCAAAGGCGGAGCAACCGGTGGCGGAAAAGCTCAGGTTCTTCCTAAAGAGGAGATAAATTTACATTTCACCGGAGACTTTCATGCAGTCGGTTATGCGCATAACTTACTTTCAGCCATTCTGGATACCCACCTGCAGAAAGGTAACAAATTGTGCCTGGATATCTCCGAGATTTTCTGGCCCAGGGTAGTTGACATTGATGACCGGGCATTGAGACACATAATCATCGGTCTGGGAGGTAAAGCAGACGGCATTCCCAGGGAATCTTATTTTGACATCACCCCGGCTAGCGAGGTTATGTCGATTCTATCTTTATCCACAGGTTTGGAAGACCTCAATAAACGACTTTCCAGAATAACCGTGGGGATAGACCAGAACAAGAAGATGATCTGCGCTTCTGATTTGAAATCCACTGGAGCTATGGCAGTAATTTTAAAAAAAGCCTTTAATCCAAATTTAGTCCAGACCTCAGAGGGGACTCCTGCTTTTATCCATACTGGCCCCTTTGCCAATATCTCTCATGGAAATTCATCCGTGATTGCAGACCTTATATCTTTAAAACTTTCCGATTTTGTAGTAACCGAATCAGGTTTTGGAGCTGATTGCGGCGCAGAAAAACTGATGGACATCAAATGCCGCGAATCAGGTTTGACTCCTGATTTAGCGGTTTTAGTCGCCACAGTGAAGAGCTTGATGATGCATGGTATTGGCGTATATGATAAGAAAGCGATTGATCAGGAAAACCTCGAAACCCTGGAAAAAGGATGCGGTAACCTACAAAAACACATTCAGAATCTTAAGCTTTTCGGTCTGCCGGTCCTGGTGGCAATAAACCGGTTTCCAGAGGATTCCGAAGCCGAGCTGTTGCTTTTAAAGGAAAAATCGCTCCGGGCAGGTGCAGACGATGTTGCAGTGGCAGAGATGTTCGATCAAGGCGGACAGGGTGGAATTGAGTTGGCTGAGAAGGCTGTAAGATTATGCCAGAGGGGATGCTGTTTTAAATTCCTATACCAAACTGGAGGGATAAAGGAGAAAATCGAAACCATCGCCAAAAAAATTTATGGAGCAGGCGAGGTGCTCTATTTCGCCTTAGCCGAGAAAAAAATAGACCTTTTCAAATCCTGGGGATTGGATAATCTTCCTATGTGTATAGCCAAGACCCCTTACTCTTTTTCGCATGATCCCAAGCTCAAGGGAAGACCTGAAGGTTTTCGCCTTCCGATCGAGGATTTAAGGCCTGCCACAGGCGCAGGATATCTTTATGCCTTAGCCGGGGATATTATGACTATGCCCGGACTTCCCACCAATGCGGCTGCTTTTAATTTCGATTTAGACAAGGATGGAAACATAACCGGATTAACTTAGAAAGGAGCAAAAATGGAAAAGCTTTTGGATATACTTTCAAATGCAATGCAGGTGGAAATAGACGGCTACCATTTTTACAAATTAGCCTCGGAGAAGACTCTGGATAAAAAGGGGAAGGAAGTCTTCTCCTCTCTGGCAGAGGATGAAAAAAAGCATTACCAGATTTTAAAAGGGCAGTATGAGAAGGTGAGAAAAACCGGGGGGATAGAATTCAAGGATAAAAAGGTAGAGTTCTTCAAATCCGAAAGCC
>DATKKH010000028.1:0-8013 GCA_035543035.1 Terriglobales bacterium | reverse complement strand
CATTCTTGCTGCAGAGAGAGATAAAGGAGATCGGACAGATAAGCCCGGAATATAACGAGTGGAATGTCCAGGTAAGATATGGCAAGAACGTATATTCCCAGAATGTAACCGGGGTTTACCCCGTTTTTGCGGATATGCGAAATATGATTCCAGAGAAGGGAGGGAGGTTCATAAACGATCTGGATATCAGGTTCAGAAAAAGGGTAGTTTTCTTAGGAGACAGGCTGAAGGATGACCTGTTCAAAGAGAATCAGGCACTGGGAAAATACGTTTTAATCAACAACTCTCCTTTTCTGGTAGTCGGCACTATGAAAAAAAAGGAGCAGGATTCCAACTACAGCGGAAGAGATGCATACAAAGCGGTTATACCTGCCACCACCCTCGCTACTATGTTCGGGAGAAGAGATCTGGACAATATGGTGCTTAAGCCTAAAGTCCCCAAGCAGAACGAATACGTCATAAATAGAGTCTATGAGGTATTAGCGAAAAAAAACAAATTCGACCCGAAGGACAAAGAAGCCCTTATGGTCTGGGATACTTCTGAGATGGATAAGTTCTTAAATCTTCTCTTCATGGGGATGAGAGTTTTTCTGGGGATAATCGGCGCCTTTACCCTAATCGTAGGTGGAATAGGCGTATCCAACATCATGAACGTGGTGATTGAGGAGAGAACCAAAGAGATCGGAATAAAGATGGCTACCGGAGCCAAGAGGAGGTATATCCTGTCTCAATTCGTATTCGAGACTCTTCTTATTACTTTCATCGGCGGTGCCATAGGGTTCTTGATCTCCTGGGGAGTAACCACGATATTTCCATTATTCAAGTTAGAAGAGTATGTGGGAATTCCCGTTTTCTCCTCCTCAGTAGCTGTTGTAGCCTCACTGATTCTGGGCCTGATAGGTTTCTTTGCTGGATTTTTCCCGGCAAGACGTGCTGCCTGCCTGAACCCTATAGAAGCCTTGAGGCTATAAAAAGGAGCTGCTTTGAAAGGTTTCTTATTCCTCAGACTGTTTTTGCGGGATTTTAAAAGGCAAAGAAAGAAGATGACCTTGACTACCTTAGCCATTGCCTGGGGCACTTTCTCCATCGTTATGCTCTTAGCCTTTGGCGAGGGACTAAACAGACAGTTAACCAAAGCAAAGCACGGATTAGGCGAGGGGATCGTTATAATGTGGGGAGGGCAGACTACCATACCGTACCAGGGACTGGGAAAAGGGAGAAGGATCCGTTTCACTGAAGAGGACGTAGAATTAATCAAAGCCAGGATTCCTGAAATCAAGAATGTAGGCGGTGAATACACCAGATGGGGAGTTCCCATGAGCTATGGCAAGAGATCGGTTACCGAGATGATAACGGGTCTTTATCCCTGTTATGAGGAAATGAGGTCTCATTATCCGGATAAAAGAGGGAGATTCATCAACGAGCTGGACCTTCAGTATAAAAGAAGGGTAGTATTTCTGGGAAACGGGTTGAAGGAAAGGCTTCTAGGAAAGGAAGAGGCCGTCGGGAAAACCATAATCATTAATAATATTCCTTTCACCGTGATCGGGGTAATGCAAGACAAGCTCCAGATGGGAGCTTATGGCGGTATGGATAAAGATAAGGCCTCCATCCCTGCCACTACCTTTAAAACTATCTGGGGACACGAATATTTTAACAATCTGGTGTATCAGCCAGGTAATCTGGAAAAAGCCGAAGAAACAAAGAAAAGGGTTTATCAGGTTTTAGGGGCTAAGCACAAGTTCGACCCCAAAGATGTGAGGGCTTTATCCATTTGGGACGTGATAGAAGACGAAAAGATATTTAACAAGATTCTTCTGGGATTCTCCATTTTTATGGGAGTAATAGGAGGAATGACCCTTTTGATCGCAGGGGTAGGTGTGGCTAACATTATGTATGCGGCAGTAAAACAAAGAACACGTGAAATTGGGGTAAAGATGGCTCTGGGAGCAAAGAAAAAAGATATTATGTCCCAGTTCATACTGGAGTCTCTAATAATTGCTTTTCTCGGAGGTGGGATTGGCATTCTTTTCACTACCATAGTGATCAGGATTCTTCAGGCTATCCCGGTCAAGTCCGAGGGTTTACAGTTTCTGGGAAAACCCACCATTTCCTGGGATATAATGATTATAACCATAATAATCTTGGGTATGGTAGGGCTTTTCTCCGGGTTTTTCCCCTCCCGAAGAGCGGCTACGGTCAACCCGGTCGAATCGTTGAGATACGAATAAAACGGAGTGGCAGATATGATAGAGATGAAAGGGATAAAAAAGATTTACACCATCGGCGAGATGAAGGTCGAAGCCCTGAGAGGGATCGATCTGGAGATCAATAAAAACGAGTTTATCTCGATTATGGGACCTTCCGGTTCAGGGAAATCGACCCTGATGAACCTGATCGGGTGCCTGGATACACCATCCGAGGGGGAATATTATCTGGAAGGGATAAAAGTGGCTGACTTGCACCATAATAAATTAGCCGAGGTAAGGAATCAGAAAATCGGATTCGTCTTTCAGAGTTTTAACCTTTTACCCTATGCCACAGCCTTCGAAAACGTGGAGGTTCCCCTGATCTTCAAAGGGGAGACATCCAGAAAAAGAAGAAAGAGGGCAGAGGAGCTTCTGGAGATAGTGGGCTTAAAAGACAGGATGCAGCACAAGCCCACAGAGCTCTCCGGGGGCGAGATGCAGAGAGTATCCATAGCCCGCGCCTTGGCCAATGACCCCTCCATTATCCTGGCAGACGAGCCAACCGGAAATCTGGATTCCGTTTCCGGAAGCGAGATCATAGAGATTTTCGTGAACCTGTGGAAACAGGGACATACAATAGCGATGATAACCCACGATAAAGATATTTCCGTGAAGACCCAGAGAATTGTGAAGCTTAAGGATGGCAGGGTGGTGGATGGGGGCATAGCTTCATAATAAAAACTCCGCACATCAACCATCCGCTAAATGCGGTTCACAAGACTATATTATTATCTTGCTATTTTTAAACAATTACTATATTAATGTTAGCGTCACTGAATCCGGGATTTTGGATAAGAAAAGTTCGAATCTCGTCCTTCAGAGGGAGTTTTCACTTTTTCAGCTTTGATTCCGACGTTTACTCTTTTTTCTAAAATCCTCTATGGATTGAATCCAAAGGAAGTGAAAATATAAAACCAAACTAATTCTAAATAAAAAAAAATGGAGGTAAGCGATGGGTAAATTTATTTTCATTCTCGTAGCTTTCTTGATTTTTTTTCTTGTGCTTTTGAGTCTTATGGCTATTAGCCAGGAGCAAAAACCGCTTCCTCAGGAGAACTTCTATCAGAAGAGTCTTCATTACACCAATAAGGGGATAGAATATGTATATTCCAAGGAGCAGGGTGGTATAGAGCGGATAACCGGTGTGACAGCTACCGAAATGGGATGTGTTAAATCCAAATGTCACGTGCAGAGCTGTGATGTCTGTCACTTGAAAGAAGTTGACGGCAGGCCCACTTATTCGGCTAAAGCTGCGCAGGCGCCGGAAATTTGTCACCGCTGTCATGGTGAGCTGGAAAAGGATAATCCGGACGTGCACTTCGCCAGGGGTATAAAGTGCATGGATTGCCATACCCAAAAGGAGATGCATGGAGACGGGGCAGCGCACAATACTTATATGGAACCGGGATTCTTCGAGGTTCGGTGTGAAAAATGTCACTCCGATATCAGCCGGAGTTTAAGTCACACCGTTCATCAGGGTAAATTAGATTGCGTTCCTTGCCACACCTCTGAATATCTAACCTGTTTGAATTGTCATCTTGGGGTTCGTCTCAAAGAGAACAAGGAGGTCCAGATTCCTCTTAAAAATATGCTCTTTCTCATCAACCACGATGGGAAAATTACTCTCGCCAACATGTTATCCTACGTGTACCAGAATAAGACAATGATTACCTTTGCCCCGACATTCTCTCATTCTATCAAGAAGGAGGGACGGAAATGCCAGGAATGCCACGATTCAAAGATTATTCGAGACATAAGGGAAAACAAATTTAAACTGGTTCGCTGGGAAAAGAATACAATGAAGAATGTCGAAGGCGTGATTCCGGTTACTGATCCTACAAAGTGGAATCTCGTCTATTTGGACCGTATAGACACCACCTGGTTTCCTCTCAAGAATCCTGAAAAACCTTTATTAAACTATTCTGGTTATTGTAGTCCCCTAACCAGGGAGCAGTTCGAAAAGCTGACGAAAGCACAAGGAACAAAGTAGTGCAATATTATATCTTAGTGGTCCAGTCTCATAAAACAGAGGAAGAGGATATCTTTCAATTTAAAAAATTGATTGACTTATAGTTCGTTCCTGAATAAGTTTACCCTGGTTGTCATGAAAGAACCAGCTGCGAAATTCGTTCTGTGGTGTAGTTTCAATGCGCTGATAGTGCAGGAGTGAATTATGCAAATTCTAATTTTAGAAAAGGAGAATTCAGTGAATTCTAAACTCTTCAGGACTTTTTTTATGATTTTATTTCTTTTTCCTTGGATTTTATTATCCGGTTGCACTTCAAAAATCGATCTCGAAAAGGAAAAAGCCGATCTTCTCAAAACCGACATCGAATTTTCGAAAACCTCGGTTGAAAAAGGTGCGGCTGAGGCTTTTTATCTTTATTTAACAGATGATGCAGTGCAATTGCCTGCCGGTTTGCCGCCAATCGTAGGAAGAGAAGCTATCAGACAAAGTATGTCCGGAAACTCCAAAGCTGTTTTGAAATGGGAGCCCGTAAAAGCAGAGGTGGCTAAATCGGGAGATCTTGGTTATACCTGGGGAAACTACCAGGTTAGCTGGACGGGAGAAGATGGAAAAATGCAAATGCTTTATGGTAAATACCTCAATATCTGGAAAAAACAGCCGGATGGGACCTGGAAAGCAGTAGTGGATATCGGGAATCAAGGTCCGCCCCAAAAATAAGATTTAGATTTCAGTAATTAGGATTATAATTTCGCAAGAGAGTTTGCTTAAAAAGATAAAGAAGTAGGTTTCATAAACGAATTCTCAGCGACACTTTTTTGAAAAATCGCTTCTAAGTCATCTCCAATATTTCCTCGATCTTACTTTCGATGTCTTTTCTGGTAAAAGGTTTCTTTAGAACGGTTTTGGCTCCTGCTTTGAGTATCTTTTCGATTTCCTGGGTCGCTATGTGACCGGTCACCGCAGTGATTTTTGCATTATTATCAAGCTCGAGCAATTTCTGAGTCAGATCAATTCCATTCATCCCGGGCATAGAGATATCAGTGAAAACAATGTCGAATTTCTCCTTTTGATAAATTTCCAAGGCTTTCTCGGCTTGAAGAGTAACCGTAACCTCGTGACCATCCAATTCCATCAGTTTCCCTAAGACCTCAGCCACCACTTCTTCATCGTCTACTACCAGTATTTTTAGATTTCTCCGACTCATCGTTCCCCCCAGTCGATGAAAAGCTTTCATCCTCGTAACTGGAGTGTAAGCCTCCGGGCTAAAGAC
The DNA here is from genome assembly GCA_035543035.1 of Terriglobales bacterium. Lineage (GTDB taxonomy): Bacteria > Zixibacteria > MSB-5A5 > MSB-5A5 > RBG-16-43-9 > RBG-16-43-9. Next base: position 2,525 of record DATKKH010000028.1, on the reverse strand, counting down.
TAAGGTATTACACTCCAGTTTTTTAACTTTCAGTTAACAACTTTAGAAATCGTCTGATAAAGCAGGTCATTCTTAAAGGGCTTAATCAAAACCTCATCTGCTCCTGCCTGCCTGGCTTTCTCCTCCTTCTCTTTTTGGAGATGTCCGGTAATGACTATGATTTTGATCTGCTGGTTTTTTTCCTTCACTTTCCTTATCAGCTCTATGCCGTCCATATCCGGAATGGTGATATCGGACAATACCAGATCGAACCCCCCTCCACTGAAAATCTCCAGTCCTTCTTTTGCCCGCAGGGAGGTCGAAACTTTATGCCCCTTTGACTCCAGAAATTTTTTCAGTCCGAGGGTTATCGCCTTCTCGTCATCAACCAGAAGAATTTTTAATTTTTTCTCCGTTTCACTGGAGGATTCAATCCGGGTATTCAGAAGAATTTCTCTCGGCTGGTTCTCGGCAATGGGAATTATTATGGAAAATCTGGTCCCTTTTCCCACTTCTGATTCTACTTCGATTTTACCTTTATATCCATTTACTATTCCGTAGGTGAGAAAGAGTCCCAGACCCGTTCCCGGAACTTCGCTTTTTCCTAATGCCCCTTTGGTGGTTACAAAGGGCTCAAAGATTCTTCCTTTTATATCCTCCGGTATTCCGCAGCCGGTATCTTTGAAAATTATTCGGATGTTGTCATCTGCAGGCTCGACCTGGATGGTCAAAGTTCCCCCCTTTGGATACATCGCATCCCGGGCATTGGTGATCATATTCAGGAAGACCTCGGAGAACTGACCCGGGTCGCAAAAGATTTTGGGAACTGGCTTGAACTTCTCTTTTATATCTATGTTATTTTTTTCCAGTTCTCGGTGGGTAATGGCCAGGACACTTTTCAAAGGTTCGGTGATATCGACCAGTTCTTTCCTGGCTTCTTTGTGCCGGGCAAAAGCCAGAAGGTTATTGGTTATGCTGGAAGCCCGTTTGGAGTTGTCGACGATGATCTCAAAACATTCCTTAATCTGCTCCTGTTCCTTTGAGATCAGACCCAGCTCTGCATTCGCCATCATCCCGGCTAAGATGTTGTTGAACTCGTGCGCAATCCCGTAAGCTAAGGTCCCCACTGCGACTAACTTCTCGGTCTGGATCAACTGCTCCTGCAGTCTTTTCTTTTCCGTGATGTCTCTTACTATTCCCGTAACTGCAACCACGTTTCCTTTATCGTCTTTTATAGGGTTCAGAGTGGTGCTGCTGAAAAATACTCTGCCACCCAAATGCATACTCTCTTCTATAGATTTGCTCTGGCCATTTTTAAAAACTTCCTCGATATTCTTTGAGAATTGGACACCGGTTTCTCTCGGGAACATTTGTGCTAACGATTTGCCAACCATTTCGTCTGGGCTTTTCCTTGACATTTCTGCAGCCGTTTTATTTATAGCTAAAAATCTGCCCTGCCTATCCAGGGTGAATATCTGGTCTGTTGCATTATCAACAATAGCCCTGTATTTTTCTTCGCTAGCTCTCAGCGCCTCATCAGCCTTTTTCCTCTCGCTGATGTCGATCAACGTTCCTACGATTACGGGAAAACCCTGATCTTCTTCTAACAGGCTGGCATTTTCGATACACCAGAGAAGCGAGCCATCCTTTCGTTTGAGGCAGACTTCATAATTGATAAGTACCTTCTCTTTCATAAGAAGTGAAAGAAAGTCTTCCCGATTTTTCCTCTCTGGATACATATCCCACATCTGGTGTGAGAGAAGTTCATCTTTTGAAGCATAACCAAGCATACGGACAAACGAATCGTTACAGTCCAGGATTCTTCCATCCAGAGCAGTGCGAGAAACACCAGCCAAGTTCCGTTCGAACAGAAGACGGTAACGCTCTTCTGAAATCCTCAGTGCTTCTTCTGCTTTTTTTCGCTCGGTGATATCCTCTACCATTCCTTCATAATACAAAATACTTCCGTCTTCATCTCTGACCACTCTGGCATTTTCACGTACGAAAATTGTAGAACCATCACACCTCAGCCATGCAGACTCCAGCCCCCGCACCTCGGATGTTTTTTCCAGACTTTCTTTGAATTTATCTCTTGAGTATCGAGGCTCAAAACCCTCTACTTCCAGGTTTCTTAAAGTCAACTTCTCGAAAGCAGAGTACCCCAGCATTTGCACTAGAGTAGAGTTGGCTAAAAGAATTTGTCCGTCCGGGGTTGTGCGATAGATGCCCAGAGGAGCATTCTCAAAGAGATTTCTGTAACGCTCTTCGCTTTCTCTCAAAGCTTCTTCTGCCTTTTTGCGTTCAGTTATCGGGACGACTACCTCCATAGCTCCGGTGATATTTCCTTTATTATCCTTCAGGGGGGTGGCTATAATCTGTGACCAGATAGTATTCCCATCTTTATCTTCTCCTACTTGCTCGTGCACCGATACGTCCTTACCCTGCTCAAAAACCTGCCTCACTCCGCATCCAGGACAGATGTCCTCTCTAAGATTATAAGTCTGAAAACAACGTTTACCCTCGACCTCACCGAAGATCTTCTTTAA
>DATKKH010000027.1:0-4067 GCA_035543035.1 Terriglobales bacterium | reverse complement strand
CTTGATGATTTCTTTGGAGGTTTTTTCAATCGCCTTATATCTTTCCAGGTCTGACATCTCATCGCTGATCCCGCTTAAGACCTTGGGCGTGACGACCTCAAAAGATTTCAAAACGTAGGCATTGTATCCGATGGCTGGAATCTCGTCCGGTTTGGTTTTGGCATAAAAACCATCTTTGAGGTAATTGTGTTCCGGAGTACTTGCCCTCTGAATTGCTCCAAAAGCCACGTGGTGGTTGGTGATAATCAGCCCTTCGGGAGAGATAAAGGAGGCAGAGGCTCCTAACTGAACGATAGCACCCGAAAGTCCGCCACCTTTTGGATTATAAATATCTTCAGGGTTTAACTTAAGTCCCCTGGCTTTAAGACTGTCAATCGGCAGTTTATCAATCTGGTCCAAGAGCCACATTCCCTCATCTGCCAAAGAATTTGAAAACAACAAGCCCGCCACAAAAAGAAAAGTTAAAAAGAGTTTCTTGAACATATCTCCTCCAGTTAAAGTTTCTTCTAAAATAACTTGTTTGAGGACAATTGACAAGGTTAAATTGATGACTTAAAACTCTGATTTTTATGATCAGAGCTAACCCCTCCAGCCAAAAAATCGCTATAGCATTCCCCCGTCATCCACGTATTATATCATAAAGAATTCAGTTTGAGAGAACTTGCCTGAAAATAGATTCGCCAATAAATGTTGAGGAGGCCTGATTATGAGCACGAATTTGAGGACGACTCTGAGAAGATATGCCACCTTGATATATGGGGCTGGCTTGACTCTTATTTTGATTGAAGTCTTCTTATACCTGAAACATTTGAATGCCCCGGATGCAGATTTAGACTTAATCTGGCTCATCGTCGCCGTAATTCCTCTTTCACTGGCACTGATTCTCGGTGGATACCTGAGAAAATCACAAGCACTGGGAATAAAATTAGAGACTTCGCTCCAGAGTCCCGTGGGAAGGATCGGGATGATCTCAGGAGAAGGGATAGATGAGTTGCCTGCTTCCCAGAAGGAATCCAGCGATTACCTGCGAAATCTTCAGGAAAACAGAAAAAAGGAAATCCAGAGAATCTGCTTGAGCACAGGAAAACCTGGTTTTTATCGGGCTGAGGCGATTAAGGAATACCTGGAAAAACTTCCGAATTTGAAATTTATCGAGGTGCAAAAGTCGAGTGGTAAATTCCAGTGCCTGCTGCCGGCCAAGGTTTTCGGCTATAAGAGTCATTTTGACAGTGAAACCATTGAGCGGCTTCTTCTGGGTCTTGAACAGCAGAAAGTGAAGGACTTATTCCCTTATGATGCTGTTTCTAAGTCAATTCGTGAAGATGAAAGCCTGCTGAAAAGCCTGGAGGAGTTCAAGTCGAGTGATTTTTCATTCCTTCCTTTGCTCTCAAAAGGAGGACAGTTCCTAGGGATTGTCGAGCGTGAAACCTTGGAAAGAAGGGTGCTTGACCAGCTGGTGGCTGCTGATAAGAGTCTTTAAAAACAGGTCGACATTCGGGGCGTTAGGACTTTTATTAGAAGTTTAGGTCTGCGGAAGAAGTGAACCAGCATTTTTGTCCAACAAATAGTAGATTTTTCCGTTAAGCGGACGAACTAATGAGGCGGGTAATTTATTCTGAGGTTTTTCAAGGATTTTCTTTACAATCCCGGCTTTGCTTTCCCCAAGCAGTAAAAAAGCAATATTCATAGCATGGTTGATTACTGGCAGGGTCAGGGTTACCCGGTCATGTAGCGAGGCATCAAGATGAACTTCTCTGGATAGATGGCTGATTTCCAATATCGCAGGTTCTTCCGGAAAAAGAGAAGCAGTGTGCCCATCTTCTCCTATTCCCAGAAGAATTAAATCGAATTCAGGGAAATCTCCTTTTTTCAATCGAAAAAACTTTTTAAGGTTATATTCATAGATTTCAGCGGACTCCTCAACTGTCGGGCAGATAGGAATTGGATGGATATTCTTCTCCGGGATGTTTACATTCTCAAGTAAATTTGCTTTTATCATCCCATAATTACTGTCAGGATGGTCGAAAGGAACAAGCCTTTCATCCGCTAAAAAGATGTGGGTTTTTCCCCAGTCTAAGCTTGAATTAGCCAATCCTTGATAAAATTCTATTGGGGTTTCTCCTCCTGAAAGCGCTACTATAAAAATCCCCTTTTTTTCTATTGCCTTTTTGCTTATCTCTTTCCATTTCCGGGTGAGAAAATCGTAGAGCTTTTCCCTGGTCTGAAAGACTAATATCTTTTTTCCCTCAGGTCTTTTCATCTGCAAATCTCCACCTTCTTCCATCCTTTTCTAATAAGCGGAAAGATTCAGATGGACCCCAGATTCCTGCAGTATAATTGGGGAAATCTTTAGGAGGATTTTTCTCCCAGCGCTTTATCAGAGGATCAAGAATCGACCAGCTCAGGTCAACGAAATCCTCCCTGGAAAAAAGGGTCTGGTCTCCTCTTAGGCAGTCGAGCAATAGCCGTTCATAAGCCGGGTGCTCTGTTACCTTAAAGCTTTCCTGGTAGTTAAACTTCATTTCCACAGAGCGCGGTTCGTTTCCCATTCCCGGATATTTCACAGTCAGTCTTAAGCAAAGCTCCTCCTGGGGCTGGACGCTTAAGACCAGAGCATTTGGCTGAATAATATCACAGACCTTCCCGAAGAGTCTCAAAGGCGGTTGTTTGAACTCGATGTATATTTCAGTAATACGCCTCTTCAGCCTTTTTCCCGTGCGGACAAAAAATGGCACACCTGCCCAGCGCCAGTTGTCGATATAAAATTTCCCGGCAAAAAAGGTGGGAACTAATGAGCTTGGGGAGACCTTGTCCTCTTCTCTATAACTTTTGACCTTCTGCCCCTCAAGAATGCCCTGATCATACTGGCCCCGCACAGAAATTTCGTCTATCTGGTTTTCCTCCCAGGGTCTTATGGTGCGAAGCACTTTTGCCTTTTCATCTCTGATTGAGTCAGCTTCAAATCCAGCTGGAGGCTCCATAGCCACCAATGCCAGAAGCTGCATCATATGGTTCTGGATTATATCCCGGACCACTCCGGTCTGCTCGTAAAAAGCGCCCCGGTGCTCGATCCCGATTTTCTCTGCCACGGTTATCTGCACCTGGTCGATATAGCGTCTGTTCCACAGGGGTTCGAAAATGCTATTGCCGAAGCGAAAGAATAGGATATTCTGGACGGTATTTTTGGCCAGGTAATGGTCGATCCGGTAGATCTGTTTTTCGTTAAAGGATTTTAAAATCAAATGGTTCAGCTCTGCAGCTGATACCCTATCTCTGCCAAAAGGTTTTTCGATGATTAGCTTGCTGGTAGGAATTCCCCTGCATAGGAAATACTTCTCCAGCTTTTCAGCAATCACCGGGAAAAGCTGAGGAGGAACAGCCAGGTAAAATATTAGATTTGCCTCCCTGTGGCTGCCGGGCTGGCTGAGTTTTTCCAATCTATCGCAAAGCTGCTGGTAAGTCCCATCTTTCTCTGCTGTGCCGGATAGATGATAAAGATTCCGGGTGAATCGGGAACAGCTTTTCTGATCGAAACTATCTGAGGAGAACTTCTTCAGAGCCGACTCGACAAAACTTCTGTAATCTTCATCTGAGAATTGGGACTGCCCCACACTTAAGACCGTGAACCCGTCTTTGAATTTTTCGTCCTGATGCAGGTGGTAAAGAGCAGGAAGAAGCTTTCTCCGGCTTAAATCACCGGTGCCACCGAAGATGACCATCAAGAATGGACCAATTTTATACTGTGGAACAGCCTCCTCGCATGACTCCAGGAATCTGCTTTTTATCTCGGATGATTCCTCAGTTCTCTTCTCCATTTATGACACTCCGAAATTCATTTGCGACGTACCTGAGTTACTCAGCTCAGGTTACTATAAATTTTTTTCTTTCGCGAATCACGAACAACGCTCATTTTTTCCTAAATACTTTTTCTCCAGCCTGGTTATTTTCTTCAGGCGCCTCAGGTGCCTTCCTCCTTGAAAAACCGATTTCAGCCAGACGTTGATAATCTTTCTGGTATTTTCCTTGCTAAATGGTCTCCCTCCCAGGACCAGAACATTGGCATTGTT
>DATKKH010000026.1:0-8620 GCA_035543035.1 Terriglobales bacterium | reverse complement strand
TCATTTTTTATTTCTGCCATTCTACTATCTTCTGCGCGTATTCTTTAAAAAGTCTATCCGCTACATTTTTGTCCTTAGCCTCTATATAGATATGTAAATTCGCTTTTCTGTTATCCGGGACTATGAGAATCCAGGAATCGTCATACAGGATCCTGACTCCATCGATGAGCTCTCTTTTGAATTTTTCAGTATATAGGATCAACTCCCTCATCACCTGACCTTTTTTGCTCCAATCGCAGGGTATTTCTTCTTTAATCCAGTGATAATTATCCAGATCTTCTCTCAGATTTCCGAATTTTCGGTCAGTCCTGGCCATAAGCTCCAGGAGCTTGACCACGTCATACATCGCATCTGCACCTAACTGGAATCCTGGAAAGATGAATCCGCCTTTTGTCCCCCCCACGAAATCAACCTTTAACGAGCTCAGGGCATCCATCATGGCTAAATGATCGTTCCTGACCCTGATTACCTTGACTCCATATTCCGAGGCAATCTTTTCTACTCCCATAGATGCTACTACCGGGACTGCGATCCTCTGGGCTTTGTTGGAGCTTAAGAACAAGGAAGTAACTATTAAAAGCAGCAGATCGGCTGAGATAAATTCGCCTTTCTCGTCCACAGTGGAGATTTTTTCCGCACCCGGATCGAGGAGAAATCCGACATCCGCTTTCAGGGATTTGACTATGCTGGAGAGTTGGTGGAGGGCATGAATTTCTTCCTCCTCTTTTCGAACTAATTTCTTCGGATCCAGATGGGCATTTAATGAGATGACCTCGCAACCCAGTGCTCCCAGGATGGAAGGGAATATCTCTGAGGCACCTCCATAGGAATAGTCAATGACCACTTTAAACTTAGCCTTATTAATGACTTCGGTATCGATTCCTTTCAGAAAGTCGTTTCGATAATACTCGATGACTCTCTGAGGGAAGTCGAGCTGACCTACCTCCTCCATCGAAGCCCGTCTGAAATCTTCCCTGAAGAAAAATCTTTCGACTGCTTTGGTTTTGGAAGTCTGAAGATCCTGTCCGCTTCCGTCAAAGAAGATGATGTCTATGATTTTTTCGTCTGAAGGCGAGGACCTGACGTGAATGCCTCCCTGTTCTCTGCCCGATTTCAACTCGTACCTTACCACAGGTATGGGCAGGGTTCTGAGGTCCTGAACGTTTACCCCCGAGGACAAAAGACCGCAGATCACTGCCCGGTTAGTCATCCTGGAGGTTTTCCCGGCATCTCTGCTTGTTACTACAATGGCTCCCTTGCCCAGAATAGCTCCAAAAGCCGCACCTAACTTCACTGCAAATTCAGGGGTGAGCTCTAAGTTTCCCAGTCCGCTGACTTTCGCATCGGTGAACAGCTCCCGGTTCCACTTCTCTCCCCAGACCAGGCTGGTGGAAAGTATGGCCCCGGATTCGACCTCTTTTCCCGGCCAGACCTTCACATTGGCGCTTATCTTGGCTCTTGAACCAATGATACAGTTATCGCTGATTACGGAGTTTTCCAGCAGGCTGGCCTCTTCTCCGACAATGGTTTTGAAGCTGACCACTGATTCGGTTAGGGTGGCTCGGTTACCTACGAAACTATCTTTCCAGACTACCGAGTTGGCTATATTCACTCCTTCTCCGCAAAGTACCCCTTCCCCGATTACTGAATTAAAGATCCTGGATTTTGACCCAACCGCAGAATTACTTCCCAGAACCACAACCCCCTCAAATTCCACATCCTCTCCAAACTGGACATTCTTGCCCGCCCAGATCATGGCCTCTTTTCTTTTAAGGAGATTGCCTTCTATATCTATCTTGACTTTACCTTCCAGGATATCCTTATGGGCTCTGGAGTATTCGTCCAGGTTACCCACATCTCTCCAGTAATCTGGAGAAATAAATCCGAAAAGTTTTTCATTCTCTTTGAGCATCAGGGGGAATAAATCCTTGCTGAAATCGAAATCTTTCTTGGAAGGTATCCTCTCCAGAACCTCCGGCTCCAGAATGTAAATTCCGGTATTTACCGTATCGCTGAACACCTCACCCCAGGTGGGCTTTTCCAGAAAACGGGAGATCCGGCCGTCTTCCTGCGTGATGACAACTCCGTAGGATAAAGGATTTTCCAGCCGGGACAAGACCAGAGTGGCTGAGGCTTTATTCTGGGTATGGAAATCTATGGCTTTGGTTAAATCGATATCGGTGAGTACGTCACCGGAGATGATCAGGACTTTTTCTCTTTCAGCTGAAATAGACCCTCCGTACAACTGACCCTCGGCATTTTTCACGCTTCCGGCTGTGCCATAATCTTCAGTGGAAGTTACATATTCAATTTTCACTCCCAATTTTGAGCCGTCTCCGAAGTATTTTTTTATCTCCTCACCCTGGAAAAAAAGCAGGGCTACGATATCCTTGAGATTATGTTTTTTCAGGAGGTTTATGATGTGTTCCATCATCGGTTTGTTTGCAATCGATACCATGGGCTTAGGCAGATTACAGGTTAAAGGCCTGAGCCTGGTTCCAAAACCCCCTGCCATTATAACTGTTTTCATCCCTGATCCTTATCTTTGTTTTATCTTCAAAGATAATTAAACAATTTTGATCTCAAAATCAATACTTTTCAAATCCTCAGGATGGAAAATCATTTTTCTAAACAAATCAGATTCTTATAAAGATTGAATGTAGTGATTCAATTTATCGAATCCATTTTTTTTGTAGGGACGTATTGCAGTTCGACGATTCGACAAGCTCATCGTGCTGAGCCCTGTCGAAGCACAGGCTCACTGTTCTGAGAGAAATCGAAGAGCGATATGCCCCTACATTCAAAGAAAGCCTACGTTTATCCCTGACAATAAAAAACTCCATCCTGAATCCAGATATTTTCTTCTTTTTTCTGGAACAAAATGGAAGAATCCATACTTTTTTAATCCTAATTTCTTGGAAAAATTGAAGTTACATTTAGGTTTATCGGCTGAAATTCTATTTTATTAGCAAAAAAATGACGTTTATCAAGTCATCCTGATTCTATTAAGGTTGGATTTTAAGCCACAGCGGCCCTGCCCGCCAGAGGCAGGACCGCTATATTAGATTTTCCTAATAGCCGGATGGCTTTTTGGCTTCCTGCACACCATGCTTGGTCATCAAGGCTTTATGAGCGGTCATTGCTTTTTCCAGTTCATTATAGACGCCGGTAGAGTGTGCCTTGATCATTGCCGGATCCAGGGTTTCTTTGGCCAGCTCGGCCTTGAGCTCGGTATAGTGCATGTCGGCACCGGCCAGGGCACTGTCCAGGTCGGTCAGATTCTTTCCCGCGGTTTTCTTCTGTTCCTCGGTAATCTGCCCTTCGATTGCGGTAAGATGGTTCTTTGCTGCATCCAGGTATTTGCCGATGGCATCCCCGTGCTCGTTAGCTATCTTCTTATCGAGCACTTTGTTGACAGTAGCATAGTGAGCCAGTGCTTTGGCATGCTCTGAGGCATTTCTTAGACTTACTGTCAGCAGATGATGATGTTCTTCCCCCTTAGCAGGAGCCTTCTTCTGGGCAAATGAGATGGAAAAGAAAAACAGCACCAAGAATGCAAGCAGGATAATGGGAATAGTTTTCTTCATGTTTTCACCTCCCTCCTTCTGTTTGTTTTGGGTTTGAATTCCTAATTTTGGAAACGAGATAAATCCCCCAATAAATAAAAAAAGCCCCGCCCAAGAAGTCAATTTTTTGTTATTAAACTAATATACGAATTTAAGAGATATTTCTTGGCTGTCAAGCAAAAAAAGTGGTTTATAGGAATATTTTTGTTTCCTGCTGTTCGAGAATCAGGATAAGACAGTTCAAAATAATCAAAGAATCTTCATATATTGGGGCAAACAGAGAGTTTTTCTGCCTTTATTCATTCCTTTGGGGTCGCGCTCAGCAATTTTTCATACTCTCCCATATTCTTTAAAATCTCGACTGCCCTTTTGATCTGCTCCTGGTATTCTGGCCAGAGTTTATATCTGGCTTTGGATCCGAACTTAGTTGTGAGGATAGCCTCCTCGATCTGCCATTTCAGAGGGATTTTTTCTTTTTCGAACTCGGCTTTCTTCTCCTGTTCCAGAATAGATGCTAACCTGTCCAGAGCTTCTTTTGTCCTGCTTGCTGATCCGTTCTCGGAATAAAGGGCTGCTTCCTGGGTGATTGCCTGCTTCAGCTTTTCCAGCTGGGTCTCAGAAACGGTAGTATACTTTAAATCTTTGGAACTGATAAATTTCTTGAAATCGTTCAGCACTTTTTCATCCGCTTGAAAATTCTCAGGAATATCCGGATGAGTCGCGGTGTAATGAACCGCATAATCGAAAAAGTATCCCTCCTCAAAAATTTTCTGGAGCAAAGGAGGGTAAACCGGATCCGGGCTGAGTATGTCCGGCACAATCCCCCCCCCGCCGTAAACTTTCCTACCTTTTTTAGTGTAATAAACCTTGGTTTCGGACGGCTGTTGGGGCATAGCGCGCTGTTCCCTTGCGAACACAGTATCCTCGGATGAATTCTTATCGCTCTCTCTATTTTTTTGAATCAGCCTGCCGCTGGGGAGAAAATACTTTGCGGTGGTAAGCTTCAGAGCCGTCTTACCCCTTAATTCGAATACAGTCTGGACAGCTCCTTTGCCATAACTGGTATCTCCTAAAATCAAACCGCGGTCCTGATCCTGAATGGCACCAGCCAAAATCTCCGAGGCTGAGGCAGAACCATAATTGACCAGCACGATCAGCGGAAGGTTCTCAAAAATAGGCCGGGCAGATGTTTGGAATTTCCTATTATCGGAATCTCTTCTTCCTCTTATTTCCACCACGGATTCACCTTTTTTCAAAAATAACTCTGCTGCGCCTACAGCTTCCTGCAAAAGCCCTCCTGGATTACCTCTTAAATCCAGGATCAGCCCTTTTATGTTTTTATCTTTTAACTCTTTTAAAGCCTCTTTTAATTCGGAGGGTGCATTTTCGGAAAATCTGGTTAACCTGACATAACCGATTCCGTCTTCAATCACCCCGGAAAAGGATACGCTTTTTATCTCTATCACTTCTCTTCTCAGATTGAACTCCAGCGTATCGCTGATTCCTTCCCTGACAATGGCAAACTTAACCCTGCTCCCTTTTGGGCCTCTCAGCTTTTGCTGGGCTTGATCAGAAGTCAAACCTTTTGTGGGTTGGTTTCCAATTTTGACGATCTTGTCCCCGGTTTTTATTCCTGCTTTAGAGGCAGGACCGTCTTCTATCGGAGATATAACTACCGGGTATCCTTCCTTGACAGAAATCTCCATTCCCAGGCCCTGGAATTCGCCTTTACTTTCCTCCAGCAACCCGGATAACTCTTTTTTGTCCAGATAATAAGAATAAGGGTCCAGATCCGATGTCATGCCGGTAATCCCGTTCCGGATCAGCTTTTCCTTCTCTATCGTGTCAACATAATTTGAGCTGATCAGTGAAGCTACCTCATCCAGCTCCCCGTATTTCTGAAAGGATAAAAATCTAAAGGTACTGTTTATAACCAGGACCAGAACAGTGATCATTATCACCAGGAGAATCAGACTTGAGCTTTTCAGCTTTATCTCAGGCATATTCACTCCGATTGAAATTTTCTTATAGAGAATCAGTTTTAAGACTTATCGCCCCTGAGGAAATAATCTACAGTATCTTTGATTTTACTCCACACTACTTCGATTTCACCAGAGCCTTCTATCACCTTAAACCTCTTTTTCTCTTTTTGAGCTATCTTCAGATAACCATTTCTTACTCTTTTGTAGAAATCAATCTTCTCTTTTTCGATCCTGTCTTTTTTCTTATTGTTCTTTCTCATTCGTTTTGAAAAAACATCCAGAGGAATATCGATCAAAAAAGTCAAATCCGGTTTGAGTCCTGAAACTGAAACCTGATTGAGATAATCAATTATTTTTATATTCAGACCCCTGCCATATCCTTGATAAGCCAAAGTCGAATCGTAAAACCGATCGCAGAGGACAATTTTACGCTGGTTCAAAGCAGGCAGGATTATTCTGGAGACAAGCTGGGCTCTGGCAGCCTCATAAAGCAGAAGCTCGGTCAAAGGATTCATCCCGGTATTCCTGGAAGATAAGAGCACCTGCCGGATCTTTTCTGAGACCTTCTCGCCACCAGGTTCTCTCAAAAGTATGACCTTATAGCCTTTCGTTTTCAGATAATTGAAAAGTTTTTTCGCCTGAGTAGTCTTGCCAGAATAATCGATACCTTCAAAAGTGATTAGTTTACCTTTCATATTTTTTGTTTTTTAGTGGGTCAGGCGTCCCGCCTGACCAGAGGGAACAGACAGGATGTCTGTTCCACCAATCAAGAAATTTATGCGAACACTTAGGGTCGCCCCTATCTTTCAAAACAAAGAGGTGGTTTGTTACCACCTCTTATATTATTAAATCTCGGACAACATATTTAGGATTATCTTTTCTTTTCTGCTGTCTTTCTTTTCTCAACAGTCGGCTTCAAGGCATATTTTTTGACATATTCTTCGGTCTGTTCTCTTGCCTCCTCATCTGTAACCTGTTTGGGAGGTGATTTCATGAAATATGAGGAAGGTTCCTCCATCGATCCGGAAAGACCGTTATCCAAAGCTAATTTGCAGCACCTGACTGCATCGATTACCACGCCGGCTGAGTTAGGCGAGTCCCAAACTTCTAATTTAAGCTCCAGATTCAGAGGAACGTCTCCGAAGGTTTTTCCTTCTAACCTGATGTAGGCGGTTTTACGATCCAGAAGCCAGGCAACGTAATCCGAAGGGCCTATATGCACGTTGTCCCTGCCTAAATCATAATCTAACTGTGAAGTCACTGCATCGGTCTTGGAAATTTTCTTTGATTCCAGTCTTGACCTTTCCAGCATATTGAGGAAGTCGGTGTTTCCTCCCACGTTCAGCTGGTAGGTCCTTTCCAACTTTACTCCTCTGGTACGGAATAGCCTGGTGAGGACACGATGGACGATAGTTGCCCCAACCTGCGATTTTATGTCATCCCCTATCACCGGAAGATGCCGGTCTGCAAACCTCTTTTGCCAATATTTCTCGCGGGCGATGAAGACCGGTATGCAGTTGACGAACCCGCATCCTGCCTCCAGCACCTGCTCCACATACCATTTGGTTGCCTCTTCGCTACCCACTGGCAGATAGTTAACCACCACATCGGTTTTGGTTTCCTTTAGGATTTTCACGATATCTGCAGTCGGTCCCGGAGCCTTCTCGATTATCTTGGATAGATATTCTCCCAGACCGTCATGGGTCATGCCCCGCTGAACCGTAACGCCTTGATGGGGAACTTTACAAAACTTGTAAGTATTGTTGGGCCAGGTATAAATCGCCTCGCTTAAATCCTTTCCTACTTTGTTTTTGTCTATGTCAAAGCAGGCTGAAAACTCGATATCCCGGATCTGATACCCGCCTAAGTTGACGTGCATAATCCCGGGGATAAGCTGGCTTTCCCTGGCGTTTTTGTAATATTCGACTCCTTGAACAAAGGAGGAGGCACAATTCCCCACTCCGATAATTGCCACCCTGACTTTGCTCATTTTTCTCTCCTTTCCTGAAGATTCTTTCAAATTTCCTCCATTTTTTTCTTAATGTAAATGATCCTCTGAATCACGGTTACGTTGGCAAAAATAGCTATCAGCCACAAAAAGAGTACCAAAAAAAAATTCTTGGTTCCTGGGATTGAGCCTAAGATTGCGCCTGCTGCTAAAAAAGTCATCCTTTCCGGCCTCTGCATCAGCCCGATCTTGCACTCGATTCCCAACCCCTCTGCCCGGGCACGGGTATATGAAACCATAAAAGAACCGGCAATGGCTAAAATTATGAGTAGCACCAGATATGATCCCTGACGCAAAAAATAAACCGCCAGGCCCAGGAAAATAAAAACCTCGGAATAGCGATCGATAGTGGAATCAAACAAAGCACCGAACTTGCTGATCTTATTGGTTTCCCGTGCGAGCCTGCCATCCAGCACGTCGCAGATTCCTGCCAGGATTATCATTATCCCGGCATAAATAAATGCTCCCTGGATGAAATATAAGCCAGCCAGTAGACCAAAGAGCAGCCCGGCAAATGTTACTACGTGCGGGTGGACGTCCAGGCTCACCAGGAGCTTAGCTAACGGCTCAATTACGGTCATAAAACCGTTTACCAGATGTTTATTTAAAAGTTTTATCTCCATCATCTTTTTCCAAAAAAATTATAATATCACTCGGAGCGGACTAAGTCAAGCGAAAAATCTTTTTCCTGAACAGCATACTCTTCCATCTTTTTCCGACTTTTTTCTATAATTCCTGCCAGATAAAGGCTGAAGATTCCTACCAGGATTCCGGCTATCACATCCGAGAGATAATGAAACCTTCCCCAGACTGTCCCGACGAACAGACCCAGGATCAGAGGCCCCAGACAATAAAACAGCCTACGAGTGTATTTGTATGTGAGGATGAATACTACCATAGCAACTGCTACGTGCGAGCTGGGCATACATCCGCCATGAAGTCCTGCCACTTTTACCACCCACTGGGCCAAAGGCACGAAGATAAATCCCTTGATCTGGGTCTGGTGCAATGATGCCAGAGCACACCTGGGACCCTCTACAGGAAAGAAGATGAAACTCAGATAG
>DATKKH010000025.1:0-3225 GCA_035543035.1 Terriglobales bacterium | reverse complement strand
ATAGTTGCTTGTTTGAGAGTGAAAAAGTAAAAGGTAGGGGCATACCGTCGTTGGCGGGACTGTGCCCCTGCTTTATTTCTAAATCTTCGGTGGGGTGATTCCTAATATTCGCAAATATTGATGGATCTGGCTTCTATGGTGAATATCGTGTTCCAGAAGATGGGTGAATATCCAGTATCCATCCAGATGGTGTGTTTTTCCCTCATGCTCTATGGGATAGGTTTTGCTCAACACTTCTGGGGAATCTGCAAAGAATCTTTCCATCCTTTCCCAGTGAATTTTCATATAATATTTAATTTTTTCTTTTGGCAGGCAGGGCTTGTCCATAAATGCCAGTTCGGTTGCTTTATTTCCCTTCATCACTTCGTCATACCACCAATCGGAACATTCGGCGATATGTAAAAATAATTTTCCCAGTGCAATCATCTTTTCAGCAGGTGCCCAGTTCAATTTATCCTCCGGAGTAAGTTCTAAAGCTTTGTTTAGAGTTGGCATCAGACTCTCTCTCCAGAATTTTATCTGGTTCTCAAGCAAGGGATTTTTTTCTGAGAGCATATTACCTCCTTTTGTAGTTAAAGTAATACTTTAACTACCTCACCCTAACCCTCTCCTAGAAAGAGAGGGAATTTCTTTTCCTGCCTTGGAGGGGAGGATTAAGGTGGGATCAACTAATCATAAATTTTATTTTTTTGAATCCCATTGAGGCATTTCTGCCTGTTCAGGTTTTAATCTGAATTTGTAAGGCTTCGATTTCAAGACCTCTCTGAGCCAGCTCTCAGGATAACCTTTTTCCTCTGGCTCTCCGTTTTGATCCTGAACATATCCATCATTGTATTTGGTTATGAGATGCTCTCCTAATTCTTTCCATCTGGATACTACCATCTCGGCATTTTTCACTGAGTAGTCAGTCAAATAGCTGGTCAAAAGTTTCTGATTTGTCTTTTCAAGCTCTAATCCAGTTTTCTCGACTGTCGGCTGAAGCGCCAGGAAGTTCCCCTCGATGTCTTTCTGCACTGCCTGGATCTCCGGCACCATATAGGAATATTTCAAATTGGCATAGTTTGCCACGAAGTTGAATACCCACCAAGGATCCTCCCAGGAAAATTTATTCAATCTACCGATTGTAAAAGATTTGGGGACTGTATCAATACCGCAGTAAAAAGGAATGTAACAAGAGGTGTAGGTATCGTCCAGACCGTACCAGAGCACTCCTCCGATATGATCCGGCAGCCAGGAACGTGACTGGGAAACAAATGAGAAAGCAGTCTGTGGAGTCGAAATAGAACGTTCCCAGCCGTATTCGACACTATCGACCATCCAGGTTATGGGCCGCGCCCGGTTCGGGTTTCCATAAGGTCCGGCATCAATACCTTTGGTCATATCATAAGGTGTTCCTTCATAATGGTCACGCATCAGGGCGAAAACATCTTTCACTGATAATTTTTTATCTGGTTTGATCCATAATGGGTAAGGTTCTGCACCCTCAATTCCTCTATGGTAGTCAGGTGAGAAGTTTTTGGATGGTGCTGCCCGTCTGAATATGCTCCATACACGTGTATCAGCATACCTTTTATTTTTTGCATCTGCAGGGCAATAGGCATCGCAAAAGCGGAAAGGTTTGCCGGATTTCGGATCGTAATATCCTTTTTCCACAGCGAAGGAGATGACGTTTTTGGAGTATAAGCAGTTCTTAGGGTCTTTTAAAGGGAATCCTCCGATTCGGGCTTTGTTGGCATGACAGGCAATGTAGCCATCCGGTATTCTCAAAGCCACCCATTCTGCACCCTTACCACCTTTGCCAGGGCCGATCATCTCTAAAATCCAGGCTTCTTTTGTATCAGCGATAGAAAAAGATTCTCCAGTCGAACGATATCCATAATCCTCCATCAGATCAGTGATCACCTTTATTGCCTCGCGTGCGGTTTTTGCCCTTTGAAGAGCAAACTGCATAAGATCCCAGTAATGCAATAGACCATCCGGATTTTCCAGCTCCAAACGTCCATCAAAAGTCGTTTCGCCAATTGTCAACTGATGCTCGTTCATTAAGCCAACCACAGTATAGGTATGCGGAACCTGTTTGACCTTGCCCAGCAGTCGTCCAGTCCAGTCCCGGATTTCGATGGAGTCACCCGGCTGGTGGTCAGCCGCAGGGGTATATTCCAAATGCGAATGAAATTCCCCATCACAGCTATAGGTTATAATCACCGAGCCATCCTCCGATGCACCTTTGGTTATCAGTATGCTGGTGCAGGGATCTACCTGAGAAATAAAAGCAAAAAAGAAGAAACTTATACAAGCGAATGTCAGGAAAAATAGCTTGCTCACAAATCACCTCTTAATGGTTTTAGGTTACGTTCAAGACGAGGAATTTTTCTTGCCAGCGAAAATTCCTAGTTGCTTCGACTCAGATAAGATATTAAGCTTTGGTGAAAAATCAAGAAAAAATCTGGACTTGGGTGCTCCAGAATAATCCGAGTAGGAGCGCAGTTTAACTCCGTCCATATCCCCATAATGACTAACATCTTTTTTTTATTTGACTTTATTTAAGGTCTTGAATAAATTATGTTTAGAAAACTAATTTCAAAGCGGAGGAGCAAAATGGAAGAACAGCCCCGGGAAAAAGAGAAACTTCCTGAAGAAAAAACGGAGCAAAAAGAGGAAAGAGCTGGCAAAGAAAAACACGAAAGGATAAAAGCCGAACACCAGATCGAATCACAGTTCAAGGAAAAGATGAAAGATTTTCGAAGGGATATGACCAAACACGGCAAGCACCTTTTCGACCGGAAAAGGAAAGATAAATTTTTGGGCGGGACCAAAGGAAGAAGAGGAGGCTGAAAAATCGCTTAGGGATCGTTAAAAAAATGATTTGCAGGGCTGGGAGCCCTGCCTACGCTACTTTATAATCTTTCCTCGTAGGGCGGGCACTCTTGCCCGCCTAATTTTATTCTAGGACCGCAATGCCTAAAATCGACGAAAAGACCAGGAAGAAAGTCCAGGAGCTGAGGGAGAAGATAAACTACCATAATTACCGGTATTACGTACTGGACTCGCCGGAGATCTCGGATGCCGAATATGACCGGCTGTTCAATGAATTAGTCGAGATAGAAAAAAAATATCCTGAACTGGTCACACCGGATTCGCCTACCCAGAGAGTAGGCGCACCACCTTTAGAGGAATTCAAAACAGTCAGGCATTCTCTACCGATGCTGAGCTTAAATAAAGCCA
>DATKKH010000024.1:0-5360 GCA_035543035.1 Terriglobales bacterium | reverse complement strand
CGATATTCTTCATTAATGCGGGAAGCAAAATTCCCGCACTAAGGATAAAGTAGCACATCAGATGATAAAAAGAATAAGAGAAGACCGGAAAATAAGTTTGGAGAGGCTGTCAAAGGCTTGTGGTGTATCGGAAAATCACCTGAAAAGGATAGAAAACGGGCACAAGCCCAGTTCGGAGACTTTGAAGAAGATTGCTAAGGTGCTTAAGGTGGATTATGCTTTTCTGAAATTTTTCGTGGACTCTGCCTTGAAAAAAAGAAATAATACAAAGCGTAACCGGAAAAAACGATGAGGGAGGAATGGGAACTCCTACAGGGTGAAGCCGTCAGGTCGTGGAAGGGCCTGGCGGCTTGGAGAACTTTTCCCTCTCCCTTTATGGGAGAGGGTCAGGGAGAGGGAGAATGAGCATGATCTCACCCTCCCTTTAAGGAAGGGAAGGATTAAAAATACTTGACAGAAAAGGCAAAGAGGTTATCTTGAAAATGGGAACAAAGGGAATTTTCCACAGAAACAGGGAGGGGAATTCACAAAAAGCTAAACCGATTTCCAGTGTAGACTTTCGGTTTGATCCTATTGATAAACCAAGGGGTTCTGAATATGATCAAAGTCTTGATTATCGACGATGGGGAGGATATTACCAGTTATTGTAAACAGTTTATTGCTGAGGGGTATGAATATCATCACATCTACAGCGGGAAAAGTCTAAAGGCAGACTTAGGAGTTAAGGATTATAATCTGATTCTCCTGGACAAGAGCTTCACCAAGATCAAACCGGAAGATCTCCTGGGTCCTGTCCAGGATGTTCAAAATGAGGGGTTGAGGATTTTAAAAGCCATCAGGGAAGTAAATAAGAACATCCCGGTGATTATGGTAACCTCCTTTGCGGATTTTGATTCAGCCGCAATGGCTCTACATTCAGGAGCTTACGATTATGTGGAATGGGATGCGATGCAAAAGGATTTTATGTTCCTTAAGTTAAAGATGCAAAGAGCATTGGAGTGGAAGGAAAAAACCAGACAGGAATTAATTGACAAATATAATAAGTTTGGTCTGGTGGGGAAAAGTGAACTTATGGTCAAACTGTTCCAGGAAATCGAGGGTGCGCTTTCCTCTGATTCCACAGTCCTGCTTTTAGGTGAGACCGGTGCAGGCAAGGATTTGGTGGCTAGGGCTATCCACTGTCTTGGAAAGAGGAAGGATAAACCTTTCATCTCAGTCAACTGTCCAGCCATTCCTAAAAATCTTCTGGAATCCGAGCTCTTCGGCATCAAAAAAAGAGTGGCAACTGAGGTGGATGAAAGGGAAGGGAAGTTCTTTTTAGCAAATACCGGAACAATATTCTTGAATGAGATTGGGGATCTCTCGCTTGAACTTCAGTCAAAACTGTTAAAAGTGGTTGAGGAGAAAAAAATTGAGCCTTTAGGCGCTTCTTTTGCTCTGAATATCGACGTGCGGGTTATCTCTGCCACCAATAAAGACCTGGAAACTTTGATCAAGCAAGGCTATTTCCGGGAAGACCTGTATTTCCGCTTGAAGGTTATAACCATAAGAGTTCCCTCATTGAAGGAAAGAAAAGAGGACCTCTCTCTGTTGATCGACTATTTTATAAAGAAAAAATCTGAAGGGATGGGAAAAGAGATCATCGGGATAACCTCTGAAGCGAGAAAATACTTGGAGGAAAAAATCTGGGCGGGTAATGTTCGTGAGCTGGAAAACACTGTCTCTTTAGCTTGCGAGAGAGCTGACCGTCTCATTACTTTAAAAGATTTAGTTGAAGAATTTCTAAAGGGAGACTCTTCCGTTTCAAAAATAGAATGTAGCAAAGATAAGCCTAAAGAAAATTGTCCAATCCTGGGTAAAATAAGCATAGATCAGATAGAGAAGATAGTTTATGCTGAAGCATTAAGAGCCGCTGGCGGCAATGTGGATACAGTATCAAAAATCTTAGGAGTCAGTAAGGCAACGGTCTACAATAAGATCAATAACTACGACTTGGACACTTTGGTAAAGGGATAAATCAAAAAAATCTTCAGGAATGAAGTAATAAGAAGGTGGGATAGGCTTCCAGCCTGTCCTTTTTATTAGCGTCCTCACAGGAGTAAAGACATCGCAACGAAATGTTCAAAGCCACATTAGTAGGATGTCATCACCCTTACCCCCCCTTCAAATAGAGGTAAAACAGACCTGACTGAATTCAGTTGGAACAGTAATTCCGATATTCCGCCTCAAAATCAAGTTGACTCTGGGTTTTTTGCGTATTAATATAGATTGTAAGGTGCAAAAGATGCAACGTCGCCACTCTGGTGGCGATGCATAGAACGTCCTCTCAGGAGAGAAGACGCTACAAGATGAATCGGAGGTTTGATGTCTGAAGAAAAATCCTCAAAAGAAGACCTATTAGCAGTAGAGAAACTCAGGGAAGCAAGAGACAGGATAAAAAAAGAGATCAGAAAAGTAATCATCGGCCAGGATCAGGTCATAGATGAATTGCTGATTGCTCTCTTATCCAATGGTCACTGCCTTCTTATCGGAGTTCCGGGTTTAGCCAAAACTCTTCTAATCAGCACCATCTCCCGGGTTTTAGACTTGAAATTCAGCCGTATCCAGTTCACCCCGGATCTTATGCCTTCGGATATCACCGGCACTGAGATAATTCAGGAGAATATAACTACTGGAGAAAGGACTTTTAAGTTTATACAGGGACCGGTCTTCGCCAATATCATCTTAGCAGATGAAATCAACCGGACCCCTCCAAAGACCCAGTCCGCCCTTCTTCAGGCTATGCAGGAGCACGAGGTCACTGCCGGTGGACAGACTTACAAACTCACGGAACCTTTCTTCGTCCTGGCTACCCAGAACCCTATCGAACAGGAGGGAACCTATCCTCTGCCTGAAGCTCAACTGGATCGGTTTATGTTCAATATCTACATAAACTATCCCTCGACTGAGGAAGAGAATTTAATCGTAAAGACCACAACTTCAGCTTACTCCTGGGATTTAGAAAAAGTTATGGCAGCAGAGGAGATAGTCGGGTTACAGAAACTGGTAAGAAAAGTGCCGGTGTCTGATCATGTGATAAACTACTCGGTCAAACTGGCAAGGTTCACACGTCCGCATTCTAATGAGGATTATAGACCGCTGGAATACATCAAAAACTGGGTCTCCTGGGGAGCTGGACCAAGAGCTTCTCAATATATGGTCTTAGGAGCAAAAACCAGAGCAGTGTTGGACGGCAGATACACACCGTCTACAGGGGATGTCAAAGCTGTTGCCCTGCCGGTTTTAAGACACCGGATCGTTACCAGCTTTAATGCTGAGGCAGATGGGGTTGGGACTTTTGAGATAATTCAAAAGTTGTTGGAGGATGTCAGGGATTCAGATTAGCAAGTAGCTGGAGCTTGAAGCAGGTAGCAAAAAAGACAGTTACTTTAAATTTCAAGGGAGGGTGAAGTGAGAATAAGTATTTTAACAGTTCTTTTTTTTATCCTGATTTCTGTGCCGGTTTTTGGCTCAGGCAAGACCTTTGATCTGAAGCCTATTTCCAATAACATATCCCTTTATCAAAATACTCTTGATGCCGGGGGAAATGCAGGTCAGACTTTGCAGATAGTATTTATTAACAGTTTCAAACTCGGTACCTGGTTCACCCTGGAGATAACAGGCGATATTGACCGAAATCTTCAGGAAATAGGTAAAACCTGTCATTATTTCGAGTTCGGCTTGGTTAAAGATGTCAAGTCCGGGTTCAGCTTCAATTATCAAAGGGTGATTGGGACTTTTGTGAACAAGCCGGTTAACCAGTTTGGGATAAGATATTCATTTTGAGCATTTCCTCTCCCCTTGTGGGAGAGGGTCAGGGAGAGGGGTCACCCTCCCCCTAAGACCCTCCCATCAAGGGAGGGGGAATAGTTTGACAAAGAGCAAATACAAAAGGTGGAACAGACGTCTTGTCTGTTCCAATGCTCAGACAGGATGTCTGAGCCACCAAAGAGGAACAAAATTATGAGAAAAGGATTCAGGTTCAGGGATTTTGGGTTCGATTTCGGGTTTCCGCCTTTTGGATTCTGCTTCCGGGGACCCTGGAGATTCCCAAAGAAGGATGATTATCTCAAGATGTTAGAGGATTACAAAAAGGACTTGGAAGAAGAGCTTAAAGAGGTGGAAAAAGAGATCGAGGAGTTAAAAAAAGAAGGGTAGAAAGTAGAACAGACATTCTTGTCTGTTCACCGAGGTCAGACAGGAATGACTGACCTACCACATGCTCAGGCAAGATACCTGAGCTACCATGAAGTGAAAAGATGAAGCGGAGGTCTTCAGACCTCCAAGGACTTAGTAGATGGAAGGCTGAAGCCTTCCGCTACAAAATTCATAATCGCGGTTAATGCGCTCCATATAAAATATGCAGGATCATCGCAGGTTTTTGAAGCCAGAGGTCATATCCAAGCTCTCCGGAATGGAGATGAAAGCGCGCTTGGTAGTGGAGGGGTTTATTGCCGGGCTGCATCGAAGTCCTTATCATGGTTTTTCAGTAGAGTTTGCCGAGCACCGGCAGTATATGCCCGGTGACCCCTTGAGAAACATCGACTGGAAGGTTTATGGTAAGACAGACAGATATTTTGTCAAGGAATTCGAGGAAGAGACCAATCTGAAAGCTTACCTGCTCTTAGATATCTCTGGATCAATGGGATACTCCTCCAACGAAATCAGTAAATTAGAATATGGCTCTTATCTATCTGCGGCTTTGTCCTATCTTATGCTCAAGCAGAGGGATTCAGTCGGTCTGGTTATATTCGACCAGAAGATTCAGAAATATATCCCCCCAAAATCGACTTTGAGCCATCTGCACAACCTTTTGAGAGAACTGGACAAACTCTCGCCCTCTGAACCAACAAATGTAAGCTCGACCTTGCACCAGATGGCGGAGAGGATAAAAAGAAGAGGTCTGATTATTTTGCTTTCTGACCTTTTTGACCAGCCTGAGCAAATAATCTCCGGTTTGAAGCATTTCAGACATAAAAAGCATGAGGTTATCGTATTTCATATATTAGACCCAAAGGAGCTGAATTTTGCTTTTGAGGACGAAGCAGTTTTCACAGACCTTGAGACTAAAGAAGAGATCATGACCTCACCCTGGCAGATAAGAAAAGAATATCAGGAAAGACTGAAATCGCTTTTAAACAGATACACTTTGGAATGTCGCGAAAGTATGATAGATTATGTTCTCTTAGACACTTCGGTCCCGTTTGACAGAGCTTTGTTTTCTTATCTTAATAAAAGAGAGAGGTTATGGTGAGATGCTCTGTAGCGTTGCCACTCTATGGCAACGAATAAACGTCCTCACAGGAGTGAGGACGCTACAA
>DATKKH010000023.1:0-5436 GCA_035543035.1 Terriglobales bacterium | reverse complement strand
TCTCAATCTCGACTTTCTTACGGAAGATTAGTCTTCTCCCCAGACCAAGATAAGTATAGATTCTCAGACGATCCAGCACGTCCTGGAACCCATACTTAAGCAGAACCGCAATTATCTGCCGGTATCTTTTAATGTTCTTATACTGCTGACCAAAACCAGAAATCTTCATAAATCAATTCCCCTGTAATCAGGACAAGATTGAAAACATATTAGTTAATTTAAAGGTTCAAGTCAACTGGAAAAAAGCACTTGACAAACGATAATTAAATGGGTTACTTAAATTTAAATAGTTTAAAAACATATCTTGAAACTGCTCTTTGTAAGGAGGGGAAAAATGAGAACTCTAAGGGCAATCTTGGTTTTCTTCTTCTTTTTATCTGTAATATTCATGTCTTATTCATCTACAGAAGCTACAGGCTCGGATTCACAGAGATTCTCGAGCGAAAAAACTCGAATTGAAGTTAAGGTTATGACTGAGAGTGACTTGATGTTTTTGAAGGGGATAGGATTAGATTGTTCAAACTTGGGCAGATGCATTTGCCAGGCAGATAGCACCCAACTGCTTACGTTAGCAAAGGAGAGATATCAGTTCAGGCCCATAAAAGAGTCGCATCAAACTGAACAACAAGGTATAAGACAAAGCCAAATTTTTCAAGTGAAACTTCAGATCAATACTCAAGAGCAGTTAAGCATTATAAATAATTTGGGTTTGAATTGTGCCGGGACAGGAGAGTGTGTTATTGAAGTAAATAGAGAACAAATGCGCAAACTAAAACAAAACGGAATATCTTTTACTGGAATAAAAGAGGGCATCAGAGTTGAGGGAACTTCCTTAGCGTTTAAGCCTGAAGGGGCGACTTATGGTAGAAACGACTACGCATATTACGTGCCCTATTCCACTTGGACTTATAGCCCTATTACCATAGATAATGCTCCTTATGGTGCTACAGTAAAGGAAGTTGAGGCATCTTATTTGATTTATGATTTAGATGGTCAGATACACACTATAAGAGTGGATTTGGATAATGAAAACTTAACTAAGGAGCTTACGTTATGGAATTTTGAAGGTTATGGCTACTCGATTTCTGAAACTGAGAAGGACTCAATCATTTTTTGGGGGGAACCTGTAAATCAGACCTGGAAATTATATGTCTGGGATAATTCTGATCCAGGAAGAAGTATTATTTACCCCTGGAGTATAACACTCTGGTTTTCGGGACCGCCTGCCTACATGGCAAATTCAAGCGACTACACTATCCCTGACGGGCAAGATTCAGTCTGTAGCGCTATAACCATAAACACCGCTCCCGCCATCGCAAAGGTGTCCAGCATTGATGTTCAGTATGACATAATCCATCCCTACACAAGCGACCTTTATGTGTGGTTGACTGACGTTCACCACAGCGCTAAATCAGTCCTATGGAGTCATTACTCAGGTACGGATATTCATGAAACAGTAACAGATATTACCGACTTTAACGGCGAAAGCGTGAATCAGATATGGCAACTGTGGGCACTAGATTATGCAACGCAGGATATCGGATACATAGATTTCTGGTCCATAACAATCTGGTATCTTGATTTGCCTGACTTAGTGATTCAGCGAATCACTCCCAGCAAAACAAACCCTATTAAAGGAGAATACATTACAGTAGACATGGTGCTTAAAAACCAAGGGACGACTCAATCGCCAATGGCAAGTGTTGGACTTTACAATGATCTGCTTTCTCCACCGAATACCAGCACTCCTAGAAGTCAGATTGGTTCATGCCCAGCTTTATTTGTAGGTGACTCGGCTACCGTGACTTTTAATTGGGTCTCCTCAGCAGATACGGATACCTGGGATATGTATGGTTTGGCAGATTGCAACGGATTCATCCAGGAAATTAACGAGAGCAATAATTACATTGGACCCAGAAGAGTCAAATGGTATGACATAACACCACTACCCGACTTGGTCATAGAGGAGGCTTGGGTGAGTAACAGTTGTAACCCCACTCAGGATGAGTCGGTGTATGTGGACGTAGTGATAAAAAACGTTGGAGGAGCAGCTGCGCCAATGGTATTCTATACGGGTATATTCTATAACATTACTACCCCACCGGATATATCAACCCCTGAGGATGACTGGCATCCCACCATAGGTCGGCTGGGTGCAGGACAGATTGATACCTTCAGTTTCGTTCTGCCAAATCCATCTTCAGCAGAAACCTGGACAACCTGGCTTTTAGTTGATTGTGATGATAATGCAAATGAGATAAACGAGAATAACAATCTCTTCGGTCCGATTTACATCTACTGGCAAGGTTCAGCATTAAGAAGAGGGTCTATTACCAGAGGTGATATAATTGCAAACGCTTTAAAGTTTGTAAATGTAAACTGGGTTTGTCCTGCGATTAATGGAGTACCCAGGAGCTGCAACATTGGCACTGACACTGCATGGACTTCCGATTATACTGTTGGTATGCAATACCAAGGTGAACCATATAAATGGGGTGGCTGGGACATTCCTGGAGATTTGAGTAATCCGGAATGTTTCCTCTATTATGTGACAAATAACTTGAAACGAGCAGGATCTCATAAGGAAAATGATTGTATACCTGGAGACGGGGGAAACCCCTCCTGGGCGACCGGAACTGACTGCTCCGGGTTGGTCTCCAGAGCATGGGATGTTTTTTATGTTGGACCAAGCGGGAAAAGGTTTAAACCTGGCGTTTATACTCTTATTGATTCGTTTGCTGTCGCATTGGCAAATTATGATTCATTAAAGAGAGGAGACGCTTTAATCTCGACAAAGAAGCAACATACTTTTATATTTAAGGACTGGATATATCCAGATACTATGGAAGTGATTGAGGCAAGAAGCTTTGGACTCGGTCTTAACAGAGGACAATCACGAGTGAAGTTATACAAAGACTGGACGCGCGCAAAACTTATAAATGATGAATATAACCCTTACAAATACAAGGAAGTCCAGGAAGAAACATCGGTCATTCCGGGTGACGCAAATAGTGATGGAACCGTAAGTACATCCGATATTGTATACCTGGTGAATTATCTATTCAAAGGCGGACCTCCTCCTAATCCTATGTGTAAGGCTGATGTAAATCATGACCACAGAGTGAATATTGCCGATGTCGTTTACTTGGTGAGTTATCTTTTTAAAGGAGGTCCTCCCCCTTCTCCTGATGCCTGTGCCTAGTGAGGACTTTGCTAAAATGAACTTATTTATTATATTTCAAAACAAATGGAGGTGTTCAATGAGGAAATTAATTTTATTAGTAATATCTTTGGTCCTCTTAGTTGTATTATTCGTTATAAAGAATAAAGCTAACAATGTTCAGCAAGAGACTTATAGGTCAGAGTCAATTATTGATGCCCCTTGGGGAAAAGAACCTGGACAGTTCGGAATCTATGACCCGTTAGAACATGGAGAAGGGGGACCGATAGTTGGCCCTCAGACTCTAACAGTTGCTGTGAATGGAGATATTTACATTTATGATGCTCAGAACGGTCGCATTCAAAGATTCAACAATAATGGACAAGTGATTTCTATTATCCCTTTATCGAAAAATGGGGAAGAGATATGTGTTGATCAATCTGGAAATATATATTTGTATGATAGTGGAATAGTTCCCAAAACAGTCAGTAAATTTGATGAGAAGGGTAATCTTTTGATAGTATATCCTATTTCATGGGATGATTTAGGCATGCGAGTAATAGGTGGCGTAAGCATTTATTGCAATAAATCAGGCGGGATTTTTCTCTCTTACCGGAGCGACTCACTCAAAACACCTATGATTTTTGAGGTAGGGACAACTGATATGGTTTTTTCGCCTGAACAACAGAAAGCTACTTTGAAAGAAGGATTTGTAGGTTCAAATAATGTTGTTTTAAACCAAGGAGCAGTCTTCCAGACCAAAACCGGACAATTGGAACTGGTGGGTGACTCCTCTGGAACCGTCAAGAAATTCAACGCTTATCGCATGAATTTTGGGCAGGCTGGGTTCACTGGTGTAGACAATCAGATGAATGTTTACACTGCCTCTGGAAATATCATTAGAAAATACAGTCCTGCTGGTGATTTAATGGCAGAATTCACTATTCAAAAAGAAGATTACATCTTGTCCACCAGGTCGCTGTATTTAGATGAGCATGGTAATGTTTATCTTATGTCTACATCCAAAGATGGCTTGAAGATCATCAAATGGTCACCGGTGGGAGTGAAATAGATTTTTGGATAAATGAAGTGTAATTCATGAATTACTTTTTCCCCTCCCCTTAAGGGGAGGGGAAAGGATATTTAACTTTGTGTAGCTGGTTCTTCTTTTTGGGGTGGGAGTGATAAGACTTTTGCGGTGTTTCTGAAGTGCATTTTCACATATTTCTCTAAATTCTCTTTCCCTAATTTCTCGACCAATTTCCTTGCCACTTCTTCGGCCTGAGGGGATGCCCCCTTTGGTAATATAATTCCGCATTCGCGGGAAAGTGCATCCATCCGGTTCAAAAACTCAGCCCGGGCTAAAATCGAGGCAGCCGCTACTGCCAGATCTGATTCTGCTCCAGGCCTTTGCTCTAATCTGATTTTCTTACCCAGTTTCATTAGCGCATTTTTGATATACATCTCATCCCCGAACTGGTCAGACAAAGCCCTGGCAGCATCCACCTGCAAAAGTATATTTTCAATGACTCGCGCATGTCCCCAGGCAAGAATCCGGTTCAGGTTCTTCATTCTCGAATACAATAGGTTGTATTTCTCCGGACCTATGACGACGACTGAGTAACGACAGATACTTCGGAGTCTAAAGTCGAGGTCTTTTATCACACTGTCAGAAATCTTCTTGCTGTCTCGCACGTTCAACTGCCTTAGCTGAGGCAGGAGATTATCTTCCAGATAGACTCCCGCAACCACCAGAGGTCCGAAGTAATCCCCTTTTCCGGACTCATCCGTCCCGATCCAGCCGGTTGGCTTTGGGGCTAGTTTGACCTCGGCTTCCGCTTTGGCAGGTTTCTCCATTTTCAAGCTTTCTTGAGTGCCGTGAACTACGGATTCCTTGCGACGGAAAGGAGGCCGCGGAGGATGAAAATGTCTTGGCCTGTTTTTGTCCGGACGGAATGAACCGCCTTTATGGACTCCCTTGTCCCCGGAGCCAGGTTTTTTGTTTTCCATTTATTTATGATGAGTAATGATTAAGCTCGTTCTAAATATTCCCCGGTGCGGGTATCGACCTTTACCGTATCCCCTTCTTTGATAAACAGAGGAACCTTGACCACCAGACCGGTCTCTAAAGTCGCATCCTTGGTGATGTTGGTAACCGAATCCCCCTTTATGGCTGGCTCAGTCGAGGTAACCTTCAAAAGGACCGATGTCGGAATATCCAGGCTCACTGGTTTCCCTTCAAAAAATAGAATCTTGTATTCCTCATTTTCCTTGAG
>DATKKH010000022.1:0-4971 GCA_035543035.1 Terriglobales bacterium | reverse complement strand
GCAGAGGGGCCAGCAACCCATCTGACGAAGGAGGGGACGCCAACTATGGGCGGACTGATAATCCTTTTTTCAGTTTTGCTGCCCACTGCCCTTTGGGCTGACCTTACAAATCGTTATATACAATTGATACTTCTGACCACCATCTGGACTGGGTTGATCGGACTTATGGATGATTATCTCAAAGCCATAAAACACCAGCGCAAAGGACTGGTGGGCAGGAAAAAATTGATTGGACAACTGAGTCTGGGCCTTTTGATAGGAGCTCTACTTTACTTTTTTCCGCCCTCGCGCAATTTTGACACTGCTACGGAGATACCGTTTTTGAAAAGCTACTTTCTGGAATTCGGGGTTCTATACATACCCTTTGTTATGCTCGTATTAACCGGCTCCTCTAATGCAGTGAATTTGACTGACGGATTGGACGGATTAGCCATAGGTTTGGCAGGGCTATGCGCTATTGCCTTTGCGGGCATAGCTTACGTTACAGGAAGATCTGATTTTTCCAGATATTTAGGTATCACTTATTTGGAAGGGGCTGGAGAATTGACCATCTTCTGCGGGACAGTGATAGGTGCTGCTTTAGGATTTCTCTGGTTTAACTCATACCCGGCTGAAGTTTTTATGGGAGATACTGGAGCTTTGGCTTTGGGTGGCTCTCTGGGACTTCTGGCAGTTCTGGTCAAGAAGGAGCTGCTGCTGGTGATAGTCGGAGGTGTTTTCGTAGCTGAGGCGCTTTCGGTTATGCTGCAGGTAGTCTATTTCAAGTTCAGCAAAGGGAGAAGAATTTTCAAGATGGCTCCCTTGCATCATCATTTTGAGCTTTTAGGCTGGCAGGAGCCGAAAGTAGTGGTTAGATTCTGGATAGCAGGAGCGATATTTGCGCTTTTGACCTTGAGCACTTTGAAAATAAGATAAGAAAGGGTTCGAGGATTCGAGGAGTCAAGGGGTCCAGGGAAGACGGAGTGCATCAGCTTGTCGATTTTGACCTTGAGGCTGGTGCTTTAAGAAGGCAAGAGCAAGCTCTTGCACTCCAAAAAGAGCGTAGGGCAGGACTTCAGCCTTGCGATATAGAAAGGCAGGCCTAAAGGTTTGCCCTACGGCTAAAACGACTTTAAAGAGTCACACTACGAAACAAAGAATAAGAAGGATTCGAGGATTAAAGGATTTGAGGGGAAAAATTGAGAGCGCTTTGTTCGGATGAGGTATGCGTGAGAGTGGATCGGATTAGAGGGAAAAAAATCTCCGTTTTCGGAATGGCCCGGTCCGGTATGGCTCTGGCTAAGGTTTTGAAAAACCTGGGTGCATCGGTCTTCTTGACGGAAAAGAAAAATGAAGAGAGTTTGTCTTCTGAGATCTCGGAATTGAAAAACTCAGGTATAGATTTTGAAACAGGTGGTCATACTGGAAAGGCACTGGAGTATAAGGACTATCTGGTGATTAGCCCTGGAATTCCATCTGATCTTCCGATCTTAATTCAAGCTCAAGAAAAGGGAATTCCTATCTTCTCGGAGATAGAAGTGGCTTACTGGCTATCTGACGCTTCAATAGTGGGAATAACCGGTTCAAATGGCAAGACCACTACTACTACACTGGTAGGTGAAATCCTGAAAGAAGACGGGCGGGAAGTTCGGGTAGCCGGGAACATTGGAGTTCCCTTTTCAAATGTAGTCCAGCAGGTTTCCAATAAAGGCATAATAGTTCTGGAGATCTCCAGCTTCCAGTTAGAGAAAATCGAGGAGTTCGAGCCGAAGGTTTCGGTCATTTTAAACGTTACTCCTGACCATCTTGACCGCTACCCGGATATGAAAAGCTATACCGATGCCAAGTTAAGAATTTTCGAGAACCAGACCGAGGATGATTTTGTGGTTCTTAACTGGGATGATCCAATTACCTCAAAACTGGCACCTTTGTCCAGGGCAAAAAGTCTTTTTTTCAGTACCAAGAGCGAATTAAAAGTCGGCTCTTATGTTAAGAACGGAAACTTGGTGTTTCAGCTGAATGGTAAAGCAGAAGAGATAATCCCGGCAGAAGAGATAGGAATCAAAGGACCACATAATCTGTCAAATGCCTGTGCTGCCTGTGCCATCTGCTCGGTCTTAGGAGTGAAGAAAGAGTCAATGGAAAAAGCTCTGAGAAGCTTCAAAGGGGTCGAACACAGGTTAGAAGAAGTGGCTATAATCGACCAGATAAGATTCGTCAATGATTCCAAAGCCACTAACGTGGATTCGGTCTTCTATGCCCTACAGAGCATAAAAGAGCCAATCTTCCTGATAGCAGGAGGTAAGGATAAAGGAGGGGATTTTTCCAAATTAAGGGAGTTAGTCAAGTCCAGAGTGAAAGGACTAATCCTTTTGGGCCAGGCAAAGGACAAAATCAAAAATGCATTAGGGGATCTGGTGCCTACCTATATAGTCGACACGATGCAAGAAGCAGTGGAGTTAGGATTCAAAAAGTCGGATAAGGGCGATTGCGTATTGCTATCACCCGCCTGTGCCAGCTTTGACATGTTCAAGGATTACGAGCATCGTGGCAGGGTTTTCAAGGAAGCAGTTCTGAATCTAAAAGGGGAGAAGAGATGACTGACCGGTCCAAGCCTGACTTTATGCTGATTGCTATTGTTCTGATCCTAGTTTTCCTGGGAATGATAATGATTTATTCTGCCTCAGCCATCCTGGCTGATTTCAAAATGAAGAAGGATTCCTCCTTCTTTTTGATAAGACAGCTCTCCTGGCTTTTTATCTCTGCTGGAGGTTTATTCCTGCTAATGAAGACAGATTACCATCGCCTTAAAAAGATATCTTATGTTTGTCTTTTTCTATCGGCAATATTTCTGGTCCTGGTGTTGTTTTTAGACCCAACCAAAGGGGTCAAAAGATGGGTTCGGCTTGGGCCTATAGGATTTCAACCGAGTGAATTTTTCAGATACTCGTTTATCCTTTTTATGTCGTTTACCTTGGTGAAAAAAGGAGAGAAAATCAAACAGTTCAAACATCTGTTGTTGCCCTATATGGTGGTCCTGGGAGTTTCGGGTCTGCTATTTCTGAAAGAGCCTCACCTGGGAGGATTCTTTACCCTGGTTCTAAGTTCCGCAGTGCTTCTGTATCTGGCAGGGGCCAAATTCAGATATCTCCTGTTCATTGCGGTTCCGGTCATCGTCGCAGGACTTTTGTTCGTTTTCGTAAGAGGTTATGAAAAAGACAGGATAGTAGATTATTTCAAAGCCCTGAATGACCCTTTGCAGGGTAGTTATCAGCTTAAACAATCGGTTTTGTCTATGGGCAATGGCGGGCTGACCGGTGTCGGGTTGGGTCAGGGCAGGCAGAAACTTTTTTTCCTGCCAGAGCCTCACACTGATTTCATCTTAGCGACGATCGGGGAGGAGGGAGGTTTTTTCTGGGTGGCTGGAATTTTAATCCTTTTTTTCCTTTTAGCCTGGAGAGGCATTCAGATCGCCCAGAGGGCTCCGGACCTGTTGGGCTATTATCTTGCTATTGGGCTAACCTTTACCATTTTCATAAATTTTATAATAAATTCAAGTGTAGTTTTAGGATTACTCCCTACCACGGGAATACCAATGCCTTTTCTGAGTTATGGAGGGACTTCTCTCTTTTTCAATTTAGCAGGTGTGGGGATAATCCTTAACGTCTCCAGGCAGAGAGACTTCAAGATTCACAGGAGGTTATGCTAAAGGTGATTTTTGCAGGAGGAGGAACCGGAGGGCACATCTACCCGGCGATTGCCATTGCCAGCGAGTTCGAATCCAGGTTTCCGGATTCGGAGATAGTGTTCATCGGCACTAAAAAGGGATTGGAAAAGGAACTGGTTCCCAAAAATAATTTTAGATTGGAATTCATCTCTGCTAAAGGGTTTTCCCGCAGAGTGAGATTAGAACTTCTCCTTTTACCCTTTTACCTCCTGAAAAGTTTATTGGAGTCAAGAACGATCTTGAAGAATTACCAGCCGAACATAGTCGTCGGGACCGGAGGCTATGTCAGTTTGCCTCTGGTTCTAATAGCGAGTCTAATGGGTAAGAAGACGCTTATTCAGGAACAGAATTCCTTTCCTGGTATTTCCACCAGGATTCTTGCTCTCTTTGCCAATCGAGTTTGTCTTTCTTATCATAACTCGACCAGCTATTTCCTCATGAAAAAGAAATTGAGGATATTGGGCAATCCGATCAGAAAAGATATTGTCTCAGGGAAAAGAGAAGAGGGGTTGAGAAAGTTCGATTTGAAGCCAGACAAGAAAACCGTGTTTATCTTCGGTGGAAGCCAGGGTTCAAGAAGGATAAATCAAGCGGTAAAAGACAGTATCAGTCATCTGGAGCAAGCTAAGGATATTCAACTTCTATGGCAGACAGGGAGTAAGGATTTCGATGAGATTAGGAAATTTGTCAAAGCTCTCAACCTGACTGCGACAATACTCCCGTTTATAGATGATATGAGTTCGGCTTATGCTGTCTCTGACCTGATGGTATGCAGGGCAGGTGCTTTAACTTTGGCCGAGGTAACTGCCTGCGGCAAGCCTTCTATCCTAATACCTTATCCCTTTGCCACTGCGGACCATCAGAGATATAATGCTATGTCCTTAAAAGAAAAAGGTGCGGCTGAGGTGATTTTGGAAAAGGAGCTTAAAGGGAAGAATTTAGCTGTTCTGATTTTAGAACTTTTGAAGGATGAAAATAGATTGAAAGAGATGTCGGAGAATGCGAAAAACTTAGCAAAGCCTAAGGCAACTTCTCAAATTGTGGATGAGATGGAGGAAATACTAAGAAAGGAAGAAGGAAGATAGAAAAAGGAAGATAAAAAGAAATTATATGCGTCATTGCGAGTCCGCTGAAGGCTAGACGAAGCAATCCATTCACTTTGAGCTGATTGCTTCGACGATCAGATGACCCCCTCTCAATGACTGGTGGATAGAAATATGATGATGCAATTCAAAAAAGTAAAAAAGCTGCATTTTGTGGGGATA
>DATKKH010000021.1:0-4380 GCA_035543035.1 Terriglobales bacterium | reverse complement strand
AATCCTTTTCATATCGTCCAATACCGGGGTTATGGGCGCTTCGCGATTGACTTATTCACTGAGCCAGTTCAAAATCATCAGCCGCTGGTTTGATTCAGTTCATCCGAAATTTCATACGCCGGTAAGGACCATAGTGATTTTCTCTCTGGTAGCGGTGGTCGAGACTATCCTGGCTTTCCTTACTCCGATGGCTATGGATACTCTGGGGAATATGTATGCTTTCGGAGCTACCCTGGGATATACTCTGGTTTTCATCGCCCTGATAAAACTCCGTTTCTCAGACCCTTACACTCCCAGACCCTATAAGATGCCGGTGAATCTGAAAGTGAAATATAAGGGAAGAAAAGTAGACTTTCCAGTTCTGGGAGTAATGGGGATGCTGGGCGTCTCAACCATCCTGTTTGAAGTGGTGCTGACCCATACCATCGGCAGGATCGCCGGACCTGCCTGGGTAATTTTATGTTTTATCTATTACGTCTTGTACAGAAAGTCGCAAAGACTTCCTGTTTTCAAGAGCATAGATCACCACTGGGAAAAAGAGCAGATCGAGATTTTGACCTCATCAGAGGAATTCGATTTGTTGGAGAAGTATAAGATCGCCTTGGCTGACAGGGACAAAAAGAAACTGGATATAAAATGAATAGCGTTTCGTATAACCCGATTAAGAAGCTAAGCGGCAGGGACTACTTCCAGTTCGTGACCAGCTTTCTGATGACCATACTGGGAGCTATAATTCTTTTGAGAGCCTTTTCCTCAAGGGTTTTCGTGCTTCCCATCTTAGTGGGAGCAGGTTTTCTTTTTTTGGGAATTTATCGCTTGAATTTTGTTTACAGGTATTTAAAAAGAAGAAAAAAATGCCACAGATTCAGGTTTCACCTTTAGGGATAATTATCGCCATAGTTTTCTTCTGTTCCATGGGCGGAATTTTATGGTGGATGCTTCATCCCCCGCCCCAGATAAAACCGGAGGTGGCCAAAGCTCGCAGGTCAGTCGAGGCCTTGAAAAGGATCCTGGTTCCGACCTCAGGCATGCCTTATTCTGAAAGGGGAATAGAGTTAGCCTGCAGGTTGGGGGTAGAACACCAGGCTGAAATCGTTTTGACTTATGTGATAGAAGTCCCCCGCACTCTGCCTCTGGAAGCTTCTATGCCTGAATCCGAGGAGAAAGCTGATCAGGCTTTGAACCGGGCAAAGGAAATCGTGGAGCTTCACCACCTTCCGCCAGCCCTTTTGATAGAAAGGGCCAGGGAGGCAGGCGAGGGGATTATCCGGGCAGCTAAGGAAAAACAGGTTGACGTGATTGTTCTGGGAATGCGAACTAACGTCCGGGGCACCCAGTCACTCTGGGGAAGGACCACTGATACTTTGATAAGAAAAGCACCCTGTGAGGTTATCTTGGATAAGCTTCCTGAAGGCATTTAGAAATTTCTGAGGAGAAAAATATGAAAATCGTTATTTTGGGATGCAGCCGGGTTGGCGCTTTGCTTGCCACCCAGCTTTTATCCGGAGGAAATGAGGTCTCAGTCATAGACCAGGACCCTGGCTCTCTTAAGAGACTGGGCAGAGACTTTTCTGGAAAAGCTTTGTTAGGGATTGGAATCGATGAAGGGGCTTTGAAAAAAGCTGAAATAGAAAAGGCAAACGTTTTTATCGCGGTGACGAACGATGACAACACCAACCTTATGGCTGCCCAGCTGGTGCGAGAAAAATTCAAAACCCCCAAGATTTTCTTAAGGGTTTATGACCCGAAAAGGGCTGAAGCTTTTAAGGAGCTGGGTTTGAATATAATTTGTCCGACTATTGATACCGCAGAGAAGATCGAAAAGTTTTTGTCCGAAAGAGCTTAATTGAAATCCAGATAGAGGAGAAATAAAAATGTACGTGATTATAGTCGGTGGCGGCCAGGTAGGCCATAGCCTTGCCCGGCTGCTTATGGCAGAGAAGCACGAGGTTTTGCTGGTAGAAAAAGACCCGGCCAGGTACAGCAAGCTTTCGGAGGAATTTGGCGAATCGGTAATTTTAGGAGACGGCGCAGAGCTAGATACCTTGATGGACATGGGAGTTAACCGGGCAGATGTGCTGGTGGCTGTCACCGGTATGGACCAGGATAACCTGGTCATCTGCCAGATGGCTAAAGTCTTATATCTTATACCTAAAACCATTGCCCGGGTAAATGACCCTAAAAACGAGGAGATTTTCCAGAGCCTGGGAGTAGATGCGACTGTCTCCTCTACCCGTATAATCGGATCTTTAATCGAGGAGAAGATAGATGCCGGCATGTTCATACCCCTTTTAGCCTTAAGAGGCGGAGAGGTGGAGATCTTCCAGACCCAGCTTTCATCTGATTCTCCTATCATCGACAAGAAAATCTCCAAACTAACCTTGCCTCAGAATTGTATAATAATTGCAGCCTTAAGGGAAAACCAGATAATCATACCCAAGGGAGATACCATCCTTAAGGAAAACGATACCATAATTACCCTGGTGGGAAAGGATGCCAAGGATACTTTTAAAAAACTTTTCTTGTAAATTAAATCTGGACAATATATATTAGCAGAGCACAAAGGAGGATTTAGATGTTTAAAAAATTGTTTTATCTGGTGGCTCTTTTGATCTTGGGAATGACTCTGGCTACGCGTGCAGTTCAGGCTCAGCAGCCGAAAATAGGCTACGTGGACGTGGAAAAACTTAAGTCCGAATATAAAGAGTTTGCTGATGCTCAGGACAAGTTCAGCCGGCAGTTAACCCAGTGGCGAACCCAGGATAGCACCATGCAGAGGGAAATCCTTGCCCTGCAGGATGAATTGGATAAACAGGGAGCTCTTCTGACTGAGGCCAAGAGACAGGAAAAACAACAGCAGATTTTAGCCAAGCAAAAAGCATATCAGGAGTTTGCCAACAGGGTATTGGGACCTGATGGAGAAATGGCAAGAAGGGAGAAAGAACTCTCCAAACCGTTGATTGACAAAATTAATGCGGTGATTCAGTTAGTGGCAATCAGAGACGGTTATGCTTTGATACTGGATTCTTCCGGAGGAAATGTCCTCTATGCCAAAGAGGATATGGACCTGACCGCCAAGATTCTGGATGAGTTGAATAAAGGGACTACAAAATAGATTTTCGTAGCGTCCGACGTTTCTGTCGGACGTTACGGCTCTAGACTAATTAGTAAACCCACCTTGCCACCAAGGTGGGTTTATTATATATCTGCTTTGGGAACAGGCAAGATGCCTGTTTCACCAACAAAAGTAGGGAGTCCGGGACGACTTTAGAACTTTTTTGGTTCAAAATCCCCAGTTCGCTGCTTAAATCCAGTAGGAACGCACCCTCCCCAGGAGTAAAGCGAACAACCGAAAAGGATAATGGCAGGTGTTATGGACTTCAGCTACTTAGATTTCGCGTAATCGGCCATCCCCTGAAAGTCCACGATGACTACTGGCTCGTTCCCCACTACCCAACCGTCGTGCCCAGAGGGCAAGAGGGATACGTCACCCGGCCGACAATCAAACTCACTCCCATCATCCATGCGAACTCTCAGCACTCCTGACACGTGGTACTGAAAGTGTGGGGCTTCGCAGCTCTTGGTCTTGGCAATGGGTTGGACCGACGTTGACCATCGCCAACCAGGCTGAAAGACAGCTCTGCCGATAGTCGCACCACTGATCTTGATCAGTTCAAGGCGTCCCTTCGGAAATTCCCGAACCTCGTCCGGTTTTCCGAAACTCCTCAGCTCTGCTTTTTTGTCCATCTTTTACCTCTATCTGTTGAAGATATGTTATACTATGGGTCAGTTAATTATTACCCTTCTTAGCTCAGACCTCTTTAGGCTAACAAACTCGAGTGGCAAAACAGTTACATAATAAAACAAACCGCAAGCATGTCAATACGAGTTGATAACGAATGCTTTACGTATCAAAAATACGCAATAGGAGTAATGAGTTTTTATGGGTTGTAGTCTTTTGCGCTTTATAAATTATGAGGTTATGCCTGTGATGTAGAAAGTTGACTGAAAAGTGTATATAACTACACCTCTCATAGACTGGAGGCAGGGGTTCAAAATTTTGAACCCCTGCCTCCACGAATCAGCATCTAATAGTTTATCACCTGATCAATCTTCCCCTTTTTCCGGGCAACATGCTCGATTAATTTGTAAATATAATCGGAGAACAGGGCTAAGATAACAGTTGTCAATAGCATTATCAGAAGAAGCTGTAGATCCGAATACTTCGCTAAAGTCTGACTCAAGCTTTTACCCAATATCGACCTTCTCAAAAGCTCCAGCCAGTAGGTCAGGGGTAAGGCTTTGGAGACATATTGCAGCCAGTTAGGTAAGAGGTCAATCTGGAAAATCGCTCCACAGGCTAAATAAAAAATCCCTCCC
>DATKKH010000020.1:0-3152 GCA_035543035.1 Terriglobales bacterium | reverse complement strand
TCCGCTTTGGATTGAATTGCCTTGACTTTTTGGGGTTTTAAGTTAATTTATTATTGGACTAATTTTATAATATAATCAAGAAAATCCTTGCCCTCTTAAGGTGAAAAGATGTTAAAAAAGCTGATCATTCTCATGATCTTTTTTTGTGTGAGCCTACCCGTTTTTGGTCAATCTGTAGATACTGCTTGGGTGAGAAGATACAATGGAGTAGAAAATGGGGATGATGAGGCTTCTGCTTTGGCAGTGGATGGGATTGGTAATATTTTAGTAACTGGAAACAAGGGGACAATTAAGTATGACTCTGCAGGAAATCTATTATGGACAGGGAGTTGGGGCGGTATAGACATTGCGATAGATAACTCGGGCAACACTTTTGTAACGGGAGTTTGTACCGACAGTGGGACATATGATTACTCTACTATAAAGTATTATCCAAACGGAGACACTGCTTGGGTAAGAAGGTATCACAATACTCCTCCTGGATTAAATGGAGTTGATGTGGCTACCTGCATTACCGTAGATGCCTCAGGTAATGTTTATGTAAGTGGAACAAGTTCTGAAGTAAGTGGCGCCTGGTTTCGAATGAATTACGCAACGTTAAAATACGATTCCAATGGAAATATGCTCTGGGTGAGTAGATATACCCCCTATGAAGTAAAGACGGCCGATCCAACTGACTTGGCCGTAGATGATTCCGGCAATGTCTATGTGACAGGAACTGTCGGCAATTATCCCTACACTTGTTATACTACCATAAAGTACAATCCCCAAGGAAAACAACTGTGGAGAAATACTTATAATTCTCCAGACTATTTGAATGATCGGTCTTCCGTCATAGCTGTAGATGGTTCTCACAATGTTTATGTAACTGGGTCAACTGGGACAATAAAATATGATGCTGACGGCAAGCAGCTATGGGTAGGCTTGTGGGTTGGTTCAGACATGCGTATGGATGATTTAGGAAATATTTATCTGGCTGGGGGTATTTCTGGCGATTTTGCGACTATAAAGTATTATCCTAATGGAGATACTGGCTGGGTCAGAAAATACAATGGACCTGGAGACGTGAATGATGGCGCTAATGCAATGGCTATGGATTGTTTCAGGAATATCTATGTAACTGGATACAGTGGCAACTGGCCAAATGATGATTATGCTACCATAAAATATGATTCCAATGGAAATCAACTGTGGGTCCAAAGATACAATGGGCCCGCAAACTACTGGGACCAACCTTCTGATATTACAGTAGATTTTTCCGGCAATATCTATGTGACTGGTAAAAGTGCTCAGAACAGCGTTTCGCCTTACAACTTCGACTACCTCACAATAAAGTATGTTCAGTTTCTGCGTGGGGATGTTAATTACGATAGGCAGGTGGTTGTCGCAGACATCGTTTACCTGGTGAGCTATCTTTTCAAGCATGGTCCTGCTCCAAATCCGCTTATGTCTGGGGATGCTAACTGCGATGGAAAGGTTACAATCTCGGATATTGTCTATTTAGTGGCTTACCTTTTCAAACACGGGCCACAGCCTTGTAGCTGATCGCTGTGGGGCTAATTTTTTTCACAATTTTCTACCCTCTCTTAGGAAGGGCAATATCAAAAAATTCCCACTCTCCTTATTTTTTCTATTGCCAAACCTTTTTTAATTTTTAGATTTAGGGACAAGTAAAAAGCTTATTCGAAAAAGAGGAGTCAATTATGGCTGGGATAAAAAGATGTTTTGGAAGAGAAGTCCTGGATTCCAGGGGGAATCCTACAGTGGAGGTGGAGGTTGAGCTGCGAAGCGGGGCAATGGGAAGAGCCATTGTGCCATCTGGTGCTTCGACTGGTGTGCATGAGGCTTTAGAGTTAAGAGATGGGGATAAAACCAGATATTTGGGCAAAGGGGTCAGGCAGGCAGTCGAGAATGTCAATAAAAAAATCGCTCCGAAACTAATCCGCTCAAAGCTGAATCTTTTTGATCAACGGAAGGTTGACAAGTTCTTGGTGGATTTAGACGGGACCGAGAATAAGAAGAACTTGGGTGCGAATGCTATTCTTGGCGTCTCCTTAGCAGTTGCGAAAGCCTGTGCTAAAGCAAAGAAGATTCCTTTATACGAATATATCGGTGGGAAAAAGGCAAAACTGCTTCCGGTTCCTCAGATGAATATCTTAAACGGTGGCCAGCATGCGGATAATAATCTCGACATTCAGGAGTTTATGATTTTGCCGGCAGGCGGAGCCTCGTTCAAGGAGTCTCTCAGAATGGGAGTGGAGATATTCCATAATCTGAAAAAAGTCTTAAAGGAAAAAAAGCTCAATACCGGTGTGGGAGATGAAGGCGGTTTTGCTCCAAGCCTGAATTCGAATGAGGAAGGTTTTCAGGTAATCCTTGAGGCTATCCAGAGGGCGGAATACAGACCTGGAGAGGATGTCTACTTAGGGATAGATCCTGCGGCTTCTGCTTTTTATAATGCTGACGAGAAACTCTATATCTTCAAAGCCGAAGGTCGTAGGTTTACCAGCTCACAGCTGATTCACTACTATGAAGATCTCTTGGATAAATATCCGATCATCTCCATCGAGGACGGTCTGGCAGAAGATGACTGGGAAGGATGGATAAAATTCACAGAAGAATTGGGTAATAGAATCCAGATCGTGGGGGATGATATCTTCGTCACAAACCCTAAAAGGCTGAGAGTAGGGATAGAAAGAAAAGCAGCTAATGCTATTCTAATTAAGCTAAACCAGATTGGCACACTCACAGAAACTCTCGACACTATCGAACTGGCAAAGAAAGCTAAGTTTAATGTAGTCATCTCTCACCGTTCAGGCGAGACCGAGGATACAACCATCGCGGATGTCGCAGTTGCAGTCTCTGCTGGACAGATAAAATCAGGCTCAGCTTCGAGAACAGATAGAATCTGCAAATATAACCAGCTGCTGCGGATCGAGGAAAGACTTGGCAAGAGAGCAACTTATGCCGGAAAGAACATCTTCTATGGCCTGGGGAAAGCGAGGTCGGCATGCTAAACAAAGGGAAGAAAAAGAATCTTAGAGAGGATAATTTCTTTACCCGGATCAAGAATCGGTCTTTTCCTCGTAAGAAAATTCTACGGCGGATTTTATTTCTGCTCCTCTTCTCCTTCATTTTCTATCTCTATTTTG
>DATKKH010000019.1:0-12919 GCA_035543035.1 Terriglobales bacterium | reverse complement strand
AGGTGCCTATCCTGTTTGCACCAGCCTGGATCAGCTGTAGAGCTTTTTGATAATCTCTGATTAAGCCAGAAGCTTTTACTCCG
Source organism: Terriglobales bacterium (assembly GCA_035543035.1). Taxonomy (GTDB): domain Bacteria; phylum Zixibacteria; class MSB-5A5; order MSB-5A5; family RBG-16-43-9; genus RBG-16-43-9. The sequence continues at coordinate 12,836 of DATKKH010000019.1, read as the reverse complement.
AAATCCTTGCCCACCGTCCTCCTCAATAAAGCCACATCCTCTGCTGTAGCTCCACCTGGTCCCCATCCAGTTGAGGTTTTGACAAAATGCGCTCCAGCATCTTTGACTATCTTTGCTCCCTTTACTTTCTCCTCCTCAGTCAAAACACAGGTTTCCAGAATCACTTTCAGAACCTTGCCTTCGCCCAGACTTTTCAAAATCGATTTTATCTCCTCTTCTACGTACTTATAATCACCAGACTTCAGAGCTCCCACATTGATTACCATATCGATCTCTGCAGCTCCATCTTTGCATACCAGTTCTGCTTCCTTAACCTTAAGTTCTGTTCTGTTAGCACCTAAAGGAAATCCGGATACTGAACAGACCTTGACCTTCGAGCTTTTTAGCTCTTCAAAAGCCAACCTGACATAACAAGGGTTTATACAGACTGAAAAAAAACCATACTTTATCCCTTCCTGGCAAACCCTTTTGATGTCCGCCGGAGTAGCTTCGGGTTTTAAAATGGTATGATCAATAAAGGCCGGCAAGTCAATTTTGGTCATATTCTTTCTTATCGAAGCTTCTATTTTTTACTCTTCCTTTTTTCATATTTAAAGGGAAAAGGCAGAAGTTGTTTCAGAGTATATTTTTTGACTTTTCCCTGAAGATTTGAACATATAACCTCAAGGTCTGGAGCGAACTCAAATAATGCCTGCCGGCATATTCCGCAGGGGGTAACTGGTTTTGTTCCTGAGGCAACAATGGCGATTTTCTTGAACACTTTATCTCCGGCACTGACTGCCTTATACAGGGCAAGCCTTTCAGCACAAACCGTCTGGCCAAAGGAGGAATTCTCCAGATTAGCTCCAGAGTAGACCTTTCCGCTTTTAGCCAGCAAGGCTGCTCCTACTTTGAAATTCGAATAAGGAGCATGGGAGTTTTCTCTGGCTTTCTTAGCTTCCAGAATAAGTTTTTGATCATCCATGGATTTCTTTCCAAAAGCTCTTACCCTTGCCAGTCCCCTGGACTTCGAAAATATCCGCCAGGGTGGCAGAGACATCGGAAAAACTTCCCCTGGTGCCCAAATTGACACCTTTTTTTGATTTCTCGCCAAAAACTAGGAGAGGAACATATTCTCTTGAATGATCTGTGCTCGGAGTGGTGGGATCGCACCCGTGGTCTGCAGTTATGAATAGCACATCCTCGTTCTGAAGTAGACTCAGGACTGTTTTTAATCGAATGTCGAAATCTTCCAACCCTTTTGCAAACCCCTTGACGTCATTCCTGTGTCCCCAGACCATATCGAAGTCAACCAGGTTGATAAAAATCATTCCTTCTTTCTCTTCCTCTATAGTCTTTATTAGTTTATCCATAGCATCCAGATTGTCTATAGTATGAATCGACCGTCTAATCCCCCTTCCCGCGAAAAGGTCCTGGATTTTTCCTATTCCGACGACTTGGATTCCATTCTTCTGGAATATGTCCAGAATCGTCTCCTCTGGAGGAGGAAGAGAGAAGTCTTTTCTCCTGTCGGTTCTTTTAAAAGACCCTGGTTTTCCGACAAAAGGTCTGGCGATGACCCGTGCAACTCCATTTTCACCTGTGAGAAGGCCTCTTGCAATCTGACAGATTTCGTATAATCTCGGAACCGGTATCTTTTCCTCATGCGCCGCTATCTGAAAAACGCTATCAGCAGAAGTGTAAACTATCGGTTTACCGGTTCTGAGATGCTCCTCGCCCAATTCCTTAATGATCTCGGTCCCTGAGGCAGGTTTATTCCCCAGAATTTCTATCCCGATTGCCTTCTCGAATTTTTTTATCAGTACCTCTGGGAAACCGTCAGGATAGACCGGAAACGGATTTTTCAGGACGACTCCGGTCATCTCCCAGTGTCCTGTGGTACTATCCTTCCCTGCAGAAACCTCAGCCATTTTGCCAAATGAGGCTAACGGCTCTGTCTGAGGCTTGACTCCCGAGATGGAGGAAATATTTCCTAATCCCATCCTCTGTAGATTAGGAAGGTTTAATCCACCCACTGCGCTGGCGGTATTACCCAGGGTGTTAGAGCCCTGATCACCATATTTGGAGGCATCCGGAAGCTCACCCACCCCACAGGAATCAAGCACAATCAGGATAACCCTTTTAAATTCTTTCAAGTCGAATTCTTTCCCTTATCAGCTTATTGCCACAGCGAGTCTACCCCCAACTTTTTATTTTTCAAATGACCTTCTTAGTATGCGCCGCCTTTGTGTAAACCTCGAAATAAGAATCAAAATACAAGAGACGCATGCAATGCGTCTCTGCTTTCCTTCCAAATTTAACAATTCATTTCAAGAATTTCCAGGTCTGCAGTATTCTGGAGAATTCGTCCTCATCCGTCGAAAAGTACTCGCTTTCATCGGTGAACTGGATCAGATACAGGTTAATCCCTTTTTTGAGAATCACTACTTCCCCTAAGAAATAATCTTCCTTGGTCACGTTGGAAGATCCTTCTGGCCCGTATCGGGCTGAAGGATCGATTACCTGTCTTAGGTAACTTTTCTTATAGCCGTATACCTTTCCGCTTATGCTGTCCACCAAGATGTCTCTGCTCTTGAGAAGCTCGTAAGAAGCAATTGCATCCAGTTTCATCAGGTATTCGCCCTTGTTCCTGAAATTGCCCTTTCCCAGTATTAAGGAGTTTTCGATCTCCGGTAAAGATAAAGAAGAAGTATCTGCGCAGATGATAATGGTCGGGATAAGCCTTTCTTCCTCGAACAGAGTCGAAGACTTGTTAATCTGATAGTTCTTCTTGGTTATGGTGCTTCTTACTAACGAAGGTTCTTTTTCAAATTGTATTTTCCAGTTTGATAAAACCCTTAACTCGTAGCCGTATTGGTCATCAATCAGAGTATCCTTTTCTGTCCGACCGGTTTTATCCTGCTTTGCCAGCGTAGGCTGAACCATTAAGAGAAAGAAAAAAGCAATTGGGATAAACGAAACTAACTTTCTCATTTTTCCTCCTTTGATGGATGGTTAAATATATGTGAAACTATCTTCTTAAAGCAAATACTTTCTTTTGACTTCTAAAGTTTCGAAAATAATGGTATCGGACACAGAAAAATCTTTCATTGCCATTAATATCCTATTTATATGATTTTCTAATTAAAATTATTAATTTTTCTAAAGATTTTACTTGACTTATTTAATTATAATATTAAATTACATGATGATGAATAAAATGACTCACCAATGCCCTATATGTAAAACTGATTTGAAAATATCAGAACTGACCTGCACAAAATGCGGGACCATCTTGAAAGGTGATTTTCAGGGTTGCGATTTTTGTAACCTTACTGAAGAGGATCACGACTTCATCAAGGTCTTTCTGAGAACTCATGGAAGCATCAAAGAAGTAGAAAAAGAATTAGGAATCTCCTATCCCACGGTAAAGAATCGTCTGAATCAGATCATTTCGAATCTGGGGATAAAGGCAAAGATAGCACCTAACAAAGAAGAAAGATTAGAGATTTTAGACCGGCTGGAAAAAGGAGTGATCACTCTCCAGCAAGCTCTATCTCTTTTGGGAGGACGGAAGTAGTTTTTTGGAGTGCATCAACCGTGTTGATGCTGGATTTGTATTATCTGAACCCATTTGGGAGGAATTATGAGAGAAGAAACAATGAAAATTTTAAAGATGGTGGAAGAAAAGAAAATTTCTGCTGAGGAGGCAGCTAAGCTTTTGGAGGCTTTGGAAAGCTCTGGAGAGAAACAGGAGCCTTCTCAGGAAAAACCTGGAAAGACTCTGAGAGTTAAGGTTTTCGAAGGAGATTCCACCAGACCAAAGGTGAACCTTAATATCCCTCTCACCATAGTTAAGTTCATCGGAAACTTAGTGCCGGACAAAGTCAAGATTAAACTGGATGAGCACAAGGTAAATCTTGACCAGGTTATGGAAATGGTGGAGAAAGGAGAAGTCGGAAAAATCATCGAGGTTGAGGATAAAGAGGAAAACGAAAGGGTGGAGATTTTTATAGAGTGATCACATTTTTTTCTGCCGGGTCAGGGGACCCGACGGACACACCGGCGATAGGGGTAATTCACGAATACCCCTACTGAAAAGCAAGACGCATGCTATGCGTCTCTACAATTCGATCCTCTCATGAGCTTTAGAAACGTCTTTCCATACGATAAGGCGGTCATTAATATAACCACCAGACCAATCCCCAGAAAAATTTCCCTTATCGTCCTGACTTCCAGAATATAAAAAAGGACCACAAAACCCCAGACCAGGGAATTTAGCTTTCCCCAGAAAGCAGATACCGGGACGATTTTTCTTCTATTGATGACGAACAGCCCTGCAACAAGAATCAGAACCTCTTTTGCGATTACCAGAATACAAGCCCACAGCGGAAAACCCTTATATAAAGCGGCATAAATTAAAAAAATCCCGATCCCTATTTTATCCACCAAAGGGTCTATGATCTTGCCCAGATCCGAAACCTGATTCAAAGTCCGAGCTAAAAAACCGTCCAGGACATCCGTGGCAGCGGCCAAGACCATAAGAATAATGGCAAAAAGCAAATCCCCCTTTTTTAAAAAATACAGGATAAAGGGGTAGGTCAAAAACCTTAAAATGGTAAGCAGGTTGGGGACTAAAAGTATATCAGTTTTTTTGATCTGCATTCTATTGATTCTGTAGGAGCAACCCCCCAAGGTTCACAGTTAAATGTAGAGACGCATTCGATGCGTCTCTACAGGATTTTCAAACTTGGGCAGACGCTGGGGTCTTCCCTTACTCCTCGATCATCTCCTCCGCATGCTCTAAGGATAAATCGCTTATTTTTTTCCCTCCGATCATGCGGGCAATCTCTTTAATCCTTTCCTCTCTGGAAAGAAGCTTGATTTTGGTCAGGGTTCTGTTTTTCGATACCTCTTTGTATACCCTGAAATGAAAATCTGCCTGCGAGGCGATCTGCTGGAGATGGGTTATACAGATGATCTGGTGAGTGGAGGAAAGAGTCTTCATCCTTTTCCCCACCGCCTCAGCGATTTCTCCGCCGATTCCCACGTCCACCTCATCGAAAATCATGGTGGGTATCTGGTCAGATTTGGCCAGAACCGATTTCAATGCCAGCATAATCCTGGAGATTTCACCACCAGAGGCTATTTTAGCCAATGGTTTTAACTCTTCTCCCGGATTCGGGGAAACGTACAACTCAACCTGGTCCATTCCCTTTTCATCCACATAATATCGTTTACCTTCTATTTCCAGCAGACCATTTTCATCTTCACGCTTAGTAATTTTAGCCTCAAAATCACACCTTTCCATTCCCAGGAAAGAAAGCTCTTTTTTGATTTTTTTAGAAAGCTCTGACCCTTTTTCCTTCCTCTTGTCTGACAGAAGTATTGAATCTGTCTTCAGAACTTTCTTTAAATCCTCTATCTCCTTTTCTGTTTTTTGAATCAGCTCATCCCGGTTTTCGATTTTCTCCAAATCCGTTTTTATCCTCTCAGCATATTCCAGAACTTCCTCGACAGACTGACCATATTTTTTCTTCAGGCTATTAATCAGATTCAGCCGCTCTCTAATTTCTTCCAATTTCGCCGGGTCGAAATTCAGGCTGTCTCTGTATACCTGTAGGAATCTGGAACTATCATTTAGCTGGAGGATGGCCGAATTCAGATTCTCGATATGCTCCTTTAATTTAGGATCGTATTCTCCACCTTTTTCCAGCTCTTTTTTGGAGAGAGAGAGTCTTTCGATTATGGAGCCATCAATGTCATACAGCTCCTGGAAAACCAGGGAGGCAATCTTAAACAGGGCCTCGGAATTCTCCAGAATCCTTTTCTCGGTCGTGAGTTTCTCCTCTTCTTCAACCGAAAGAGCAGCCCTGGTTATCTCATTTAATTGAAATTGATACAACTCTCTTTTTTCTCTGGCTACCTTATCTACCTTCTTAAACTCCTTTAATTCTTCTAATTTTCTCCTTAGTTTGTAATAGCCTTCACTGACGCGAGTTAAAAGACCTCCAGCTTCTGCATAATTATCCAGGTAAATAAGATGTTCTTTGGAATTGAGAAGAGACTGGTGTTCGTGCTGGCCATGCAGGTCAGCTAAAAGATCACCTACCGACTTGAGGTTGGTTAAGGTGACTAATCTGTCGTTCAGAAAAGATTTGCCAGACCCCTTTAGGGAAATCTCTCTGCGAATTATCAGCTGGCTTTCAGAGCAGAATATACCCGCATCAGATAAATTTTTCTCGATTAGACTTTTTGGTTTTATCTCAAAAACAGCCTCAACTATGGCACAGTCAGTGCCGGTCCGAATCATCTCAGAAGAAGCCCGCTCTCCCAAAGCTAAATTCAGAGCTCCTACAATGATTGACTTGCCAGCACCGGTTGCTCCCGTGAGAACATTCAAACCTGGAAAAAACTCAACTGATAAATCTTCAACTATTGCAAAATTCTTTATCCTTAGTGTCTTGAGCATCATTTTCAGATTTTGGGCAGACACTCAGGTCAGCCCCTACAAAAGGCTCTGGCTAACGTTTTTTAAAGCAAAGCTGAAGCCTTGCCCTACAACCTTCTTTCGCGATCACGAGAAACGAATCACGCTCACGTTTTTTCTCTTCACTCGAACCTTTGAACTATTGAGCTTTTGAACTTTTTTATTTCCCTATTTTAGGTTTGACTCCCCAGTGCAGTTTGGTCCTCAAGACCTCGTAATAAGACCTTTCTCTAAATTTAATCAGATTGACTGAATGACCAGCTTTGTGAATCAGAACGATACTCGGAGAGCTTAATTTAACAGAGGTTTGTCCGTCGAGGGTTAACATAGCCTCTTTATGTTCTGATTCGACCAAAATTTTCAAGAAATCTTTTTCCGAGAACACCATGGGGCGCACTGCCAGGGTAAAAGGGCAGATGGGCGAGGCGATTATGGCATTTATTTTCGGATTGATGATGGGGCCTCCGGCTGCCATCGAATAAGCAGTCGAGCCGGTGCTGGTCGAAAGGATCAAACCGTCAGCCGAATAGGAACAGACAAACTCCTCATTATCATACAAATGAAGATAAATCAACCGGGCTACTTTCCCTTTGTCGATAACAATGTCGTTCAAGGCATAGAGATTTTTTTCTTTGGACCCTTTGATCTCTGCCTGCAAGCACAATCTTTTTTCTATGACGTAATCTTTTCTTTTGATCCTGTCCAGGGTTCTTTCGATCTTGTCAGAAGTAATCTCGGTCAGAAATCCAATACCTCCAAGATTAATTCCCAGAATGGGATTACCCTTTGAACCTACTGCCCGGGCTGAAGCGAGCATCGTGCCATCTCCACCCAGTGAGATAATAACCTGAGCATAATCAGGAAGTTTTTCCAGGATCAGAGCCCTGTCCTTATGCCCGATTATCCTGGAAAGTTCCTCAGTCAGATAATAATCTATTTTGTTTCTCTCTGCCCAGCGCAGTATCCGGTTAACCGTGGATTTGACCCTGGGCTTTTTAACATTAGCCACAATCCCGATGCTTTTCATTTTCTCTCTGCCCTCTTCCTTTTTAACCTGTGAAAATAATTAGTTACTATAAAATATCAAGTTGAGGAGAAGGAGTCTTTTCTTTGATTTTGACCATTTCCCTGGCTGCTTTGATTATACCTTCTTTATCCATTCCCAGAAGTTTCAAAAGCTCTTTCCTGCTGCCGTGCTCGATGAATTTGTCCGGGATACCGATCCTTTTAAGTTCTATTCCTTTAATCCCTTTTTCAAAGACGAATTCAGCCACAGCACTTCCGAAGCCACCTGGCAGAACGTTTTCTTCCAGGGTTATGACCTTGTCGAATCCTTTAAGGGATGACAGAAGAAGCCCCTCATCCAGGGGCTTAAGGGTGCGACAGTTGATGACTTCTGCCTCAATCCCTTCCGGAGAAAGCTCACTTGCCGCTTCTAATGCTGGATAGACCATCGATCCTATGGCTAAGATCAAAAGATCTTTCCCTTTTTTCAAGACCTCCCACCTGCCCAGAGGAATTAATCCGAATTCTTCCTTGAGCTTCTTGTCCGGAATAACAGTTCGTGGATAGCGAATAGCCACAGGTGATTTCCCCCATTTAACCGCAGTATATAGCATGTCTCTTAATTCATTCCCGTCTTTTGGAGCCAGGATCACCATATTCGGTATCTGTCTTAAATAGGTTAGATCAAATGCCCCGTGATGAGTGGGACCATCCTCTCCGACGAGGCCTGCCCGGTCGATTGCCAGGATGACCGGAAGGTTCTGCAGAGCCATATCGTGAATTACCTGGTCAAATGCTCTTTGCAAAAAAGTGGAATAAACCGCAAAAACCGGCTTAAGTCCGGAAGCTGCCAGGCCGCAGGCAAAGGTGGCTCCATGCTGTTCCGCAATCCCAACGTCAAAAAACCTCTTGGGGAACTTCTGTGAAAAATCGACCAGCCCGGCACCCAGACACATAGCCGCTGTGATAGCCACTATATCCTTATCCTGTTTTGCTAAATCGACCATTGTTAGTCCGAACACATCGGTATAGGTTTTCTTGCCTAAATCGTTGGATTCGCCTGTTACCTTGTCAAATGCTCCGATCCCGTGAAATCTGGGCGAATCCTCCTCTGCGAACTTGTAACCTTTACCTTTCTGGGTCAAAAGGTGAAGGAATATCGGTCCTTTCAGATTCTTGAGCTGTTCCAGGATTTTTATAAGTTTATTTATATCGTGACCGTCGATCGGGCCGAAATACCTGAACCCAAGTTTTTCGAAGATTATCCCCGGTACCAGAAACCCCTTTATGCCTTCCTCGACCTGGGCGACCATGGATCTGATTTTATCTCTTCGTTTGAATCTACCGACCATTTCCCAGACCTCGGCTTTGAGTTTATTATACTTCTCGTCAGTCAGAAGGTCGGTGAGATATTTAGAGATGGCTCCAACGTTTTTGGAGATAGACATCGCATTGTCGTTCAGAACCACCAGCAGGTCTTTGGCTTGTGCACCCGCATTATTCAACCCCTCAAAGGCAATACCTCCGGTTAAGGCTCCATCCCCGATCACAGCTATTACCTTATAACTCTCACCTTTCTGGTCTCTGGCACAAGCCATACCTAAAGCTGCAGAGATAGAGGTAGAGGCATGTCCTGCTCCAAACGGATCGTATTCGCTTTCCTTCCTTTTGGTGAATCCGCTTATCCCCTGGTATTGCCTGAGCTTTTCAAATCCATCCTTCCTTCCGGTCAGAAGCTTGTGCGTATAGCTCTGATGAGAAACATCCCAGATCAGCTTATCCTTGGGTAAATCGAAAACATAATGCAAGGCAATAGTCAGCTCTACCACTCCCAGATTGGAAGCCAGATGCCCGCCCCTTCTGGATACTACACTGATGATTTTCTCCCGGATCTCCTCAGCCAGTCCAGGCAGCTGCTCAGGCGGGATTTTTTTCAGGTCCTGCGGTGAGTCGATTTTTTCTAAAAGGCTTTTTGGGTTCATCGGATTAAACCTACCCGATCCTTTCATATACGTAATCTGCCAGCCCTTCGAACACCCAGCTTTTCCTTCCCAGGGTTCTTAATTTAGACTTTGCTTTCTGCAGCAGATGTTTAGCCAGAATTTTTGATTTTTCTAATCCTATCACTTCAGGATACGTAGCTTTGGAGTTGGCCTTATCTGATCCTTTTTTCTTTCCTATGATCTCCTCTTTTCCCACCACGTCCAGGATATCATCCACTATCTGGAAAGCTAATCCGAACTTCTCACCGTAACCGGACAGAGCTAAAAGTGTTGCTTTATCCGCACCTCCTAAGATGGCTCCTACTCTGATCGAGGCTCTCAGCAATTTACCTGTTTTATGAGTGTGGATATATTCGACCTGTTTAAGAGAGACTTTTTTCCCTTCGGCTTCCAAATCTTTCACCTGGCCGCCGATCATCCCTTCTGTGCCGATCGCTTTAGCTACTTCAAGAACGACCTGAGAATTCTTTGCCTGTAACAGCAATTCAAAAGCTAACGCATGTAAAGCATCACCAGCCAGGACTGCGACTCCATCTCCATAGACCTTGTGCAAAGTTGGTTTTCCTCTTCTCAGGTCATCATCGTCCATACAGGGGAGGTCATCGTGGATAAGGGAATAAGTATGAATCATCTCCAGGGCACAGGCAACAGGAAGAATTCCTCCTCCTTTTCCACCGACAGCCTCAAAAGATGCAATTGCTAAAATAGGACGCAGCCTTTTCCCTCCGGCAAAAACAGAATACCTCATCGCCTTATGCAGACTCTTCGGCTCCCTGCTTCCATCTGGAAGATATTTATCCAGTGCCTGGTTTACGATTTCTCTTTTCTTTTTTATATATTCCTGAAATCTCATGCTTTTTTTATTTTCCTTCTTTTTTTTTCGTCTTCCTTCTCTCCTCTCACGTTTTACTCGTTTCTTATTCTTCTTCCTCTTCTCCCTCTTCCACCTCCAGAGGCTCGGTCTTGAATTCCTTCTCTCCTAATTTTATTAATTTTTCGACTTTCGACTCAGTCTCAGACAGTTTTTTAGTGCAGAGACGAGACAATTCAATCCCTTCCTCGAAGAGTTTGAGTGATTCATCCAGAGACAGCTCCCCTTCTTCTAATTTCTGGACGATTTCCTCTAACCTTTTCAGTGAGCTTTCAAAATTGCTTTTTTTTGCCATAATGTCATCTCAGTCAGACAGGAATGTCTGACCTACCCTTTTCTGATTGATCGGACAGAATACTGTTCTGTCCCTACAAAACCGCAAGGCTTAATCCTTACCCTACTTTTCTTCCTTTTTCCTTCTTCCGTCTTCCTTTTTCTTATTTCGCTCTCGAATCACGATAAACGCTTACGTTTTTTCCTTCCCTCGATCCTCGCTACTCATTCCTCGCTACTTTTTCTCGTCTTCTTTCTTACGTCTCATCTTTTATTTTCTTTACCTCTGCTTCTATCATCCCTTTATAGAATTTGACATCGATTTCGTCCTTCAGTCGGAGTGAATTTGCATCTTTTATTATCTCCATTTCCGGCAATTTTCTGGTGACTGAAAACCCTCTTTCCAGAACAGCCAGAGGAGATAGTACATTAAGTTTGCCTGAGACTAAAGATAAACTTTTCTTTTTGGAATCAAAATAGTTTTTTACCTCTTTTAGAAGACCTCTCAAAAGCTCGTCTGCCCTTTGAGCTTTCTGAGCTATCAAATCCAATGCCCTTTTGAACCCATAGCTTTCCCTGACTGAGTTTATTCTGGATTTATAGTCTTCTACGATCAGCCTTTGAGTTGAAGTCAGCGTTTTGAAAAGGTTCCTGATTTCTCTTGAGGTTTCTAATCTGTTTTTGACTGCCAGCTCTGCTGCGGCTGAAGGAGTGGGTGCTCTCAAGTCAGCAACAAAATCCGCAATGGTGAAATCCACCTCATGTCCAACCGCGGAAATTATAGGGATTTTTGAATCATAAATAGCCCTGGCAACAACCTCCTCATTAAAAGCCCAAAGGTCCTCCAAAGAGCCACCGCCTCTGCCAACAATCAGCAGGTCGACTTTTTTATACTCATTAAAATCTCTGATCGCCTGAGCAATTTCCTCACCTGCACCACCTCCCTGAACCCTGACCGGACTCAAGATTATCTTTATCCCAGGGTCCCTGCGATGGATTATATTTATGATATCACGGATAGCTGCACCAGTGGGAGAGGTAACCACTCCAATGGTTTGAGGATATTCAAGAATTGGCTTTTTGTGCTCCTCGTCGAACAAACCTTCATTGTATAACCTTTCCTTCAACTGCTGAAAAGCTAATTCGAGTTCGCCGATTCCGACAGGATGTAGCCGGATCACGCTCAGTTGATATTGCCCGCTTTTTTCATAAACTGTTAGATTACCCAGAGCATAAACCTTCATCCCGTCCTCAGGTTCAAAGGCAAGCTTTTTCCCCTCCCAGCGAAAAAGGACGCATCTGATCTGGGCATCTTCATCTTTTAAGGAAAAATACCTGTGCCCGGAAGAATGCAGAGTGTAATTTGAGATTTCACCCTCGACCCACAGAGTAGGAAAGCTCTGCTCCAAGAGATTTTTGATATCCCTTGTGATTTCCGAGACTTTGTAGATTTTGGCCTGCATTTCTCTTATTTTCATAGTGCGACCCTTTCAGGGTCGCGGGTATTATGTAGGGACAGCCCTTGTGGCTGTCCGCTTTTCGGACAGGGACAAGCCCTGTCCCTACGAAAATACTCCCTCACAGCAGACTATCAGGATTAAGCGGATAATCCGCTCCATAAGCTGTGAATAAATCCATTCTCAATTTAGACAAATAATATGCACACTTACGAAGTTTGTCAATCGATATAATAAAACAAGGAAAAAAACGTGACCGTGAAGTCAATACAAACGTTCGACACGATGGTCGGACGCTACGATATATTGCTAAATTACCTCTAAAATCGCGCATTTCAGATATTCGGTCTCAGGCATAGAGAGAAGGATCGGGTGGTCTTTTGCCTGGGTGCGGAATTCGATCAAGCGGAGGGTCTTATGGGCATCTTTGGCAGCCGATTTAAGCATCTCCGTAAAAAGGTCTTTGGAAAAATTATGCGAACAGGAACAGGAAATCAATATTCCGCCTTTATCCAGAAGCTTTAAAGCCTGAAGATTAATCTCTTTATACCCTTTCATCCCCTCGACTAATTTGCTTTTACTTTTGACAAAAGCCGGGGGGTCTAAGATAACCATATCGAATTTCTCACCCTTTTGTGCCAGCCCTCGCAAGACATCAAAGGAATCCCCTTTTACAAAAGTGCAGAGCTTATCCACCTCGTTCAATTTAGCATTTTTTTGCGCTAACTCTAAGCTTTTCTCGGAGCTATCTATCCCCA
>DATKKH010000018.1:0-7796 GCA_035543035.1 Terriglobales bacterium | reverse complement strand
AAACCTCGTTAGCCCAGACTGTCCGGTAATCTTTCGAGATGATGGCTAACCCGACCCCTATGTTTTGAGTGACGCCTTCAAGCTTGTCTCTTTCTGCTCGGATCTCCTCTTCTGCCTTCTTGCGTTCTGTGATGTCACGAGCAGCCGCGAAAACGCCTTGAACCTCGCCTTGCTCGTTTTTGAAAACTGTAGCATTGTAAAGCACATCTATCGTCCGTCCTGAGGGATGACGAATTGTCAATGGATAGTCTTTAACGTATCCCTGTTCGAAAACCAGCTTGTAACCTTCCCTGGCTTTTTCAGGCTCGGTAAAATAGTTGCTGAAATCGTTACCGATTAGCTCGCTCCTGGGGATACCAGTTGCTTCTTCGGTGGCTTTGTTGACGTCATTTATCTTCCCGTCTTTGCCGATGGTAACAAGGGGATCCAAGCTTGCTTCGATCAGACCTCTGGTATACAACGAACTAAATCTGAGTTTTTCTTCTGCCTTCTTGCGCTCGGTGACATCCTCAAAAATCGAAACTATCTCACCTGTGGGCAGCCTGTAGATATAATTTTCCCTCCATCCAATAACTTTCTGACCTTTGATGACCTCAGTACATGCTCTTTCCGGCTTTCCAGTTCTCCAAATTCTCTCAAATACTTTCAACAGCGAGAAGTTCTCGGCCTTAGAGAATATCTCCAGTATCGTTTTCCCGATCAGGTTTTCCTTTTCGACTTTTTCTATTTGCTCGCCGGCGCGGTTAAAGCTCTTAAATCTGAAATCTCTACCCTCATTTATTGCTTCATAGACTGCTACCCCACTGCCCATGTTATCAAATAACTCTCGATACCGTTTCTCACTTAGTTCTAAAGCTTCTTCTGCCATCTTGCGCTCGGTGATATCCCTGGCAATTCCCTGAACTGCATAAGGCTTCCCGTCCCGGTAGATAATGGACGCTTTGGTCTCCGCATAAACATATTTACCATTCTTATGTTTAAGTCTGTATTCGATTACTTTCTCATGAAAACCTTTATTTCTCAATTCTTCAATTACCTGGAATGTCAAAGGCATCTGGTCTTCTGACAAAATCGTGCTGAAATTGAGGGATTTAATTTCGTCCCTTGTGTAACCGAGCAGGTTTAGTGAAGCAGGGTTTGCGTCGAGGAAATTACCGTCAAAATCATGAACATATACACAATCCAGGGAGCGCTCAAACAGGGCTTTATAGCGTTCTTCACTCTCCCTTAGCTTTTTCTCTGACTTCTTACGCTCGGAAATGTCGCGAGCCGTGGAGATGCGAGCCTTTCGTCCTTTGTATGTGATTTCTTTTCCCACTATTTCAATGGGAAAGACCGTCCCGTCTTTTTTTACGGCCAAGGCTTCGTAGGGTTCTTCAGATTTCGAGAGGACATTTCTCATCACCGTGTCATAGGATGAGGGAGCTATAAAATCCTTTATACTTAAGCCTATTATTTCAGAAGGTCCATATCCCCAGGTATGGGCAAAGTTGCTGTTCACTTCCAAAATTACACCTTTTTCCTGGATTACGATACTGTCAAAAGACTCTTCGGCTAAAGTTCTGAATTTTTCCTCACTTTCTTTTAAAGCCTCTTCTGCCTTCTTGCGCTGCGTGATGTCCGTGTCAGCTCCTCGATATCCAAGCAGGTTCCCCTTGTCGTCGAGCAAGGGAAGACCGCTGGTGGCAAGCCATATAATTTGGCCGTTTTTGTGCAGGTTTCGATTGATAAATTCCTTAAATGGCTGTTTGGCGGCAAAAGCTGCAAATGCCGCTGCCTTGAGCGCTTCTCTGTCCTCAGGGTGAAAAAGATCATAGAAATGTTTATGCAGAATCTCCTCCGCCGTATAGCCCAGAATTTTTTCTACCATATTACTAGAATAAGTGTATTTACCCTCAGCGTCGGTTTCCCAGATCCATTCCTGGGCGTTTTCGGCAATATCCCGGAATCTTTTATCACTGTACTCAAGGGCTTCTCCCACCCTTTTTCGGTCCGTGATATCCTCGGCCACGCTGGCGAAACGATAGATTCTCCCGTCTTTATCCCTTACTGGATAACTGCGGTCCAGAACCCACCGTATTGTACCATCGTCGTGTACGACTCTATACTCTGCTTCTACGTACTGTCCTAAGTCAGCACTCCGGGCAAAGGCTTGCCTGACCCGTTCCCGGTCCTCCGGGTGAATTACCTCCTGCCAGTTCATCCTGTTGTCGTAGGCGCTCTGACAGGAGCGTCCGTATAGCCTTTCGAAGGCTGGATTTACGAAAAGCAGCCGTTTGGCTTCCCAGTCCGTCAACCAGAACACCTGTTCGATGTTTTCCGCAAACTGTCGGAACCGTTCCTCATTCTCATGCAGCGATTCCTCCGCCTTCAAGCGGGCAATCGAACTACCGGTCTGCGAGGCAATCATCTCAAGAGATTGGCGAGCAAACATTGGGATTTCATCAGAACTGTGAGATGCTATGTTAAAACAGCCAATGATCTGATTTTCATGCTTTATAGGGATTACCGCCAGGGATAATAGTCCTTCATTCCGTTCGGTTTCAGTCAAGGGCAGATCTATTTTCTGATATTGAGCATAATCCGGGTTCCCTTGCATTACCAATTGGACGTTGGAAGATCCTGCTTCAAAATGGGAAACTGCTTTGACAAAATCGGAGGAGAGTCCTTTTTGAGCTACCAGATTTAATGGGCCGCCGGGTAGCTCAAAGAGATAAATCCCTCCGCTGTCCATCCCGGACAGCTCGAGTGCCGAGTCCAGACATAAACTCAGCCCTTCTTTTAAATCTACAACCCTGCTCAGAGAAAGGCTAAGGTCACGCTGAACCTGAAGTATTTGCCCAATTTTTCCACGTTCTCTTGCGGATTTTCTGATTAGTGTTAAGGAAATCAAACCAATGCAAAAAATTGAAGCCATATCAAAAGCAAATTCTTCCCATTCGAACTGTTCAGATGTCACTCCTAAAAGAAATCGTGGAAAGTTAAGCAGGTGGTCGGCGGCAGCTAGAATAATCAGAATAATGAATGCTCCAATTATTATCAACCCTGGATTCCCCCCCATTTTTTCTTTCCAATTTTTCTGTTGCATGACCTTATACTCCACTTATAACGTTAAGATTCAATCTTATAATTCCTACTTAATCCATCCTATTTTCTTAATCAAAATAAACTATCTACTATCTTGTGTCAATCAAGAACTTTTTTGAAAACTGGAGTAAAAAGCTTCAGCTTATCAAATAGCTATTAGTCTAAAGACTTATGCCCCAGATGGACTACTTAATAATTTTAAATTGAGAGAATCTATTCAAAAAACCCCCCATTTTTCGAATGATCAGATTGGATGTTCATTAACATTTATCGGTATTAGAGAATGAAGAATTACTCTTTTTATGGTCGAGATGTAGATTATTAATAGTATAATGATTTATCCTTTATACTCTCGTGAATGGTAGACTATTCATCTACCTTTTTTTGTGGAAATTGGAAAGGAACTCTAGCGCAAAAAAATAAGGGCAGGCGAGGAAGCCTGCCCCCTATTTTTGTCTTATCTTTTTTTCGTCTTACGTTTACTTCTTACGTCTACCCTTATTTATTACATCCCATATTTCTCTATAATCGCTTTTTTATCTTTTCCCAGGATGTCGTATTTTTGCCCGATCGTGGTGAAGGCTTGGATGGCTTTGTTTAAGTGTTCCATCTCGTGATTGGCTGAAATCTGGACTCTAATCCGGGCTTCTCCTCGCGGGACTACCGGGAAGAAAAACCCGATCACATAGATCCCTTCATAATACAGGTCTTTGGAAAAATCAGAAGCCAGCTTGGCATTATAAAGCATTATGGGGACAATCGGATGAATCCCTTCTTTTATATCGAACCCTGCTTCGGTCATCTTTTTCCTGAAATACAGGGTGTTTTGCTCCAATTTATCCCTTCTCTCCGTAGTTTTCGAGATAAGGTCCAGAACCTTGCTGGCAGCAGAGACTATGACCGGTGGAACTGTATTGGAGAAGAGATAAGGTCTGGCTCTCTGGCGGAGTAAATCGATAAGCTCTTTTTTCCCGCTAACGCATCCGCCTGAAGCACCTCCTAAGGCTTTACCCATAGTAGTGGTGATCAGATCGACCCGACCCATTACCCCGCAGTGCTCGTGCGTCCCTCTTCCTGTTTTCCCGACAAATCCGGTGGAATGGGAGTCATCCACCAAAACCATTGCATCATATTTTTCAGCCAGGTCGCAGATGACATCTAATTTGGCTATGTCACCGTCCATGGAGAAAACCCCGTCAGTGATTATCATTCTCATCCGGTTTTCCTGGGATTCTTTCAGCTTCTCCTCCAGGTGCTCCATATTGGAATGCTTATAGACATATTGCTGGGCTTTGCAGAGCTTCATCCCGTCTACGATCGAAGCATGCACGAGCTTGTCTGCGATCATGGCATCTTCCCGGTCCAAAAGCACATCGAAAACCCCGGCATTGGCATCCATACAGGAGGGGAAAAGAATCGTATCTTCCATGCCTAAGAATTCGGAGAATTTTCTTTCCAGTTCCCGGTGGATATCCTGGGTTCCGCAGATGAACCTGACAGAGGACATCCCATACCCTCTTGCATCCAACCCCTGATGAGCAGCTTTTATCACCTCCGGATGGCTGGAAAGTCCCAGATAATTATTGGCGCAGAAATTTATCACTTCCTTTTCTGCAGCTCCTGCAGGAAATTCCACTTTTATATCTGCACCCTGGGGGGTGTGAATGTATCTTTCCTGTTTGTTCAGACCTGCTGCATTGATTCCATCCAGTTCCTTTTGATAATGCTCTTTAGCTTTACTGCTGTAAGCCATATAACCTCCTCAATTACGTCTCTGAAAAAAAATATCGTTCCATCCGGAATACTATATTTTGACGAACTCCTTGAGCAAAGCGATAATGTTATCTACCGAGTCAAAAGCCTCCGGAGTCGCTTTGGCATCCGGGATTTGAATCTTGTATTTTTTCTCCAGGAAAGTCTTCAGGGAAACCATAGAGAAAGAATCCACTATTCCTGAGGAGATAAGAGGAGTATCCTCTTTGATCTCCACATCGCTGTCATCTTCCAGGAATTCCTTTTTCACATAATCGATGATCATCTTTTTTGCATCGTCCATTTTGTAGCTCCTTTCGTTATTAAACGACCCTGAAAGGGTCACCCTAAGTTCTTTTTCCTCCACTTGCTGAAGATGGTGGATAGTTGTCTTATCATGTCATCTGTAGCGTCCTCACTCCTGTGAGGACGAAAAGTATATTAATCGTTTTCTAAGGTTGAGATGTCTCCAATCGGTTCTCCCCACTCCTGGGCCCTAAGCAATCGCCGCATGATCTTTCCGCTTCTGGTCTTGGGTAAGGAGGGGACAAATTCTATCTCCTGGGGCATTGCCAGAGGAGAAAGCCTTTTGCGGATGAAATTCATTATATCCAGTTCCAGGTCATCGCTTTTCTGAAATCCGGGCTTGAGCGCAACGAAGGCTTTGACCACTTCTAAATTTATCGGGTCCGGTTTCCCAATGGCCGCTGATTCTGCCACTGCCTCATGCTCCAGAAGAGCTGATTCTATCTCGAATGGCCCCACCAGGTGTCCAGCGGTGTTAATCACATCATCATCCCGACCCACGAACCAAAAATAACCATCCTTATCGATACTTGACCTATCTCCGGTTATATACCATCCGTTTTTGAACTTGTTGTTATAAATCTCCGGGTTATTCCAGTATGCCCGGAACATCGAGGGCCAGCCTGGTTTCAAGGCAATCAGCCCGACAGAGCCGACTTTGGTGATAACATTATAATTAGTATCCAAAACTGCAGCTTCGATCCCTGGAAAAGGTTTGCCCATCGAGCCGGGCCTTACTTCCATCCCCGGATAGTTAGAGATCACGATGCAGCCGGTCTCGGTCTGCCAGTAAGTATCAAGAAAGGGAAGACCATAAACCTTTTTTGACCAGATTACAGCCTCTGCATTCAAAGGCTCACCCACGCTGCAAAGATGTCTTAAAGAGGAAAGGTCAAATCTTTTTACTATTTCCTCGCCCTCCCTCATCAACAAGCGGATTGCTGTAGGGGCTGAATACCAGACAGTTATCTTGTGTCTCTGGATCAAGCTATACCACTTTTCCGGATGAAATCCGCTGTCTAGCACCACCTGAGTCATTCCCAGACTCCAAGGACCTATGATTCCATAGGACGTGCCTGTGACCCAGCCCGGATCAGCCGTGCACCAGTAAATATCATCCGGAGTCAAATCCAGGCACCATTTTGTGGTCAGGTATTGAGCGAAAATCGAGGAATGCACGTGCAGGGCTCCTTTAGGCTTCCCGGTAGTTCCGGAAGTATAGTGGAGAACTGAGGGCGTTTCAGGACCTGTAGGAAAAACCTCGAAATCTTCTGTTCTCTTAGCCTTCCTGACCGAGTAAACCATCTCTCTTTCTTCGAGTTTAACACCTTCATCCTCGGTTGCGATGATGACTTTTTTTAAATCGGGGAGTTTACTCTTTATTCTTCTTATTTTCTTCATCAGTTTTGGAGTGGTGATCACCGCAGAGGCTTTTCCGTCCGACATCCTGGTCAGAAGTGAATCTTCTCCAAAAGCAGAGAAAAGAGGTGCAACTATTCCACCCATCTTCAAAATACCTAAGAAAGAGAAATAAAGCTCGGGAATCCGGTCCATAAAGATGAAGACCCTCTCCCCTTCCTTTATCCCTATATCCTTCAGAAGCCGGGCAAAATTATTAGAATAGACCTTCAGGTCGTCAAAGGTGTATTTTTCCACTTCGCCTGAAAATCCTTCCCAGATCATCGCTAACTTTTTCCCTGATTCCTGCTGGCAGATTCTGTCTGAACAATAATGACCGATATTAAGGGGAGAACCTTCTTTATATCCTAATTCCTTCCGGGCAAAAGACCAGTCAAACCCTTTGTATTTTTCTTCATAAGAGCCGATGTTGCTCATCAAAATCACTCCTTTTGGCTTAAAATCAGAGCTTCAAAAACGAAAGAATGATAATATTTTTGAATGATTTTAGCAAGTGAAAAAAATCACAAAACCCTGCTTTTCCAAGGGATAATTTTCCTCGGATTGCGTCAAATACACCTCAGTGAATCCATGAAAAATATTCTTAACTATCTACCCTGAACTATGAACCAATAACTGAAAAATTTATCCCGCCAAAGGCGGGATAAATTTTTCTGAGGGTGGATGGGATCGAACCATCGGCCACCTGCTTAAAAGGCAGATGCTCTACCACTGAGCTACACCCCCAAAATAATCCTGGTAAGATTTCTATTCGCAAAAAAACAAAATAAAACCAGCACAAGACCTATTCCAAACTGATTAAAATATGATTTCAAACCATTTTGTCAAGGGAAAACGAATGTAGGGGCGGGTTTGAAACCCGCCCCTACTGGAAATCATCTGATGCCGGTCTCTCTAAGGATAAGAGAAGAACCACAGCTTCAGTCTTTATCCATCATTTGTCATCTGTAATCTGTTATTTTTTTAATCCGCAGAGCATATGATATTTTCCTATCTGTTCCAGACTTATCAGCCCTTTTAAGATCTTACCCTGCATCACCGGAAGGACTGAAATCTTCTCGGAATTCATCCTTTGAAAAACTTCGGATAAGGGGGCATCCTCAGTGGTGCTGGTGAACTCCCGGCTCAAAATTTCCCTGACTCTGGTCTCCCTAGGATGGTTGCGCAGGGAGGAGAAAAATTTCTCTCGGGAAAGGATTCCCAGAAATTCTTTTCCCTCCATAACCGGGAAA
>DATKKH010000017.1:0-6063 GCA_035543035.1 Terriglobales bacterium | reverse complement strand
TGGAGGGGAGGGTCATATTGGATTTCAGGTTGAGGGTGTTCCAGTCCGTGATTTTTGAAGAGTTTTCCAGATTATCCGTTGACCAAGTCATGGAGCTGATGCTGAAAGAGCTCAAAGGGAAAAACCGCGAGACGATTCTCGAGGATAAAAAGTATCTGGAGGGGATGAAAAGCCTGGTAGAAGCTATTGAAAATCATTCTCAGGCAGATTATCTCTCCAGCCGGTTAAAAGAAATACTGGCTTCCCTGGGAATTTCAGAAGATTTTCTCGAAGAAATCTTAGGAGATAATAAGCCGCATAATGACATTCCTAAACTTGTTTGTGGATGAACTTATCGGCGGACGAGTTAGTGTTGCGGAGGTCTTCAGACCTCCATTTTTTTATGTAGTCGTAGCGCGACCCTTTCAGGGTCGCATTGCGAGGCTGAAAGCCTCGTGCTACAATGGAAGAATTGTAGGGGTTCAAAATTTTGAACCCCTACTTTTTTAGAGGTTTGACGGGCAATTCCTACAAAATCGGAATAGCCCGACCTTCGAAAAAGGATTTAAAAAAAAGACGCACTCTATGCGTCTCTGCTATTTTTCCATCTGGTCACGGAACCAGACTGACACAAGATAAGTCGTAGGGGCGCGGCGCACCGTGCCCCTACAATCACCGTAACAAAGTCATTTTCCTTGTTTCTTTATAGTCTCCGGATCTGAGCTGATAAAAATAAATCCCGGATGAAACTTCATTCCCCTGCTGGTCTTTTCCATCCCAAATCACCTGATAACTCCCGGGGGCCTTCTCCTTGTCTAACAATATCCTCACCAACTGACCGAGAATATTATAGATTTTCAGAGTGGTGTGTAACTGGCTGCCAGCTCCATGCTTCCTGCTACTGGCTTGGAAGGGAATTGTGGTTGAAGGGTTGAACGGATTAGGATAGTTCTGCCCGAGCTCGAAAGCAGTTGGAAGAAGCTCAGGTGGATTCTGAACCGAGGTGGTAGTGTCAATGTTTAGAACGACAGCTAAATATAAGGAGGTCAGACTATGGTTTTTGTCCTGTGAAAAGATTTTCAAATTTCCTCTATATGAACCTTGATATAAAAAATGGCTGTCAAAACCAAGATTAACGATTTGATTTTCACCAGGATTGATTTTCCCCTTTCCCGGTGAAATCTTCAGGTAAGGCGGATTTATTCTGATTCTCAGGCTGTCCTTAAGATAGTCCTGATTGTAGGATATGAGAAGGGCAGAGGTTCCATCCTCATTTTGAATACCGAGTGTGGCAGGATCGTTGAACTCGCTGGGTTTTTCATATTGAAAATCTATCGAGCCCTCTTTTGTCAATATTACCTGAAAAGTAAGTAAAGCTCCAGTCTGGAAATGTTTTATATCGACGAATGAAACGATTAAAGATTCAGAGGTTTGATAAAGGTAAATCTTGCTGTTCTGATCCAAAGTCAGATTGCTCCAGAGCGGGGCAATTAACCTGAAATACCCGAGCGGCCAGGGAAGAGATTGATTCACAAACCTTAAAGTCCAGGGATAAAAACTCAGGACACCGTTAGTAGAAATCCAGAGAGAATCATAAAGATTTCCGTAAAAAGGAAAATCAAAACCAAGATGAACTGGTCCGTAAATCGTATCCTCGTCGCCCGGGCGATTAAGCTGTGAGCCGATTTGGCTTATGTCCACCCATTTATATCTCAATCCTTTTCGGGTCAGGTTATCACTCCAGGAATAGCCATAGGAGTCGGTTCCCTTGCTGGAATCATCCAAGAAAAGCTCGGATTCAAACTTATAATCCAGTGGTAGTCCACCAGCGTTGGAAAGCTGAAGATATTCTTCTTTGGTCTGGCTTAAGGGCAAGAAAACTTCGAAGTGATCTTCATCGGTCTGGAGAAGGGCTGCAACCCGGGGAGTGGCTTGAATTTCATTGGAGGCATCAGATTCCTTTCCGGAATAGGTTGCAGTCAACTTATAATAATAAGCATTGCCATTGGTTACCTGGTCATCTGGATAAGAGAGACTGTCAGCAGGAAAGGTTTTCAGCAGGGAACTCGGCGATAAAGGAAAGTCAGGTGCATTGCCTCTGTATAAATTAAATCCGTCTGGAGAAATAGGTGGCTTAATCTGGTTGGACAAAAGGAGACATCTTAGCATCAAGTTGTAATTCAATTCTGACCACTGCCAGTATCCATCTTTTTTCCAGCCCTTAAAGGAGTTATGATAATTGGCGGAGTTATCCACACCTATCAAAGGGGATGCCGGAGTTTCCTTCAGCCAGTGAAACACGACCCAGAAGGTATCCTCTGTAATCAAAAGGTTATGCTCGATCTCGACCCATTCTCCGCCGGCTGAGTCGTTACCTGAAGCCTTAGTATAAACCGGCTCAGAAAGCGGTAATCCTGGTTGTCCGTGGTCATTTTTGTTAATGGTAACGAAGAAAGAGTCAGAGGCGCGGTGTAAAGTTTTTCCGGAATCGTCCATGCTGCTCACAAAAACTTTAGACTTGAGTAGCACCAACGGGATTGAGGAGGAGGTAAATCTCTCCGCGGCACAATTCTCGTACCACTGGTCGTAAATATAAATCTCGGACTCTTTGGACCCGTCATCATAAATTTTCTCTTCAGGAGTTATTCCCGGTCTAAACCAGTAAAGGGGCACTATACCATCCTGGTCCGAAATTGCAGCCAGTGTAGGCTGAGTAGAATCACTGCTTAGGGCAATGGAAAAAACGTTGGATGGAAAAGAAAAAATAATGAGAAAGAAGATCAGTAGAAAAGAGAAAATCTTAATAATCATAATAAACGGTCTTAAGCGCCCGAATTCCTCTAAAAAATGCTTACGTATATGAAAGTCAAGGATTTTTTTGGAAATTTTGCAAAATTCTAGCTGGGATTTAAGCAGATGCCTTTATACTATCTACTCAGAGAAAATCAAATTCGTATATATTAAAAATCGGGGGAATTACCAAATCCGGATAATGGTCGAAAAAAGGTCTTGACATCAAGATAAATATTGAATAGATTTTAATAAATCGTTTATCCTATATATTATTTTAAATGCGGGGCAAAATCATAAGTCATTCTGAAATCATTTTAGTTTTTGATTCACAAAAAGCTGTTCTGAATCTGCTTAAAAAATGCATAGACTATTCCTTTGATATTCATCTGATAGTGTAAAAGAAAGAAATAGTCAGATATCCAGAAAGGGGGTGAAAAGGATGGCTGAGAATCTCAAGCAGATCGAGTGTGATCCGATGTGCGGCTTTATGGTCAGAAGTCATGATGAAAAGGAAGTGATAGAAATAGCCAAGGATCACATGAAAAAGATTCACAAGATGAAGGTAAGCGACAAGGAAATAAAGGAGAAGATAAAATCGGCGTGATCGCTTCCAGGCCACAGTGGTGTCAGAAGGGGGCTTCTGGCATCACTGTGAGAATCTGATGGCAAGTCAAATAAAGTAGCGAGGAGTGAGTAGTGAGGGATGAGGGAAGAAAGTAGGTAGTAAGTAGCATACAGAATACAGGGTAAAAGCATAAAAACGAAAGCTCAATACTCAAAGGAGAAGATCGTAGGGCAAGGCTTTAGCCTTGCATCAAAATTAAGAAGAGGTCTTTGGTCGTAGCGTCCGACCTTTGTGTCGGACGGGTTGGCTAGGGGAAAAAGTAGGTCGGACGCGAAACTAATTGACGAGGCTTAATATCCATGAGATGTAGAAAAATTAAGTTTTTCCTGGTATTATTTTTTGTTGCCCTTAGTTCTCAACTGGCTGCAAAAGGACTTGAGTCCCAGCTCGGTAAGATCGAGTTGCCACCGGGATTTAAGATCAGCATTTATGCGGAAAATGTTCCGGGCGCACGCTCGATGGCTCTGGGGACTGAAGGAACTCTTTTCGTCGGAACTCGCGAGGAGGGGATAGTATATGCAATCCTCGATAACAATAAAGACAATATTGCGGATCAGGTTATCGTCATTGCCAAAGGTCTGAATATGCCGAACGGGGTTGCGTTTATGAACGGATCGCTCTATGTCGCTGAAATAAATCAGGTAACCAGATACGATAATATCGAAACCCGGCTGGATAATCCGCCTTCTCCAGTGGTGGTAAATGATAATTTTCCGAGTGATTACATGCACGGGTGGAAATTCATCCGTTTTGGCCCGGATGGTCTGCTCTACGTTCCGGTAGGAATGCCGTGCAACGTCTGCGAGAAGTCGGATAAAAGATACGGGACCATTATGCGGATGAAGCCGGACGGCTCGAATCTGGAAATTTACGCTTCTGGTGTTCGGAATTCAGTAGGTTTTGACTGGCACCCACTCACTCACGAGCTCTGGTTCACTGATAACGGCAGAGACCTGATGGGGGATGACATTCCGCCGGATAAGCTGAACTATGCCCCGCACAAAGGGATGAATTTTGGTTTTCCTTACTGTGATGGAGGCGACATTCCAGACCCCATTTATGGAAAAAAACATAAGTGCAGCGAATTTGAGCCTCCGGCAATGAAGCTGGGACCTCACGTCGCTTCGTTAGGAATGCGTTTCTATACAGGGAATATGTTCCCGGAAAGTTATAAAAATCAGATATTCATTGCAGAGCACGGCTCCTGGAATAGAACTGTTCCGATTGGCTACCGGGTTACTCTGGTCACGCCTGAAGGAAACAAGGCCGTGAAATATGAAGTCTTCGCCGAGGGATGGCTGCAGGGAGAAAGCGCCTGGGGAAGGCCGGTGGATATCCAGGTTATGCCGGATGGTGCACTCCTGGTTTCAGATGACAGGGCGGGGGCGATTTACCGAATCAGCTATTCCAAGTAGTGAGTAGCGAGTAGTGAGGGATGAGGGAAGATAAGCAGGTAGCATGTAGCTGGTAGCAAGCAGCTTTTCGTAGTGCGACCCTTTCAGGGTCGCATAGGGTCACCAAACAAAGGAGGAGAGATGAAAAGATCAACTTTATTCTTGATGATTTGCAGCATCGTTGTTTTTCTGAGTGTCCTGGCTCAGGCGCAGGAGAATGCAGTCATGACCCAGGCAAAGGGTCTTTTTGGGCCTTTGCCTAAGGTTATCGAATCCAGGGATAATCCTGTAACTCCGGAAAAGGTCGAGTTAGGGAAGATGCTTTTTTATGATACCAGGCTTGCGGCTGACAAGAATTCTGCTTGCGTTAAGTGCCATTGGATTAACCTTTATGGCGCAGACGGGATGAAAACACCGTTCGGAAGGGATTGTAAGCCGGAGAAAAGGAATTCTCCAACTGTATTCAACTCCGCAGGGGAGATTGCCGAACACTGGCCCGGAAACAGAGCCACGGTGGAAGAACAGGCAAAGGGGGCTCTGCTGACTCCGCTGGCTTATGGATACAAAACCGAGGCAGAAGCAGTCAACGCTATCAAGGTCTATTCCGGCTACGTGACCTTATTTCAAAAAGCATTCCCAGGTGAAAAAGACCCGGTGAGTGCGGATAATTTCGGCAAAGCAGTTGGGGCGTTCGAGCGGACTTTGGTTACCCCATCGCGGTTCGATGATTTTGTCAAGGGAGATGCAAAAGCATTGACCCAAAAGGAACAGACCGGTCTGAAAACCTTTATAGATACAGGATGCTCAGGATGTCACAACAGTCCTTATATAGGCGGGCAGATGTTCCAGAAATTCGGGCTGACGCAAGCCTACTGGAATCTCACTCACAGTGCAGAGCCGGACAGCGGAAGATATCTGATCACGAAAAACGCTGCAGATGTGTATGTTTTCAAAGTTCCGCCTCTCCGAAACGTGGCGATGACCGCGCCTTATTTTCACGATGGAAGCGTCGACCACCTGCAGGATGCAGTGAAAATAATGGCACAGCTCCAACTGGGCAAAACTTTGACCGATGTCCAAGCAGGCGACATCGTAGCTTTCCTGAATTCACTGACTGGGCAGATACCTGAAGAGGCGCTGAAGGTACCGATACTACCGACGGAGGAATAGTTCTATAGGTAGGTCAGACGTTCCTGCCTGGATAAGTAATGAGTAGTGAGGGATTAGGAAAAACCTTTGTAGAGCGAGGCTTTTAGTCTCGCAATGCGACCC
>DATKKH010000016.1:0-6335 GCA_035543035.1 Terriglobales bacterium | reverse complement strand
TGTCTTTTGTCCCGGTATGGCATAATGTCACAGTAGAATTAGCACCTTTTGCCTTGTGAGAAAGAATCACCGAAAGAGGTCTGCCAACTAAACTACCGCGACCTAAGATAACCACGTGCTTACCAGCAGGGTCATTCCCGCTCCGCAGTAAAAGCTCCTGAATTCCAAAAGGTGTGCAGGGTAAAAAGGTAGGCTTGCCGGCTAACATCAGTCCTAAATTATAGGGATGAAACCCGTCCACGTCCTTTTCCGGTGAAATCGCCTTGATGATCTTCTCCTCTGAAATCTGCTCAGGCAGGGGCAGCTGAACCAGAATTCCGCTGATTTTGTCATTATGATTCAGCTCATCGATCAACTCCAGAAGCTCGGACTCTTTCATCTCCTTGGGATATTTCAGGACCTCAGAATAAATCCCTGCCTCGTCACAGGCTTTTGCCTTGCTCCTGACATAGATTTGAGAGGCTGGATTATCGCCTACCAAGACTGCAGCCAGTCCAGGAACTACTCCTTTATTTTTGAGGTCTGTGACAGAGGCTTTGACCTCTGCTCTTATCTGCTCGGAAATCTTTTTCCCATCGATCAACTCAGCGGGCATTTTTAATCTCCCTCCGTCTCGTCATTTATAGGTGGCATGTCGATTCTTATTCTTTCGATTTTCAACGCCTTCCCCGTGTTCTGGTCGATTTCGACTGATACTGCACAGAATTTGATGTCCTCTTTTGCGATTCTGAACCGGTTCGGAATCTGGGTCAAGAACCGGGTGATCGCATCGTCCTTTATGATGCCGATGACCGAGTCGTGGCCACCGGTCATCCCGACGTCAGTGATAAAGGCAGTCCCTTTAGGTAGAATCGTCTCATCCACTGTCTGGACGTGAGTATGAGTACCAATGACTGCGGATACCCTTCCGTCAAGATACCAGCCCAGAGCCATCTTCTCCGAGGTGGCTTCAGCGTGCACGTCGACAATTATCAGGCTGGTCTCTTTCCTGAGTTTTTCGACCTCCTGGTCAGCAATTCGGAAAGGGCAGTCGATTTCCTTCATATAGACTCTGCCCTGGAGATTCAAAACCCCGATTTTGGTTCCGTCTTTCATCTGGTTGACAACTGAGCCTTTTCCCGGATCTCCAGGTGGGTAATTAGCCGGACGCAGGATATTCGGCTCCCTGTTCAGGTATTCATGGATTTCCTTGCGATCCCAGATGTGATTCCCAGAGGTCAAAACGTTTACTCCGTAGCTGTAAACTTTGGATGCTATCTCCTTGGTCAGGCCGAACCCTCCTGCGGCATTTTCCACGTTGGCAATCACGAAATCTATCTGGTGCGTTTTTTTCAGATCAGGCAAAAGCTGGGATACAGCCCACCTGCCCGGTTTTCCCATCAAATCACCGATTAAAAGTATTTTCAAATTCACTCCTTATGTGGATATGAGTGTCATTGCGATCCCACCAAAGGCGGGAGAAGCAATCCGTCGATAAACTTGAAAAGTTATCATTTCTACCTCTGCTCACACTTGGAAAAAATCCTCAAACCATTTTAAGCAAAATCGGAGATTTAGCAAGGGAAAAATTGAAGTTCAGGAAAGATTTCATAGGGCAAATCTTCAGGTTTGCGTTTCATTGCAAGGCTGAATCCTTGCCCTACAAATATAAAGGGGCAGGCTCAAGGGCCTGCCCCTGCAACTAATTCGTCATTAGTTATTAGTCATTCGTCATGATTTTTTATTTCGCATACTCCACTGCTCTGGTCTCTCTTATTACCGTTACCTTTACCTGTCCGGGATACTCCATCTCCGCCTCGATCCTCTTGGCAATCTCCTGGGCTAAATTGGTAACTGAGGCATCGTCTATCTGCTCGTGCTCGACGATAATTCTTACTTCTCTGCCAGCCTGAATCGCATAAGCCTTGGCAACTCCCTTAAAGGAGTCAGCCAATTCCTCTAATTTCTCCAGTCGCTTGATATATCCCTCTAAGGTCTCGCGACGGGCACCTGGACGGGCACCGGAGATGGCATCTGCAGACTGAATCAAAACTGAATAGGGAGACTCCATGGGCACGTCCTCGTGATGCGAGAGGATGGCATTCAGAACAAAGGGATGCTCTCCGTATTTCTGGGCAATGTTATATCCGATCTGGGAATGCGTCCCTTCTGTCTCCTTATCCACAGCTTTGCCAATATCGTGCAGCAACCCGGCTCTCTTGGCTAAATTGGCATCTAAATCCAGCTCAGCTGCCATCAGACCGGCAATAAAGGCTACTTCCTTGGAATGCTGGAGTACGTTCTGGCCATAGCTTGTGCGATACTGGAGCTTGCCTAAGATTTTAATAAGCTCCGGATGGAGCCCATGAATCCCCACGTCGAAACAGGCCTGCTCGCCGGTCTCCTTGATTATCACGTCCATCTCTTTCTGGGCTTTGGTAACTACCTCTTCGATTCTGGCAGGATGAATTCTGCCATCCAGGATCAGTTTTTCCAGAGCCATCCTGGCGACTTCTCTTCGAATCGGATCAAATCCGGAGAGTATGACTGCTTCAGGCGTATCGTCAACTATGACGTCTATACCGGTTGCAGTTTCAAAAGAACGGATGTTTCTTCCCTCCCGACCGATAATTCTGCCCTTCATCTCCTCATTCGGAAGACTCACGACGGAGACTGTGGATTCGACTGTATGGTCTGCTGCACATCTTTGAATGGCGGAGATGATTATGTTTTTGGCTTCTTTTTCAGCAGTCTCTTCTGCCTTTTCTTTTATATCCTTGATGAGCTGGGCTGCCTCCTGACGCGCTTGATTTTCCAGGTTTGCCATCAATATCTTTTTGGCTTCATCTGAGGTCATCTGGGCAATCCTTTCCAGTTGCCTGTTCTGGTCAGCAATTAAACGACTCAACTCCTCATCCCTGGTCCGGATACCCTTTTCCCTGGCAAATAAAATTTTTTCTTTATTCTGTATGTCCCGGTCTTTTTTATTGAGTATGTCTACTTTGCGGTCAAGATTGACTTCCCTTTCCTGCAGTCTTTTCTCGACCTTCTGGTATTCCATCCTCTTATTGGCTAATTCCCTTTCGAAATTGACCTTGGTTTTATACCATTCATCTTTTGCCTCTAAGATCGCCTCTTTTTTCTTGATCTCAGCTTCTTTTTCTGCCTCCTGCACGATTTTCTTTGCCAGCTCTTCGGCTTTAGCTAGCTTTGCTTCGCCAATCCGCCGGCTGATGAACCAGCCCATAAAGAACATCAGAATCGCTACTGCCGCTCCAGCTACAATCAGCGTGATATTCATCTTTCCTCCTTCTATAGCAAAAACCCACTTGACTGAAAACCTCTCCCCATAGGGGAAAAGTCTCAAGTTAAGTGGGTTCTAATTTGGGTTAAAACTACTCTTGTATCAGCTTGGCATCCAACCACTCGATCAGAGACTGGGTCTTCTCCTCAACCTCTGACAACTTCTTTTCCTTGTCTGCCCGCTCCTTGAATAGCTCATCTGCAATGTTCAAAGCGGTCAAAACTGCAAGCTGACTATGAATACGGGCAGGAACTTTTTCTGCTACCTCCTTCATCTTCCGATCAACGTATTCAGCAATCTGCTGAACGTAAGTTGCATCGGCATCAGACCTTATAGGATATTCCTGACCGTAAATATTCACTTTAATACTTTGTTTCTTATCCTCTTGAAGTTCTTGCGACATTTTAATTATCTTAAGGGACCTTCTTTTCCACTTAACTTGATTTATATTAAATTTGTGCCTGAAAATAATAAAGTATTAATTTAAACTTGTCAAGTAAAAAATTTATTTTATAATCTCTAACCTGGCTAAAAGATTGTCTATCTTCCTTTTAACCTTCTCCTCCTTATTCTTTATACTCTCCTCCCTCTGTTTTATTTGAGCTTTAAGCTGCATATTTTCCTGAACCAGGCTTTTATTCTTACCCTCTATCTCAAAAAACCTGGACGACAGGCTGTTATACGAATTGTTTACCTGTTCATTTTCCTCTTTTAATTTATCGACCTGTTCCAGAACCTGATTAATCTTCTGCTCTAATTTTTCAAAGCTCTCCCATTGCATGAAAACCTCCTTTTTAATCCCTGAGCTCGGCTCCGAAACCTGTTTTAAGCCCCTCTATTACTTTTTTGTGCACTTTTTCGACTTCATCGTCCGTAAGAGTCTTTCCCTCGGCTCGATACCAGATCGAATAAGCTAAGCTCTTTTTCCCTTTTGGAACCTGTGAACCTTTGTAGAGGTCAAAAATATAAACTCTCTCGACCATCTTACCACCAGTTTCTATTATCGCCTTTTCTATATCCGAAGATAATACATCTTCAGCGACCAGCATAGAGATGTCCCTCTCAACCCTGGGGAATTTTGGCAATGGTTTATAATAACCTGATGGAGGAATCAGCTCCAATAGAGTTTGAAAGTCTAACTCTGCCAGGAGAATCTCCTGCTCGATATCGAAAAGCTTCAAAATCTCGTCCGGAACCCTTTCCAGAAAACCCAATGATCTTCCCTGGCTTTTAAGCTCAAAGCTTCCATCCACAAGAGAAGTTCTAGGCAGGACCTCAAACTGCTCGATCTTCAATGCATAAAGCAGTTCTTCGACAGTTCCCTTAAGGTCATAAAAGTCGACGGATTTTTCCTGATCACCCCAGAAAACCGGATTCTTTCTCCCGCAAAGGGTAATTCCCAGCTTGAGTTTTTCTTCTGTTTGTTTTTCTTCTGTTGACCAGAAGACTTTGGCCAGTTCGAATATCCTTAAATCTTTCTCCTTCCTGTTCAGATTCCAGGAGATTATCGAAAGTAAGCCATAAATCAACGATGTAGTCAAAACGGAAAGTTCCTCATTCAAAGGATTAAGTATTCTGACTGGTTCCTTAGAGGAATTAATCTTCGACATCTTGACCGGGTCGACTAAGTTGTTGGAGACGACTTCAAAAAAACCTTTTCCGGTTAAATGGTTTTTGATTTTCCGTATCAGCTTTTCATCCTCCGAAATCGCAGTGAAAAGCTCCCCGCCTGCACGGAAAGCGCTTTTTATCCTGTCATATCCATAAATCCTGGCGACCTCCTCGATCAAATCGATTTCCCTGGTAAGGTCAGGCCTGAAAGTCGGGACATCAATCATTAAACTCAAGGAACTTTGCTCACTGAACTTTAACTCCAGATTCTCAAGTATATTCTCGATTTCCTTTTCACCTATTCCGATCCCCAGAACCTTTGAGCATCTCTCAGGTCTGAAAGGGACTTTGACAGGTTGGATAGGTTCAGGATAATTATCCACCACCCCCTTAAGGACCTTTCCCTCGCAGAGATTCTGCATTAAATATGAAGCCCGGTCAGCCGCTTTGATTATAACATTCGGATCAGCCCC
The DNA here is from genome assembly GCA_035543035.1 of Terriglobales bacterium. Lineage (GTDB taxonomy): Bacteria > Zixibacteria > MSB-5A5 > MSB-5A5 > RBG-16-43-9 > RBG-16-43-9. The sequence continues at coordinate 968 of DATKKH010000016.1, read as the reverse complement.
TCGTTCAAACCGATAAGAAGCTTCGGTATTAAGTCCCAGGTAGATTCTTCCTCTGCGGATAACCCTTGGATCAAAATAAGCGCTCTCCAGAAGAACATCCTTAGTTTTTTCCGTGACTTCACTTTCCATCCCGCCCATAATTCCGGCAATAGCCACAGGTTTTGTTCCGTCGGTTATAAGAAGAACCTCAGGACTCAGATTCCTCTCTACGCTGTCCAGAGTGAAGAATTTCTCCTTATCTTTTGCCCTGCGGACAAGAATTCTTTTCTCCCACTGTCCAGAGATCGCTGAAAGAAGGTCAAAATCAAAAGCATGCAGGGGATGTCCGGTTTCAAGCAAAACATAATTGGTTGCATCGACTACGTTATTGATTGCTCTCATCCCGCAGCATTCTAATCTTCTCCTGAGCCAGAAAGGAGATTTTCCTATTTTTACGTCCTTTATCACTCTGGCAGCATATCGCGGACAGCCTGCAGGGTCCTCGAGCAGAACCTCAGCCCATTTTGAAGCAGGCTCATCGGCTTCTTTCAGCTCAAATTCAGGTTTCTTGAGTTTTTTCCCGGAGAGTGCGGCTACGTCCCTGGCTATTCCCATCATAGACAAGGCATCCGGACGATTAGGGGTTATGTCTATGTCTAAAATGAAATCCTCCAAATCCAGTGCATTGCTCAAAGAGTCTCCGACCCTTGCAACGGGTTCAAGAATCATTATACCTTCTGATTCTTCTCCGATTCCCAACTCTTTTTCAGAGCAGAGCATGCCAAAAGACTCAACCCCTTTTAGAACCTCCTTTTCAATTTGCATTCCTGCTGAAAGTTTTGCCCCGATCAAAGCTAAGGGAGCTTTCATCCCGGCTTTCACGTTTTCAGCCCCGCAGATTATCTGAAGAACCTCTTTACCTGTATCAACCTGACAGATAGAAAGTTTTTCTGCATCCGGATGTTTTTCGATCTTCCTGACCTGCCCCA
>DATKKH010000015.1:0-9818 GCA_035543035.1 Terriglobales bacterium | reverse complement strand
TGAGCTTAAATAAAGCCACGACCGAAGAGGAGCTGGCTGATTTTCATCGCCGGGTTCTGGAGCTATCTGGTTTGCCTGAGTCGAAGATAGAGTATACAGCTGAACCAAAATTCGACGGCTTGGCAATTGAGCTGGTCTATGAAGACGGGGTTTTGAAGCAGGGCTCCACCCGTGGGGATGGATTTGTGGGAGAAGACGTAAGTTTGAATCTCAAGACTGTCAAAACGATTCCAATGAAGCTTCTGGCTAAGAAAACTGGCATCCCGAAACTGCTGGAGGTCAGGGGCGAGGTGATAATGACCAAATCGGAGCTGGAGAAACTGAACAAGGACAGGGAAAAAAACGGAGAACCCCTGTTTGCCAATCCAAGAAATGCTGCTGCAGGTTCTGTGCGTCAGCTTGATTCCAAGATAACCGCCTCCAGGCACTTGACTTCTTTTGTCTACGGCATAGGTCGTGTCGAAGGTAAAAAGCTTTCTACTCAATTCGAGACTATTCAGTTCCTCAAGGAGCTGGGATTTCACCTGAGCCAGGATATGAAACTTTGCAAAAAACTGGATGAGGTCAAAAGATATTATCAGAAGATTCTATCTCTGAGAAATGGACTGGACTATGAGCTGGATGGAATCGTGATAAAAGTCAACGATTTCAAGCTGCAGGAGAAATTGGGAGAGCTTTCCCGAAGTCCGCGCTGGGCTGTTGCTTGGAAATTTCCTCCCCAACAAGAAAACACAAAGATAAAAGACATTATCGTGAATGTTGGCAGAACCGGGGCCTTGACTCCGGTCGCCATATTAGAACCAGTGAGAGTTGGAGGAGTTGAGATTTCCCGTGCGACCCTGCATAATGAGGATGAGATCAATAAAAAAGACATCAGAATTGGGGATACTGTCCTGGTGCAAAGGGCAGGGGATGTTATTCCCGAAGTGGTAATGGTCATAAAAAGTAAAAGGACCGGAAAGGAAAGAAAATTCGTTTTTCCGGATAAATGTCCAGTCTGCGGCTCAAAGGTCGAGCGTCCTCAGGGCGAGGCGGTTCATAGATGCACTGGAATTGCCTGTCCGGCTCAGCTTAAGGAAAGGATTTCCCATTTTGCTTCCAAAGGTGGAATGGATATGGAGGGGTTAGGGTATAAATTCATCGAGCAGATGGTGGATTTGGGAATGGTAAAAGACCCAGCCGATTTATATTATCTTACCCAAAATAATTTGCTGGACAAGATGGAAAGAATGGGGCCGAAATTAGCCCAGAACCTGATCGAAGCCATAGAAAAAAGCAAAAATGCTGATTTGCCTCACATTATATTTGCTCTCGGAATTCGAAATGTGGGGGAGCATATGGCTTCGGTCTTAGCGCGTGAATTCAAATCTCTGGACAATATAGCAAAACAAACAGTGGAAGATTTAACCTCGGTTTTCGAGATTGGTCCAGTAGTGGGGGAGAGCATCTACAATTTTTTCCAGGATGAAAAAAACCAGAAAGTCCTGGAAAAGCTAAAAAAAGCAGGTGTGAAATTCCCGGAGATGAAGGTCAAAACTGCTGTTACTCCTCTGGCCGGTAAAACATTCGTCTTGACCGGGGGTCTGGATTCTTTCACACGCGATGAGGCAAAAAAAATAATCGAAGATATGGGTGGCAAAGTATCCTCCTCTGTCAGAAAAAAGACGGATTTTGTGGTTGTAGGAAAAGACCCCGGATCGAAATTAAGTGATGCTCAAAAATTGGGTGTAAAGACCATAAATGAGGTCGAGTTCAAGAAGATGACTGGAAGGTAGCCGCAGACTTTAGTCTTCGTTGAAAGACGGAATTCACAGCTGATTTAGCGAATTAAGCAGATTCGATAATGGATTTATCAGCTTAATCCCATTAATCAGCTGTGAGACAAATTGAATCGGAGGAAAATGCAGGTCTGGCTTATAGGCTCGATTATACTGGCGATCATATTCGGTTTTTTCAATGTTTTCAACAAAATTGCGGCTGGCAAGATTTCTGATTCTCTTGGAGCGTTGTTAGTTGAATCGACTGCGGTCTTGTGCATATTGCTCTTGTTCGTCTATTTAAGCCTGACAGGGAAAAGGTCGCTTGTGACAACGAGTCAAGGTGTTATCTTCTCCATCCTGGCGGGTATCTGCGTTGGAATCGGATCTGTGCTTTACTTTTTCATTTTTAGATCGAAAGGGGAGCTATCAATAGCTGGACCGATAGTTTGGGGAGGGAGTCTTCTGATAATGGCAATTGCCGGGCTGGTCTTCCTTAAGGAACCTTTCAGCATACAGAAGCTCCTGGGTGTCGCTTTGAGTTTAATAGGTCTTATGCTTTTAGCGGGAAGCCGATAAGAAACAATTATGGAGACAGAACAATGTTCATTCCCTACGTTAAGCTCACGCTGGATGTTATCACCCAGCGTCAAGTGGGAATAAGCGGATGATAACATCCGTCTGGAGCAAAAGAACTTTTAAGCACTTATTATGACCAATCAGGATATCGCCAAAATCCTTTATCACATCTCCGAGATTTTAGAGCTGCAGGGAGAAAACCCTTTCAAGATCAGGGCATATATCAAAGCTGCTCAAACCCTGGAGAGTTACACCAAAGAGGTTTCGGAGATTAAAGATCTGGAGGAACTGAAAGAATTGCCCGGCATTGGTGAGAAAATTGCTCTTAAAATAAAGGAATTAGTGGAAACCGGGAAGCTGGAGATGTATGAGAAGCTGAAAAAATCCGAGGTTGCTCCCTTGATCGACCTTATGCAGGTCCCGGGGCTTGGTCCAAAGCACGTGAAGTTAATTTACGATAAGTTAGGAGTGAAAACCTTAGACCAATTGGAAAAAGCTGCTAAAGCCGGAAAACTGCGCAGCATTCCGGGATTAGGAGAGAAAACCGAGCAGAATATCCTTAAAGGAATAGATCAGGAAAGAAGGCACAAGGAAAGATTTCCCCTCGGTGTTATTTTGCCGAAGGCTGAGTCAATAGTTTCTCAATTAAAGCAAGTCAGGGAGGTCAAAGATATAAACCTCGGCGGAAGCATAAGAAGAATGAAGGAGACCATTGGAGACGTGGACATTTTGGTATCCTCCACCAAGTCTAAAGTTGTCTCAGATGCTTTTGTCAAACTGCCAGAGGTTCAGAATATTTTGTCTGAAGGTGCTACCAAATCCAGCGTTATGACCAAAGATGGTTTCCAGATCGATTTGAGAGTCGTAAAGCCGGTATCTTACGGAGCCGCGCTACACTACTTCACGGGCTCTAAGGCTCATAATATAAGAATAAGGTCCCTTGGGATTGACCGGGGCTTGAAAATTAACGAATATGGTGTTTTCAAAGGCAAGAAGATTATTGCAGGAAAGACCGAGCAGGAAATTTTCAAGTCTGTAGGGTTACCTTTTATCCCTCCAGAGATCAGGGAAGACTGGGGAGAAATCGAGGCAGCTCAAAAAAGGGAATTACCTCATCTGATAGAACAAAAGGATTTAAAAGGTGACCTTCACATCCATTCCAACTGGACTGACGGCAGAAGCTCAATCGAGGATATGGCTTTTGCTGCCCAGAAAATGGGGTATTCTTATATTGCTTTGTGCGATCACTCTCCGACTATCGGAATCACGAATGGACTTACTCCGGAAAGAATCATCAAACGAAAACAGGAGATAGACAAAGTAAACAAAAAGCTCAAGGGTTTTGTCATTTTGAACGGAGCAGAGGTAGACATTAGATCAAACGGCAAAATGGATTTCGAGGATGATATCTTAAAAGATTTGGACATCGTTGTAGCAGCGGTTCATACGAAATTCTCCCAGCCGAGAGATGAGATGACCAAAAGGATAATCGGTGCCCTTGAAAATCCCTATGTGGATATTTTCGCTCATCCGACTGGCAGGTTAATTGGTAGAAGGGACCCGTATGAGGTCGATATGGACAAGGTTATTGATGCCGCTAAAGCAAATAAGAAAATACTGGAATTGAATGCTTATCCGGACAGGTTGGATTTGAATGATTTGCACTGCCGCAAAGCAAAAGAAAAGGGTGTGAAAATAGCCATCTCCACAGATTCTCACTGGACTGAGCATTTTTCCTGGATAAGATACGGAATTGCCACTGCTCGCAGGGGATGGCTTGAGCCTGAGGATGTGGTGAATACCTTGCCTTTGGAGAAGTTGTTGAAGCTTTTGAAGTGATTTTTGTATAACGGTAGGGGCACGTTGCAACGTGCCCCTACGAACTTCCCTCTCCCTTTATGTGAGAAGGGCAGGGAAAAGTTAATTTCATGGTGGCTCAGGCATCCTGCCTGAGCAAAGGAAACAGACAAGATGTCTGTTCCACCATTAGTTGATGTCAGGAGGTAACTCCTGACATTACAGGTCGGACAGAACGATGTTCTGTCCCTACAAAAAAGGAATGGTATAATGAAATTCGTAGCTGATGGAACGGATTAATCAGATTTCATCACTGATTCCATCAGCTTAATCGCAATAATCAGCTATGAGTATTTTTTAAAAATGTCTGAACCAAGAACTTCTCTAACCTTACAATCAGTTGCTTTACCTTTTTTAGCCCTGGCTGCTTTTACAGCTTTTTGTTACTTAGCCAGCCCGCTTTTGATACCGGTGGTGGTATCCATCTCTTTAGCTTACATACTCAGTCCTCTGGTCTTCCTCTTGAACCGGCTGAAGATACCCCATTATCTTTCGGTTCTGCTGGTTCTTTTGGTCGCGATCATCGTCATAGCGCTGGTAAGTTATCTTATAATCGGTCAGGCTAACAGCTTTGTGTTGCAAATACCCCACTACTGGAATCAGGTTATCTCATTCCTGGCTAAAATCGAACAGAAGCTGATCGACCAGGGCGCATTTGCTCCAGGCCAGGGCCCGTCTGTCCAGGATCTGCAGCTAAAGAATTTTACCTGGCTGCCGCAGTATCTGGCTCGCGGCTTGAGCTCGCTGCTTTCTTTTGTGCTGGGTCTGGTCTTCGTCTTTTTCCTGACCTTCTTTATTCTGAACGAATACCCCTCTCTTAAGAAGAGAATCATTAGGGCCTTCGGAAGCTCCAACGAAGAGATCAGCGGGAAGATCCTGACTGAGATAAACGAGCAGATTAGAGGTTTTGTGGTGGTAAAGTTCTATGTCACCATAGCTTTATCAGTAATCTTTACTCTTGGATTTATGCTCCTGGGAGTGAGCTATGCTTACATACTCGGACCTTTGGCAGGTGTTTTGAGTCTGGTTCCCTATATTGGCCCTCTGATTGGCCTGGTCCTTCCCCTGCTCGTTACTGCAATTGAATTCAAGGCTTTTTTGCCGGTTCTCTGGGTATTCCTTTTTTCCCAGGCAATCCACCAGACAGAGAGCAACCTGGTGACCCCGAAGCTGCTGGAAAACAAAATAAATCTCAACTCCCTGACCATCCTGATCGCATCTATGTTCTGGGCATGGCTCTGGGGTGCTATCGGCATAGTCTTGGCTGTCCCGATAACTGCTGCTATCAAAGTCGTCTGCGACCACGTGGAATCTCTGAAGCCAATCGGGATAATTCTGGGAGGGAAAAAAGAGGAATGAACGTTTTCCCCCCCTCCTCGTCCTAGAAACGGATCCGTAGGATAGGATAGGGTTAGGGCGAGGTCAAAAAAAGAGGAGACGCATGCTATGCGTCTCTACTTTGATGGTAGGGGCATCCGCTTCGGGAGGACCGTGCCCCTATACGTCTAACTTGCAATAAAGTTTACAAATGAAGAAAAGTCTGATTTTTTTATGGCAGTGGTTCAAGGAAACCTACATCCATTTTTTCTCCAAAGATAACTGCCCCTTGATGGCGGCGGCCATCTCATTTTACGCTATTTTATCTTTGATACCACTCTTCTTACTTTTAATCTCTCTTTTGGGTTTTGTGCTTCACTCATCTGAAAAGGCTTCCTCCTCAGCTTATTATCTTCTGGTCAAAAGTTTTCCTTTATCCACTGCCTCCTCGTTCAAGCTCTTGTTTCACCTGGTTCAAAAAAGAGGTGTCTTTGGATTCTTCGGGCTTCTTGGTCTGACCTGGTCAGCATCCAGGATTTTCTCAGTCATTGAACAAGCCCTGAACATCGTCTGGAAAGTAGCTAAAGGCAGAAGATATTTTCACAGCAAGCTTCTCTCGGTGATATTGGTTCCAATCTCCCTTCTGATCATCATCCTTTCTCTGGGACTGACCAGCTTCTATTCTTTTGCCAGAAATCAGCCTCTTCCACTTCTTAACTTCAGACTTTCAGATGCTCCATTCATTGCTAATCCTCTTGCCATTCTCATCCCGGTCTTATTGAGCTTGCTGCTTTTCTTCCTGCTGTATAAATTCATTCCATTCAGGAAAATCTCAAACTTCTCAGCTTTAGTCGGTGGATTATCTTCAGCCATCTTATGGGAGGTCTCCAAGCATTTGTTTGATGTCTACATAAAAAACTATGCAGGAGTGGAAAAAGTCTACGGCTCTTTCGGTGCCATCGTGATTTTACTTTTCTGGATTTATTATTCCGCTTTTATCCTGCTGATCGGAGCGGAGATCGGGGTGAACTTCGAAATGCTGAGAAGGGAAATGAAGTCGGCCGGTATTTAAACAACTCACCCTGTATCCCTCTCTTAAAAGAGAGGAATTTTCCCCTTTCTCTTTTTAAAAGAAGGGGGCAGGAGATGAGTTCAGAAAACATAGCTTATAACCAAAGCTTCCCGTTGTCATAAAATAAGGGCAGACACGGGGGTCTGCCCTTACAGAGTAAATCCATAAAAAAAGACAGCTTCGCAGAAAAATGAAGCTGTCAATTTTATTCCATGGATATGGATGAAAACTACTTTCCACCAGTAGTGTCTGTCTTGGTCGATTCGGCTGGTGCTGCCTGCTCGGTGGTGGTTCCTGTCTTCTGCTCTGCTTTCTTGGAACATCCGGCAAAGATAGCCAAGGTCAAAAGAAGAGCCATCAATAGCGCGACTAATTTCTTCACTTACTTTTTCACCTCCCTTTGGGTCTCATTGACTTGATTTCCTTGACAAATTGTTTCTCTTTTGTTTTTTACTTGACCTGTGTTTCTGGTTTTCGTATAATCTTTGTCAACCTCCGAACTTCTGGCTTCGGATGGTGTATAACTTATCAAGGTTCAATTTATAGCTTAAGATTTGATTGTCAACAGAAAAATTCTAATTTTTTCAAGAGAGGAAATCGATGCATCTTTTGACTTTCTTGCTGATGGCTCCTGATCCTGCCGTTTTCAAGGGTAACATAATCCGGATGGTTTTGGACTCAGGGGTTTTTGCCCAGGTGATCCTGTTCATTCTTCTGGTCTTTTCCATCATCTCCTGGGGAATAATGATAAATAAACTCAGGATTTTCAGAAAAGTGGAAAGGGAGACCAGAAATTTTCTCGTTACCTTCAGGAAAAGCAAAAACTTGTCGGAGGCATATCTTGCCTGCGGTTTGCTTCATAGGACCCCTTTACATAACATGCTGGTGGCCGGATATAAGGAGACGGAGCAGTTCGCCAAAAATGACTATTTGGATGATAAAATGAGTGAATTAATCCCGTTAGGAAAAAAGGCAGAAGTGGTGAAGATGACTTTAGACCGGGTGGGGGCAGAGGAGATCAGCCGTCTGGAAAAAAATGTGGTCTTCTTAGCAACCACAGGCAATATCAGCCCATTTTTCGGCCTTTTGGGAACTGTCTGGGGCGTTATGGATTCGTTTGCCAGCATAGGAGTAAGAGGAACAGCCAGCTTGGCAGTAGTCGCTCCGGGAATAGCCCAGGCATTAATTGCCACGATTTTTGGACTGGCTGTAGCAATCCCTGCGGTAATCGGGTATAATTATTTCAATAATCGCCTGAAATTCGTCACCACAGACATAGACAATTTCTCATTGGAATTCCTCACCACTGCCAAGAAAGAAGGGATCTTATGAGAAAAAGGCAGTACGGTGCGCTTGCCGACATCAACGTGACTAACCTGGTGGATGTGGTGTTAGTCCTTCTGATTATTTTCATGATCACTGCTCCGATGCTGCAAAGCGGAATAGACATCAACCTGCCAAAAACAGTTGCCTCGGAAAAAGATTTAGGTGAAGGGATTGTTGTTACCATAACCAAGGAAAGAGGCATCTTCGTAGACGACAAGATCACCCCGATGAACAAGTTCGAGCAGAGATTGACCGCAGCCAGATCTAAAAAGGGAGGAAAAGCGGTTTATCTGCGTGCCGACTCAGGGGTTCCCTACGGGTTCGTGGTAGACGTGATGGGAAAAATCAAGAATATGGGTATAAGCGATCTGGGTTTGGTCATCGAACCAACAGGTAAAAAGTGACCAGGGATTTCTATATTTCTCTTGCAGCTCATCTGATCATTCTGCTTTCAATAGCAGTTCTGGCGCCGGTTAGTGCCTACTACCAGATGAAAGGTTATCCTCAAGTTTACAGAGTCGGATTGGTTAGCCTGCCGGCAAGTGGAGGTGGAGCAGGAGGAGGCTCAAGCTCTGCCAGTGTATCTGCTCCGGCTGAGGGTGTCGGTCTAAAGGAAATGAAAACCGAGCAGAAAAAAGCAAAAAAGTCTCAGCCAACAACTTCTCAGCAGAAGACGCAACCATCAAAAAAGACTACTGAGACTACTGCAAAAACTGATGAAGGCAAGGGAGCTGCCGGCAAAGAGGGAAAAGGTGAAGGTTATGAGGTCTCTTTGGGTGGAGGATTGGGTTCTGCTTATGTGGAAGGCGGCAATTTCGAATCTTCCTATTATCTGGATATCGCTTTCGGGAAGATAAGGGGGAATTTTACCAACCCTTTAAGACAAACGACTTTTCCAATCAGGACTACGGTTTATTTTAAAATCCTGAAGAACGGGAAAATAGCTGAGCCGGTTGTAGAAGCACCTTCGGGGGTGGCACCTTTTGACCAAGCAGCCTTAAGAGCAGTTGTCTCCTCTGACCCATTGCCTCAATTACCTGAAGAGTATAAAGGCGAATGGCTGGGGATTCACTTGGAATTCGAGTATTTACCATGAAAACGTATCGGATGGTTCGGGAAATGGATTTTTCAGCCGTTGGACGGAATCCAAATGTATTCGTCACGTCCCCTGACGTGATGAGGGATAACAGATCAAGTAAGATCTCCAGGTCAGGGGACCTGGCATACACACTATCTTAAGGACAAGGATATTAGAATGAAAATAACCATCATTGCTATCATATGTTTTCTTAGTTCTCTAATTGCCTATGAGACGGTTTTTGCCCAGACTGAGGTTTACGTCAAAATGCCGGTGGGAGGATCCGAGCCGCTGGATATTGCGATTGCTGACTTTTCTCCCAAGAGAACAGGGTTTTCCGTAAACGAGAAAAACTGGTCTGTTCAAATCCCGCAGATTGTCCGGGCAGACCTGGATTTTTCCCTTTTGTTTTATGTGGCAGAGATCGATTCTTTTGCCAGATCAGTGGTGGGTCCTGATCCTCTGAATTTCGATGGCTGGTTCAAATTAGGCGTGCAGATGGTGCTCACCGGAGAGGTCGAAGAAAGAGGGGATGAGATCAGAACAGACGTTTCTTTATATGATGTTGTAAAGGGAAAGAAGATTTACTCCGAGTCATATAAGACCTCACCCGATAATGTCCGAGGATTAGCGCACACCATCTCGGACGATGTGGTCTTTAAACTGACCGGGGACAAAGGTATATTCAATACCAGGATCACTTTTGTGTCCTCCCGGACCGGCAACAAAGAAATCTATATCTGCGACTATGACGGTTTCAATGTTAAGAAAGTCACATCGGATAAATCGATAGACTTATCCCCCCGCTGGTCGCCAGACGGAAAAAAAATTA
>DATKKH010000014.1:0-8695 GCA_035543035.1 Terriglobales bacterium | reverse complement strand
GACCAATTGCCACAACCAGAACACCTGCAAGGGCAAACATCACTCTTCTGCTTTTCAGCTTTATCACTAAAGCAGACCTATCCTCAATCTTCAAATCCTGTTCTTTTGCCTTCTCCTTATTTATCCTTATCTCAATCCTTGTCCCTTCATTTATTTTGCTTTCAATGTTCCAGGAGCCATATTTATTTACAAACTCAATAGTCTCCTCAGTAATCCCCAGACCTAAGCCTGCTTCTTTTCCCTGAGTAAATCCCCTTTTGTAGAAAGTCTCCCTGGTCTTTTCGTCCATCCCTATCCCGTTGTCCTGAACCGCTACTGATACCTCTTCTCCCAACCCCTTCACAGAAACTCCCACCAACCCAGCTTGTAGCAGGGAGCCTGGAGAAAGGAGCTTTTGTTCTACTGCCTCGACGCTGTTTCGAACCAGGTTGGAGATAAGTTTTTGCCATTCCCGGTAACTCTTATAAGGTAACCTGAACCTTTCTCCTATTTCCTCATATCTCTCCTCGATTTTTATGTCCCTTTCCTTCAGAATCTGGGTTTTTTCTGTCCTGACAATCTTTACTGATTCCTTAATTACCTCATTCAAGCTGAAAGTGAATTTCTGAGTTGCCTTTTCCAGTATCCCCTCGATTTCATCTGAAAAAATACTCAGTCTCTTTTTGATCTCCTGTATTTCCAGTTTATTTTTCTCGATTTTTGAGACTTGACTCTTTAACTTGACCCACAAAAAGGGATTCGGGGAAATGATTAAGAGATTCTCCCTCTGGTTTTTTAGAATCATCCTGAGCTGATGGATTAAATCTTTAAAATACTTAAGATGAGTCGAGATGCTCTCCCCCTTCTCCCAGGTCGAAAGTATCATCTCCAAAGAGGCGATTTTCTTTTTCCTCTCGTGGATTAAATCATCCCGCAAGGAGTTCAAAATTTGAAAATCTGGTTCCTTTCCTTCTAAGCGGAGGGAGAGAAAGGAGAGAAGAGAGTAAAGGTAATTCCGAAGCAACCAGAGAAGCATCACCAGGATGAAGATTAATATATAGACAGACATAACAAGTAGTTTGAATGTAGCGGAAGGCTTCAGCCTTCCATTAAATTGATGGAGGTCTTAAGACCTCCGCTACATTCTTATTCCACTATTAATTTTTTATCTTTTATATAGATTTTCTTTGTCTCCCCTTGATTTAAGAGAAAGGTCCCCGATCTAAGCTCTTCAGGTTTGACAAAAAAAAGAATTTTTCTCAAGCTGTATATCTTTTTCCAGCCCTCTGCAGGTCCTCCTGAAAGATCATAGGTTTTCATCTCATCAGTGGAAGCTCCGGCAGGCAAGATCTCTACTTGGCTGAGCTTATAACCATTTACAAATCCAAAGAATTTCAGCCATTTCTCCCAGACCAAAACCTCCATAACCAGACTGAACTTGCCGTTTTGTGATACCTCAAAAGTCTCTTTATAAGTTTTCCCTTTTTCACCGATGGTGTTTAGAGCAAGATTAGCGACTGAATCTTTTGAGGTTCCTATGGTTATTTCTCCAACAAGTTTTTCTGACGTTAAAGCCTGGAAAGGGCGCATATAATCCTGCATCTGAAAGAATATTGCGGCTAAGATGATGCTCAAGATCGAAACAATGAAAATTATAACCCGGATCAGGCCTCCATAACCTTTTTCTTCTTTTTCCTGAGCAAAGCGGGATCTTCTCAAAATCCAGATGAAAAGAACGAAAAGTAAAATCAGTCCCAAACCGAGAAAAATCCCACCAAATATAGCAATTCTGTTATCAAGCATAAAACCCCGTTATAGTTTTAAAGGAGCCTTAAACTTTTTATTCTAATCTCTAGTTTAACTCCAAAACTTCTCAAAGCTTAACTTACTTGATGTGGACAAATGTCTGTCTTAAACCCGCATTCCGACATGGTAATTTATTGAATCACCATAAGTTAACACCTTATCCACATATCCTATCTTTTTGTCCACACTTTGAAAAAAATTCCATCCTTCCTGGAGAGCATCCTACTGATGCACTCCATATCCTCCAGAATCAGACTCAAGATATTCGCTCGGATCTACTGGCAGACCATCCTTTCTAATTTCATAATGAAGATGAGGAGTAGGCCTCCCAGTTCTGCCAGAAAGAGCTATTACATCACCCTTTTTGACTCTATCACCTGTCTTAGCAAAAATCTCCGAGCAACTGCTGTAATAAGTTTTGTATCCATTCTCATGATTTATTATCACTAGATTCCCGTATTTTTTATCCTGCCCAACCGAGTCTATTACCCCATCAGCTGTTGCCCGAACCTCGGTTCCGATCCTGGCTGAGATGTCGATACCAGGGTGTTCTTTTTTTTTAGATTCAGATCCCGTTGTGAAACTTTTGATTATTATCCCTTCGAGTGGAAGACCCGTAGGTATGGTAGAAAAAATAGGAATCTTTTGTGTTTTGAGATCAGAGCTTTTTGCTCCAAGGTTTGAAGGGAATGCTTTCTCCTTCAAGAAGCTTAGATTTGTATCCTTTTCAGCAGGAAACTTCACTCCAGCTATTTTGGCAACTTGGTAAGCAAACAACCGGTATTCCTTTAGCTCCTGTTCTAATTCCTTTACTTTGGAGTTATACTCCTTCAGGCCCTTGTTCTCTCTTGAAAGAGCTTGATTTAAGACTATCTGGGAATTGAGCTTTCCATAAGAGAAAATCAGGAAAACAAAAAAAGCCAGAAGAAGAATAAATATCCCGACGAAGATGGCAATCAGATTAAAAGATAATCGGAAATTAAGACCTTTTCCCTGGTCTGGTAAAATCGAGAAATTTATGTGATCAATTTTTTTCATATGATCCAGGTTAATGCCTTATCTTTGGCAAAGACATATTCCTAGGAAGACGGCACTTTGCCCATACATTTTAAATTATAAACTAATCTTCAGCAACTCCAGAATCCTGTTCAGGTCCTCATCCGAATAAAACTCGATCAGAATCTTCCCTTTTTTTCTTCCTTTGGAAATTTTAACAGAGGTTCCAAAGTACTGTTTTAATTTATCCTCAGCCAGTTGGAGCTGGGGAAAAACCCTTTTCAGTCTTCTGGGCTTGACTTTACTCTTACCATAGATTTTCTCTTCTGTTTCTCTGACTGATAATCCGTCCTTGATAATCTCCTTTGAGAACTCGACTCTTTGAGCATCTGTATCCAAGCTTAAGAGCGCTCTGCAATGACCTTCTGAAAGTTCACCTGAAACCAAGGAGCTCTGTATTTCCACTGGAAGATTTAACAATCTCAGGACGTTAGAGATCGTTGTCCTGTCCTTACCAACTTTTTTGGATATATCTTCATGAGAGAGCTCAAATTCTTCAATCAATCTCCTGTATCCCTTAGCTTGATCAATTGGATTTAGATCCTCTCTTTGAACGTTTTCGATTATTGAAAGCTCAAGCGAACCCTCTTTTGACAGATTTTCTGTCAAAATGGCTGGAATCAGTGAAAGCCCAAGCTTTTTTGCTGCTACAAGCCTCCTTTCTCCGGCCACTAATTCATAGCCTTCATCTGTCTTCCTTACTATTATCGGCTGGATTACCCCCTTTTCTTTGATCGAATTTGTCAGTTCATCTAATTTTTCAGGATTGAAACCCGCACGAGGCTGATAAGGATTAGGTTTGATTCTCTCTACTTCCAGCTCAAGAATCCCTTTTTTCTCTTTTTCAATAACCTTGATTTCTGGCTTGACTTCCTGTGGTAAGTCAGGAATCAAAGCCTTTATCCCTTTACCCAACGCTATTCTGGTCATGGTCTAAGATCTCCTTGGCTAAGTTGATATAGTTTTCTGCCCCGGTAGAGGAGATATCATAAAGTATGATCGGCTTACCAAAACTTGGTGATTCTGAAATCCTCACGTTTCTGTGAATGACAGTGGTGTAGATTTTGTCGCTGAAAAACTTCTTTGCCTCCTCTGCCACCTGCTTGGACAGGTTTAACCTGGCATCATACATCGTCAAAACTACCCCCTCGATCTCAAGTCGCGGATTCAAGTTCTGCTGAACTAATTTAATTGTATTCAACAATTGACTCAATCCTTCCAACCCATAATATTCGCACTGGATCGGAATTAAAACCGAGTCTGCAGCAGTCAGAGTGTTTATAGTCAAAAGCCCTAAAGAGGGAGGAGTGTCTATCATAATGAAACTATAGTCATCTTTAATTGGAGCTAAAGCTGATGTCAATTTCCTTTCTCTTCCTTCTAAGTTGACCAGCTCGACTTCAGAGCCGACTAATCTCAGAGAGGATGGAACTATTTCCAGGAAAGGAATTGTAGTAGGAAGGATTACATCTTTAATCGGAACCTCATTAATCAGGACCTCATATATTGTGTTTTGCAGATTGTTTTTATCTATCCCCATACCAGACGTGGAATTTGCCTGTGGGTCTATATCGATCAGCAGGACCTTCTTTTCAGCCACAGCCAGGCATGCAGAGAGATTGACCGCAGTCGTGGTTTTACCCACCCCTCCTTTTTGATTTGCTATTGCGATTATTCGTCCCATTTAGAAAAAATCCTTTTTCAGGAAATCAACTCCTTATGATTTTTGTATTTATAAAAGAAAAATTTGGAAAAAGTCAAGAGGTTTTTTCAATGAGGACTAAAAATCTTTCGATTTCGTATTCGGGGATTGCAAAAAATTTTATGTCTTTAATCTGCAAATGTAGATTTCGAGGTTCTTTTAGAAAATCTATGATCTCTGATTTGTATGAGCTCCCCTTATAAGCCACCAGAACTCCTCCCTTTTTCAGAAAAGGATAAGCTGAATAGATTGTCTGTTTCAGCTTTCCAAAAGCTTTAGCTGTGACAAAATCAAAACTCTCCTTGTACACTGATTGATTCTGAATTTCTTCTGCTCTTTTTTGGAGAGCAGTTGTATTCTTCAGCTCCAAGAGTTCTATCATTTTATTGAGGTATAGGGTTTTTTTCCGTATGGATTCCACCATCACAATATTCAAATCCTCTCTCGGAATCCTGATCGGAATCGCTGGGAACCCTGCTCCAGAGCCTAAATCCAGGACCCTTGCAGATTCAGGGATTTTCACTGCCTTAAGAATCAAGAGTGAATCAAGAAAATGCCGGTATACATCTTCCGGCTTGTCTTTTTTTCTGGAGATGAGATTTATCCTTTTATTCCAGGATAAAAGCTCATCAAGATATAATTTGAATTTCTGCTGAGAACTTAAGATAAGGTCTAAATCAAGATGCTTTTTCAGTGACTTTACAAATTTCTCCAACGAATCAGTTTCACCATGTTTCACGTGAAACATCCCCCTTAAGTTATTGATTTGTCCGAAAATAAACCTGATTTTAAGCTGAACTGCTTCAGATAGACCATCAGAACTGCAATATCACCAGGAGAAACCCCGGAGATCCTGGACGCCTGGCCTACTGACCTGGGTTTGATTTTCATCAACTTCTCTTTTGCTTCCCTTTTGAATCCCTTAAGATCTGAATAATCAAACTCCTGAGGAATAACCATATTCTCCAACTTCTTGAATTTCTCAATTTCTTTCAGCTCTCTCTTGATATATCCGTCATATTTTATCTCTATTTCGACTTTTTCCTTGACAATTAGAGATAAATCCTCAGGCACTTGGGAGATTTTGGACAATTCCTCATAGGTTATCTCCGGCATCTTTAGTGCATAAGCCAGCGAAACTCTTTTGCCGTCATAATCTTCATCCAACAAACTACCGAATGAGCTTAATGGAACAAAGATTTTCTTAAGTCTAAGCTTTTCCTCTTCGACATCTTTCTTTCTGTTTTTGAATTCCTTATGAAGCTCGTCCGAGACCAAACCGTATTTATGCCCGTATTTCAAAAGTCTTTCGTCCGCATTGTCCTCTCTCAAAATAAGTCTGTGTTCAGCCCTGGAAGTGAACATCCTGTAAGGTTCCAGGGTTCCTTTGGTGACTAAATCATCGATTAAGACACCGATATAAGCCTCACTCCGGTCCAGAATGAAAGGTTCTTTTTTCCTGAGTTTCAAAACCGCGTTGATCCCAGCCATAATCCCCTGGGCTGCTGCTTCTTCATAACCTGAAGTCCCGTTTATCTGCCCAGCGAAAAAAAGATTTTCGACTAAGTTAGTTTCCAAATTAGAGTTAAGCTGAGTCGGAGGAAAATAATCATATTCAATTGCATAACCAGGACGGGTCATTTCGACATTTTCTAATCCTGCAACAGTTCTTAGGGCTTGGAGCTGAACATCTTCTGGTAGAGATGTAGAAAATCCGTTAACGTAATATTCCGTGGTATTTTCTCCCTCTGGTTCTAAAAATATCTGATGTCTGGGCTTTTCTTTGAACCTGACGACCTTATCCTCAATTGAGGGGCAGTACCGGGGACCAATACCTTTAATTAGCCCGCTATAAAGAGGTGAACGGTCCAGATTCCCCAAGATTAGTTTATGTGTAGCCTCATTGGTATAGGTAAGATAGCAAAGATGATCTTTCTTCTCCAGGTTTTTTGATCTCAGGGAAAAGGGCTTGATAGTTTCATCTCCGAATTGTGGAATAGTCTTGGAAAAATCAACAGACTTGCCATCGATTCGCGACGGAGTGCCGGTTTTAAGCCTTCCTACTTCAAAACCTCTTTCCTTGAGATTATCTGATAATTTTAAAGATGGAAACTCACCCGCCCTTCCTGCAGGGAAATTGATCAAACCAATATGTATTAAACCATTGAGAAAAGTCCCACTGGTCAAAATAACCGCATCACTATAATAAACTGTCCCGATTGAAGTTAAAACTCCTTTGACTTTGTTCTTCTCGATGAGAATTTCTTCCACATTCCCTTGCTTCATAACAAGATTAACTTGAGATTCCAGAGAATTTCTCATAGCCATCTTATAAGCTACTCTATCGCATTGTGCTCTTGAGGACCAGACAGCAGGACCTTTTTTCTTGTTGAGGGTTTTGAATTGAATGTAGGTTTTGTCTGTGACAAAACCCATCTCTCCACCAAGAGCATCGATCTCACGGACAAGATGGCCTTTTGCCTGCCCTCCTATGGCAGGATTGCAGGACATCTGGGCAATCGTTTCCTTATTCATAGTCAAAAGCAGAGTCCTACACCCCATCCGGGCAGAAGCCAATGCCGCCTCACACCCTGCATGTCCGGCGCCGATAACTATAACCTCAAATCTTTCCTGATATTCACTCATAACTTAATTAAACTTATATACGATGTTTCACGTGAAACATTTTTAATCTAGCCAATAACTTTTTTAATAAAAGAAATCCTAAGCTTTTCTTCAGATCTTTTTGAAAAGTACCTCCACATGCGGCTTAAACCCCATCTTCCTCCAGAAAGTTGTTGATACCTCATTTGAGACGGCTACCCGAAGCTCGATACGATGAACTCCATGCTCAAAAAACCACTTCTCGGCCACTTTATACATTTTCTCGCCGATCCCTGCTCGACGGAATTTCTGAGTGACTGCCAGATCATATATAGTTCCATACTCCTTAGCTTCAAACACCGGAGGATATTTTGACAGCATTGCCAAGCAGTAACCGATAGCAGCACCGTCTTGCTCCGCAATGAGGACCAGGGAGCTATCTTTTTCAAGATGACCTGCTATGAACTCCTTAAAATGCTCGTGTCCTTCAGTAGATCGGGCAAAAATGGGATCCCGTTCCTTATGGAAGTCCATAAATTCCTGCCACAAAAGCCCGATTGACTCTAAGTCTTTTGTAGTAGCTTTGCGTATAACCAATTCTGAAATTCCCCTTAAGATTTAGACTCCATTTATACCGCTAACGGTATGCGTTTTATGGTTTGAACTGCATCATTTTCGTATTTTGCCACGTCAAGAACTGCAATACATCCCTCTATTGCAAATTCTTTCTTATTCCAGCTTTCAATCATTTCAAGACACTTGAGAGAGTCTTTTGAGTTCCCTACTGTGATATGGGGAGTAAAGTTAGCCAAGAGTGACCGGTGTGGGAATAGCTTATCAGCATATAGCTTATCGTGCAACTTTACGATTTTACTATGCCCCTCATCTGGAACCAGGAGAGTGAAATAATACTCGCTGAAAACATCTTTGTTAAGAACTGCACATCGGAGGCAAAACTTAATTGCTTGAACGCCTTGAACTTGCTTCGAGATTTCCGTGATAAAGGACCCGGATTCCCAGCCTCGATCTACTGGGAATACAAGTGTAAAATGTGGTTCGAGTAAATCACAGTTAAAGTCGTGCTCTTTTCGGAATTCCTGTATCCGCTGATAATCCGATTTTTTTATATCTGGATAAGCAAGCACTAATAATGCCATAAACATCCTTGGTTATTTTCTTCTCACATTTTTCTGCCCACAGCAATCAGGTGCGGACTTGACCGCATAAATTTTTCCCCCTTGAAAGAGCCATAGAATGCTTCCACTCTCAAGCCGGCATTTTCAAACAACTCTTTTGTCTCCCGAAAGGTATAAAGCCGCATTGAAGACATATTTTTTGGATCATTGCACCCGTCGACGATCCTGCGGGAGATAATCCGCTTGGCATCCTTGTCCCAGTAATTCCGCACAATCACGTCGCCGCGCTTCTTCTCAGGAGCGAAGTTACGCAGGATATACTCGCGATAGACTTGATCGATCAGCAGGCGGCCGCCTGGACGAAGCGCACGAGCATAACGCCGGAGGAGTTCTAAGTTTTCACTATCCGAAA
>DATKKH010000013.1:0-23248 GCA_035543035.1 Terriglobales bacterium | reverse complement strand
CAAAGGATAATTTATGCTCTCCCAGGCATTGAAATCTCTGCTCAGACCGGATAAAAGGGTTGTGGTTTTGACCGGGGCTGGGATTTCTGCGGAAAGCGGGGTTCCTACTTTCAGAGGGAAAGATGGCTTATGGAAAAAGTTCAGACCTGAAGAATTAGCCACGTTTGATGCCTTTATTTCCAATCCCCAGCTGGTCTGGGAATGGTATGAATATCGCAGAAAACTTATCTCTGAGGTCAAGCCGAATCCAGGTCATCACAGTCTGGTGAAAATGGAAAAGTTTTTTGAGAATTTCCATCTGATAACCCAGAACGTGGATGGTCTGCATCAAAAAGCAGGCTCAAAAAATATCATCGAGCTGCATGGAAATATCAAAAGAAACAAATGTATAAAATGCGGGCGCAAATATGAGGAGTTAGAGTTTTCTTCAGGTGAAACTCCTCCCAAATGCGGATGCGGAGGGATGCTCCGCCCGGATGTAGTCTGGTTTGGAGAAATGCTGCCATCCTCGGCTATAAATGAAGCTTATAAGGTCTCCTCATTATGCGATATCTTTTTCTCAATAGGAACATCCGCGGTCGTCTATCCTGCTGCCCACCTTCCACTTGTGGCTAAACAAGCCGGGGCTTATCTGGTCGAAATAAATATCGAAAGGACTGAGCTTTCTGATTTAGCAGATGAGGTTTTCCTGGGCAAGGCGGGAGAGATTTTGCCTGAGATTGCCGAGTCGATAAACGATGCTTAGTGATAGGAATAGGAAAACTATTCAGAATTGGTTATCAGGATTAAGTCGAATTTGACCTTGAGGCTGATATGGTATGTCATTGCGAATTCTCAGCCGCAGGCCGAACGAAGGAATCTGCTCACTCCATCAAGGATGGATTGCTTCGTCGGTCAAGTGACCTCCTCGCAATGACGGCAAAGGGATTCGTCCTCATCCTGAAACGGAGACTACGTCTGGCGTAGCCACCATAGGACAGGAGTGAGAACGCTACAGTTTGTTCCCTCTCCTTTTGTGGGAGAGGATAAAGAGATTGACCCTCCCTTATATCCCTACCTTCGAGGGAGGGAAAGTAATGCTAAAGCATTACACTCCAGTATTTCTTTATCGTATTAAGTAAGATGAAGGTTACAGATATAGACAAAAGAATCGAGGAAGGTTATAAGATCTTAAGCTCTTGCCGTCTTTGCGGGTATGAATGCGGGGTTAACCGGCTCAAGGGCGAAAAAGGAAAATGCAGAAGCGGCAAAGAGGTTATGGTCTCAAGCTGTAATCTTCATTTTGGCGAAGAGCCCCCTATTTCAGGGAGAAAAGGTTCGGGCACGGTCTTTTTCACCAACTGCAGCCTTAAATGCGTATACTGCCAGAACTATCCGATCAGCCAGATGGGAAAAGGCAGGAAAGTCTCTGCATTAGAGTTAGCCGAAAAATTCCTCAGTCTTCAGAAAAAAGGAGCCCATAACCTGAATTTAGTGACCCCGACCCATTTTGTTCCTCAGATTTTGGAAGCGCTTTCCATAGCCTGGGACAAGGGTTTTTCCCTGCCCATAGTCTATAATACCTCCGGATATGAATCCGAAACTGCCTTGTCCCTCTTAGATGGGGTCGTAGATATCTATCTTCCGGATATGCGCTATTCAGAGGATGCCAATGCCCTAAAGTTTTCCAGAGCCGAAGGGTATGTCAAAACAAATCAGAGAAATGTCAAAGAGATGTTCAGACAAGCAGGGAATCTGAAACTGGATTCATCTGGACAGGCGATCTCTGGAGTTATAATTCGCCATCTGGTCCTTCCGGAAAATGTTGCCGGCAGCTTGAAAACCTTTGAATTCTTGGCCAATGAAGTTTCGGACAAAATCTGGGTAAGCCTGATGGGGCAGTATTTTCCTGCCTTTCAGGCAAAAAATTTCCCCCCGCTGGACCGGAGGATCAGAAAACGTGAATATGAGCTGGCTATAGACTATTTTGATCTTAGTGGTCTTTCTTCCGGCTGGGTACAGCCGGAGGAGTTTTCCGAATGAGAAAAACATTTTTCATCAGCATACTTCTTTTGCTTTTTAGCTTTTCCTGTGTATATTATAACACCTTTTACCATGCAGAGGAGAAATACAAAAAGGCGGAGAAGTCCCAGCAAAAGGCAAAAAGAGAGGTAGCCACGGGAACAGAAATAGGCGACTACCAGGATGCCATCAAAAAAGCCTCTAAGGTTTTAACCTTCAATCCAAAATCCAAATGGGTGGATGATGCCCTGTTCCTCATAGGAAAATCATATTACAATCTTGGAGATTACCCCAAAGCTGAAAGGAAATTTCAGGAGCTGGTCACCAGTTTCCCTAAAAGCAGCCTGGTAGAAGAATCGTATTACTATCTGGGTCTAACCCGCTATAAAGAGGGTAATAAGGTCGAGGCAACCGAAGCCCTGATCTCTATTTTAGATAATCCAAAGACTAAGAAAAGAAAGTCCGAGGTTTGTTTCGAGTTGGGGGAGATCAAATTCGGTGAGGCGGATTATACTGAGGCGATAAACTTCTACAAGCGGATGCTGGAACAATTCCCTAAAGATGAGCTTAACCCTGAAGCTCAGTTCAGGATAGGCGAGGCTTATTTCCAGTTAAAAGAGTTTGCCCAGGCAAAAGAAAACTTCTCCGCAGTAAGAAAATACGTGAAACAGGGTGAGCTGATTTATCAGTCAATTTACCGGACCGGAGAATCGGCCTATAATTTAAAGGATTATAAAGCAGGATTGAATATCTTCACAGATCTGTCCAAAGAAAAAAAGTATACCAAATATCTTCCCCAGATCGAGCTGAAAATAGCCGAAGGATACTGGCTTTCCGATAGTCTGGACCTAGCATTAAAAAAGTATGAGGAGGTAGCCCTGACCTATCCCCAGACCGAACAGTCGGCTGAGGCCTATTACCGGTCTGGCTTAATAAATCTGGAGGAAAAGCGCGACCTGAAAAAAGCCCAGGAGTTTTTCGATAAAACCAAAACGGATAGGCCAGCCTCACCTTTTGCCAAATCTGCGCTGGAAAAAAGCGCGGATATATCCAAATTAACCAGTTTTCAGGAACAGGTGACAAAAGAAGAATCGCTGAAAGTGGCAGAACCTATTTTCAATTTAGCCGAATTTTACCTGACCCAGATGAACCTACCCGAGTCGGCATTAGTAGAATACCAGACCGTGGTGGAGAAATATCCGGAAAGCGGTTATGCTCCTAAATCCGTATATGCCATTGCCTGGATTTACGAGAATATCTATCAGGACAGCGCTAAAGCACAGGAGTATTATCGTAAGATCATAGACCAGTATCCGAATAGCGATTACTCTAAAAAAGCATTGGATTATCTTTCCCTGCCCGGAGAATCACTGCAGGTAAACTTGGCTGAAAAGGAGTATGCTGCTGCAGAAAGTCTGCTCTTCCAGGAAAAAAAGGTCGATTCTGCCAGGGTAATCCTGCAGAAGATTGTCAGCGACTATCCTCAATCCAGATATGCTTGTAAAGCCGAATGTGCCCTGGCCTGGAGCCTGGAGCAATATAGGAATCCGGGTGACAGCAGTGTGGCTCTTGCTTATCAGGCGATAATCGATAAATATCCGCAAACCGAGTATGCCGATTTTGCCAAAAAAAGGCTGGGAATCAAACTGGTTAGGGCTCCAATTCCTCCACCCCAACAGGGGACGACTCCGCCAGTGCCAGCTGATAGCAGTAAGGATACTACCAAAACCAACTCTCCAACACCAGGGATTCCAAATGCTCCTGAGCCGAAAGTAAAAGGAACTTACTACTATCCAGAATCACAGCGCGAGGCAGGAATCAAAGGGAAAGTGGTCCTGAAGATTAGGATAGATTTCACCGGCAAAGTTACTGAAGTGGAAGTGATTAACTCTCTGAATAATCAGGAGTTAGATGATGCAGCCAAAGATGCGGCCATGAGGACGCAATTCGAACCTTCAAAGATCCTCCCGACGCAGTTTGGAGAATGGTTCCGGTATGAAATAGATGTTGCCCCTCCTGCGGCAACTCAACAATAAGGCGAGGAGTCTCTTTTAATAGATTTAAAAAGGGGAAAGATGATCCAGAGTAAAGAAGAAGGGTTGCTCCTTTCAGTCGAGAACTTAGGTGAAAGGCTCTTCAGTTTAAAAATATACTTTCCCCCAATTTCCAAAAAAGCCTTACCCGGGAATTTCTGTCATCTCAGGGTGGATAAGTCATATTCTCCTCTTCTGAGAAGGGCTTTCAGCATTCATCGGGTTGAAAAAGAAAAGAATAGCTTCGAGCTTCTTTTCAAGGTAGTCGGTCCCGGGACCAAAATTCTCTCCGAAAAGAAAGCTGGAGAGAAAATTGACCTTCTGGCTCCGCTGGGTAACTCGTTTTCTTTGCCGGGCAAGGGTGAAAATGCAGTCCTGGTTGCCGGAGGAATGGGGATAGCTCCCCTATTTTATCTGGTGAATTCTCTTTTAGAGAAAGAAGTTGCCCCTCAAAAGATATCACTTTTCTTCGGGGTTAAGAAAAAAGACGAATATCTCCTGATAAACGAGATCGTATCAACCGGAATAAGACTCCATTTAGCCACTGAGGATGGAAGCTCAGGATATAAAGGGATGATAACCGATCTTTTCTTCCAGGAGCTTAAAGCCAGAAGGTTAAAGACAAACAGGACAAAATTCTTTTCCTGTGGGCCTAACCCGATGCTCAAAAAAATCTCCGAGATCTCCAGAAAATTCAACCTTGACTGTCAGATCTCCTTGGAAAACCACATGCCCTGTGGAATAGGTGCCTGCATGGGTTGTGTGGTCAGAACGGTTAAGGGATATAAACGAGTATGTAAAGACGGTCCAGTATTTGATGCCAGGGAGGTGATAATAGATTGATTCCTGACCTTTCAGTCAAAATAGGCAGAGTGAAATTCTCCAATCCGGTTTTAGTTGCGTCCGGCACCTTCGGTTATGGGGAAGAGTATGAGACTTTTTTCGATTTGAACAGATTAGGCGGGGTAATCACCAAAACAATCACCTTAAATCCCAGGGAAGGAAATCCACCCCCCCGCACCTGTGAGACCCCTTCCGGCATGCTGAATTCCATAGGCTTAGCTAACGTCGGGGTCAAAAAATTCATCACAGAGAAACTCCCCTTTTTGAGAGGCCTGAAAACAAAGGTCATCGTGAATGTGGCTGGTAGTTCGATTGAGGAATATGTTGAAGTGGTCAAAAGATTAGAGGGGAAAAAGGGGATCGACCTTCTGGAGATAAATATCTCCTGTCCCAATGTTAAACAGGGCGGGATTACTTTTGGCTCGGATCCCAAGTGTGCATATGACTGTATAAAAGCTGTTCGGGATAATACCAGTTTCCCTATCATAGCTAAACTTTCTCCAAATGTGGCTGACATAGTCAAAATTGCCTTAGCAGTGGAAGAGGCTGGGGCAGATGCAATCTCCCTGATCAATACCCTGATCGGAATGGCGATAGATCTGGAAGCCAGAAAGCCGGGGCTTGCCAATATTACCGGAGGCCTTTCAGGACCAGCAATTAAGCCCGTAGCTTTGGCAATGGTCTGGAAAACTGCCCAGAAGGTCAAAATCCCGGTTATTGGGCTTGGCGGAATTATGAATACCCAGGATGCTTTAGAATTCATTTTGGCAGGAGCCTCGATGATTCAAGTAGGAACCGGGAATTTCGTAGACCCGGAATGTTCGGTAAAGATCGTCGAGGGTCTGAAAGGATATTGCCAAGAGAAAAAGTTAAAAAGGATCTTAGATTTGAAAGGAAAGTTGAAGACAAATTAAATATGTAGTGCATCAAGATAGATGTATGTTTCTTAAAGTTGTAAAATGAGACAACCAGAATATTTCAAGATTATTGATGGAAAATATCCTAAAATCAGACAAGAATTAGCCAAAACAGTTGGAATTGAGCAGAAGAATGATTTATATATTGGTGTTACTCTAAAATGCATTAAATGCAAAACTCATTTTGGAGTAGAAGAAGCATCCTTTTGCAAGATCACCTGTCCTTATTGCGGTGAGCATTTGGAAGGCTGAAGCCTTCCGCTACAAAAAGCATTAACACGGCTAATGCACTCCAAAAAAATCGTCCTCACAGGAGTGAGGACGCTACGAAAGGCTCTGAATGAAATTCATCCAAAAATTAAAATCAGCCTCTGCTAAAAATAAGTCTCTTCTCTGCGTAGGTCTGGATACTGAATTAGAGAAAATTCCCAAATTCCTGCTCCAGGAAAAAGATCCTATTTTTGCTTTCAATCGGGCGATTATCGATTCGACTTCGGATTTGGTTTGTGCCTATAAGCCAAATCTTGCTTTTTATGAGGCTTATGGATTAAAAGGACTGGAGGCATTGAAAAAAACCTGCGAGTATATCCCGAAAGATATTCCGATTATCCTGGATGCTAAAAGAGGGGACATTGGTAACACTTCCAAAATGTATGCTAAAGCCATATTCGACGAATTCAAGGGTGATGGCGTTACTTTGAGTCCCTATTTAGGCGGAGATTCCCTGTCTCCCTTCTTAGAATATGAGGATAAATGTTGTTTCATCCTCTGCCTGACATCCAATGCCGGGGCTAAGGATTTTCAGCTTCAGAATATCCAGGGGAAGCCTTTATATAAGATCGTGGCAGAAAAAATTTTGAGCTGGAACAAAAAAGGGAATTGCGGTTTAGTAGTCGGAGCGACTTATCCAGAGCAGTTGAAGGAAATAAGGGAAATCGCTCCAGATTTGCCTATCCTGATTCCCGGAGTTGGCGCTCAAAAAGGGGATGCTGAGCTAACAGTCAGATATGGAACTGATAAGAATGAGAATTTAGCTATTATCAACTCCTCCAGAGGCATTATCTACGCCTCCGCTGAAAAAGATTTTGCCCAGGCTGCAGGGGAAGAGGCAAAAAAGCTAAGAGACCTGTTTAATTTATATAGAAAAAAGGGGTAGATATGAAATTAGTTACCTCTGACCAGATGAGGAAAATCGACAAGACAACTATCGAAAGGGAAAAAATCCCCGGGCTAGAGCTGATGGAAAAAGCCGGACTGGGCTCTGCTTTTTCCGGTAAAAAATTGTTAGAAGAAAATGTCAAGGGCAAAAAAGTCGTCGTTTTCTGCGGAAAGGGGAACAATGGCGGGGATGGGTTTGTGGTGGGCAGATACCTGTCCAAATGGGGTGCGAAAATCGAGTTCTACCTCTTAGGAAAAAAAGAAGAGGTTAAAGGCGATGCTTTAGCCAATCTCAAAAAAGCTGTCAGTCTGAAACTGCCTATTAAACAGGTCACCAGAGAAAAGGAAATTCCTCTTGGGGTAAAAGCAGACTTAATAGTGGATGCGATTTTCGGGACCGGGTTTAAAGGGAAAGTAAATGGGTTAGAAGAAAAGGCAGTTCAGTTCATAAATTCCTCCAAAACAAAAATCCTTTCTATCGATACTCCCTCCGGCCTGGATGTGGATACAGGTTCGGTCGCGGGTGAGTGTGTCAAAGCGAACCTTACCCCGACTATGGGTCTTCCTAAAGTTGGGCAGTTTTTCTTTCCCGGCAAAAGTTACTGTGGTAAAGTCGAAGTCATAGATATAGGTGTTCCTCAAAAAGTGATCGATGAACAGAAAATAAATCTCAACTTAACCACTGAAGAGGAAGTGAAAGGAATTCTGCCCAGGCGGCCGGGTGATGCGCATAAAGGGACCTGTGGGAAGGTTTTCCTCATCTCAGGTTCAACCGGGATGACTGGTGCGGCTACTTTGGCTTCTTTATCCTGTTTAAAAGCCGGAGCTGGAATGGCGGTTCTTGGGATTCCTCACAGTCTTAATGATATTATGGAGGTAAAGGTAACTGAGGTGATGACCAAACCTCTGCCTGATGTCAGAAAGAGAGGAGCGCTTGCTCTGCGTGGATCAGGCGAGATTATGCAGGCTCTGAAATGGGCTGACTGTGTTGCTCTTGGTCCAGGTCTGGGACAGCATTTTGAAACAGTGGAGTTAATCAGAAGATTGGTTACAAGAATAGAGTTACCTCTGGTTATAGATGCAGATGGATTAAATGCAATCTCCAAGGATTCCTCAATCTTAAATCAGGCAAAGGCTCCTATGATTTTGACTCCGCATATTGGTGAATTGTCCAGATTGATTAACGTTCCAATTGAGGAAATCGCTAAAGATAGAATCAGACATGCTTCTGAATCAGCCAAGAAGTTTAATTGTGTAGTAGTGCTTAAAGGAGCACCGACCATTATTGGCGAGCCAGAAGGACAAATCTTTGTCAATCCCACTGGCAATGCCGGAATGGCAACTGCCGGCTCAGGAGATGTTTTGACCGGCATTATAGTCGGTCTCTTGGCTCAGATTTTGATGATGAAGAAGTCCGACTTTGGATCCGTAGGACAGGATATTAAGAAAACAATGGTCGAGTCTGCCTTAGCCGGGGTTTTTATCCACGGACTTTGCGGAGACTTAGCCAGAGATGAAAAAGGCGAAATGGGGATGATCGCGGGAGATATGATGGAGAAAGTGCCGGAGGCGTTGAGAAAAAGCATGGGAGGATAGAAATCACGTAGGGGCGGAGTTCATCTCCGCCCGCATGAAGGGTGGAGGCAAGCTCCACCTCTACACGGGGTTATCCCTGATAGGAGTTTAAAGATGAAGATCGAAGGAAAAATACAAAACTTATCCAAAGAATTTTTCCCTTATTTAGTTAAGTTGAGGAGAGAACTGCATCAATATCCTGAAATTGCTTTTACCGAATATAAAACCTCAGCTATCGTGGCAAGGGAATTAAAAAAATTGGGGCTGATGCTCAAAAGAGGAATAGCAGGAACAGGTGTCACCGGACTGTTGAACAAAAACGTCAAAGGAAAAACTGTTGCCCTGCGCGGGGATATGGATGCCCTGCCAGTAACTGAGATGACTGGTTTGCCTTTCAAGTCGAAACATCCGGGGAAAATGCATGCCTGCGGCCATGATGTGCATATGACCTGCGTTATCGGTGCGGCAAAAATTCTATCGAATTTAAAAGATGAATTACCAGGAAAGGTTAAATTCATTTTCCAGCCAAGCGAAGAGGTGACTCCGGGTGGAGCGTATCCGATGATCAAGGCTGGTGTTCTCAAGAATCCAGAGGTTAATGGAATATTCGGTCTGCATTCCGATTCTAATATACCCGTCGGTAAAATCGGAGTCAAGAATGGTCCTATGATGGCACAAGCAGATGATTTCGACATTACCATAATTGGGAAAGGAGGGCATGGTGCCAGGCCTCAGGATGGAATTGATGCCATAATCGTAGCATCTGCAGTTGTCCAGGCTTTGCAGACTATACCCAGTCGCAGGATCAGTCCCTTGAAGTCTGTAGTCGTAAGCGTGGGGATTATTGGAGGAGGCAATGCCAGGAATATCATTTGCGATAAAGTGGTTTTAAAAGGGACAGCTAGGACCTTGGAAAAAGGAATCACAAAAAAGATACCAGACCTCTTAAAAGAAATAGTTTCAGGGGTTACCAGAGGTTATGGGGCGGATTTCGAGCTGAAATATTATGAGGGTTATCCGGTTCTGGTTAATAATCCGGTAATGACTGATCTGGTCCGAAGCTCCATCAGCAGACTTTTCGGTAAAGAAGCCCGGTTTGAAGTCAAGGAAGCCATGATGGGTGGCGAAGATTTTGCGTATTTCTTAAAGAAGGTTCAGGGTTCCTTTATCCGGTTAGGGATCAGGAATGAAAAGATAGGTGCTGTGCATCCCTGGCATCATCCTGAATGGAAAGTGGACGAAAAGGCGATACAAATAGGTTCAGCTCTTTTGGCCCAGGTGGCTTTTGATTTTTTGAGTAAATCGTAGTTGCTCGATTTATCGAGCAATTTCGTAGCACGAGGTTTTAGCATCGCTCAGGCGACCCTAAAAGGGTCGCACTACAAAAAGCAATAATTCTATAATGAGCTCAATAAATTGGGCAACTACAATCTATTATTAGCGGAAGAATCAAAATGGGAAAAAATAAGGTAACATTCTTACTGTGGATGTTATTTTTATTGTTCTTCCTTCTTTTTCCAAGTGCATCCTTTTCCAAATTCCCATACCGGCCAGGTGATTGGACAAGTTATACGGTTTTAAGATACGTCAGTTCCATAGACAAGGATTTGAATTACATCTACTTCGGCACTACTGGCGGGGTATCCAGATACGACTTCTGGGCAAACCATTTTATCGAGCCTTTGACAGAAAGCGACGGGTTGCTGGATGATCAGGTCCAGAGGATAGCCTATGATCCTATGAGCAACGAGATCTGGTTTAGAACTGCCAACGGGGTGAGCAGGTATAATCCGGCTTTTCAGGAGTTCTATTACGGAGGGGTTTTCCCGGATAACCTGGTGCACAAAGACTCAGCCAATTTCGCTTTTCCGGTTTTTTTCATGGAATACGGCTACTCCTTTATGCCTGCCGGATATATTGCAGATCTTTACTTGAACCGTTACACCATAACAGACCGGCTCTTCGACCAGTGGGGAAATATCTGGATCGGGACTTGGGGGTTAAATGCCGGAGTGGCATCTCTGAGAAGTCTGGATTTGAAGATGCTGAAGATCGGGCTTTATAGCGATGACGTCAAAGCAATGCTTTTGGATGGGTATGATATGTGGTTTGGAGGAGCAACCATAGTCTCCAGATTCACCGGGATAACCAGGTATAACCGCAAAGACGAGGAATGGGATTATTTTGAATCGAGTTCCCTTTCAGATCTGGCCAACAAGAGCATAACCTGCATGGAAAAGGATTCCCAGAACGTCTGGATTGGCTCCACCAACGGTCTTTTGCGCTATGATAAGAAAAAAAACCGATGGCGAACTTATGATAGCTTCAAAGGGCTATGGGATAATCAGATAACCGCTTTGAAATCTGATCAGGGGCTTCTCTGGATAGGAACACGCTACGGGCTAAACCTCTACTATCCGAGAGGAGATTCTCTTATCCGGATCAAAGATGACCAGCTCAGGAATGTCTATATTTATTCGATCGAGAAAGATTCGAATTTTGTCTGGCTGGGCACGGACCGTGGAGCTTACCAGATTAACAAAAAATCAGGCGAAGTGGTCGCCTTTAGCATCCCGGAAGGTTTTTTAAACCAGTGGGTGAAATCGGTTTTCAAATACCAGGATGAGCTTTGGTTCGGGACAACAGAAGCAGTGGTGCTGGTGAACCTGAAAACCCGGGAGAGAAAAATCTACCAGTCTCCGGCTAATTATCCCGGCTCAGAAGTGAATAAAATAGTGTGCGATGATAAGTATCTGTGGGCTGCAACCATCCAGGGAGTATGGAAGTTAAACAAGGCGGCGAACACCTGGAAAGGGTTTTTCAGAGATGATGGGCTTTTAGATAATTACATCCAGGACGTGCTATTGGATGGCGACTATGTCTGGTTCGGAACCCAGAGAGGAGCCACCCGCCTTTACTGGAAAAGTCCCCTGGTGATAGATTAAAAAGTCCATGTAGTTGCGTTGCCACTTCTCAAGTGACCTGGAAGATGTTTCCTCTCCCCTTGTGGGAGAGGATTAAGGAGAGGGGCAATAAAGAGAAGTAAAGAATTCACCCTCCATTTATCCCTCCCTACAAGGGAGGGAAAGAAAGTCGTTCTCATCCTAGCAACGGATTCAGAGCAACCCCCGTAAGTTAGGACAGGAGTGAGGACGCTACACGGAAAATGAGATAATGGAAGTAAAAAAATTAGGCGAATTCAGGCTGATAGATTTAATCGGAAGGAAAGTCAATACCAGAGACAAAAGGGTGGTTTTGAATATAGGGGATGATGCCGCACTACTCAGATGTCCGCCTGCTAAACTAATAGTCTTCACCACTGATACTATGATGGAAAAGGTCCATTTCGACTTGCGATACAGCTCTTTTGAGGACGTAGGCTGGAAGAGTATGGCTGCCAACTTAAGCGATATCGCAGCAATGGGAGGGGTCCCTTTGGCTGGGCTGGTATCCTTAGGTCTGCCTGGGAAGATAAAAGTCGACCAGGTTCTAAAACTTTATTCTGGAATGAAAAACCTCTCCTCGAAATTCAAGTGCCCTATAGTCGGCGGGGATATTTTCTTCTCACCAAAAGGTTTAGTCATAACGATTTCACTTTTAGGAGAAGTCGAGAAGAATCTTTTCAAAACCAGAGGCGGAGCCAGAATCGGGGATTTAATCTACGTGACTGGCAATTTAGGTGAAGCCGAAGCAGGCTTGAGAATTCTGAGAACGGATAAAAAGAAAAAAAGCTCGATAGTCAGAAAACATCTTCGCCCTTATCCCAGAGTCTCGGAAAGCAGACTCCTGATCAAAAATCTAAATATTACCTCAATGATCGATATAAGCGACGGGCTTTCTTCGGATTTATACCATCTCTGCGAAGAAAGCAGCAAGGGGGCTTTAATCTATGCGGAGAAGATTCCGGTTAGCCAGAGGATTACAAGAGTCTGCAAAAGTCTAAACCTCTCACCTTTGAATTTGGCTCTAAGCTCAGGGGAGGAATATGAGCTTCTTTTTACCCTAAATCGTAATGAAGAAAAAAAACTTAGAACAATAACCCAGGGTAAATTCAAAGTCACTCTAATCGGACAGATAAAGAACAAAAAAGAAGGGGTTGAGATTTTAGGTCTGGATGGAAAAAGCAGAAGTCTGAAGAAGACCGGGTATACTCACTTCTGATTTTCTATGAAGATTGGTAGCCCCGTGGTGCCAACAAAGTGGGGCAGGAATCACCCTCAAACAAGTTTGAGGGTGCCACCCTACGTGCATCATCACGGAGGATGCACTCCATATTCAAAAAACAGTTGACAATTTCTTTCAAAATGTTACTTTCCTTTTAAAAGTTGGGGTGAACGAAGCGCAAGATTTAGTCCCTACGGGGAAAAGGGAGGTGGGGAAGGTATGGAGAAGAATTTCCCGCAATGCCTTAAATGCA
Organism: Terriglobales bacterium; assembly: GCA_035543035.1. Lineage (GTDB taxonomy): Bacteria > Zixibacteria > MSB-5A5 > MSB-5A5 > RBG-16-43-9 > RBG-16-43-9. The sequence continues at coordinate 10,304 of DATKKH010000013.1, read as the reverse complement.
ACGACGGAGTCCTTTTGCCTCTCTCCGATTACGGCAGGGAGGGTGCCAGCATCAGATATAAAGCCTGGGTTTGCTCTAACCCGGTTTGTGGTTTTTCCATCCGGATAGACAATGGCGAGGTGAGTTTTGGCAAGCCCATAGCAGATTCGATTAAGTAAAAGAAAGGTTTTTTTTAGGTCTGCGCTTCGTTCCTTCTCAACTTTTCAAATAACGTCTTTTAGATTTCGTTCATCCCGGAAAGAATCCCGAGGAACAGATGTGGGAAAAGCTATTTGACAATCTCTGGCTGAGAATAGGGGCGGTTCTTTTAGCTTGTCTTCTGTGGCTTCATGCTTCAACTGATAAGCAATATGAATATAGTTTCGAGTACTCTTTGAAAATGACGAATCTCTCCCCGGAACTGATCCTGGCTGAACCTTTACCAACCTCTGCCAGGATTCAGATCTATGGTAAAGGTAAGGAGCTTTTGAAACTCCTGCTTTCCAAGGAAAGAACCTTGAAGATAGATGCCCAGAGGTTCTCCGCGGGAGAAACCGAGCTGCCCTTGAAAAAGGAGATGATAAGCCTGCCAGAGGGATTGAACTTGTCTGTGGTAGATATCTCCTCACCCAAGAGTTTACACATCAATTTACAGAAAGTGGAGGAAAAAAAGGTTCCAGTCATTTCCCAGTTAGGTTTTTTCCCGCAAGAAGGGTATTTTCAAAAAGGAAAGGTGGAATTCTCGCCGGAGGAAATCAAAATCAGTGGCCCTTTAGAGAATGTCGAAAAAATCAGCTACATCCTGAGCCAGGAAGAAGAATTTCAGGATTTAAAAAAATCTTTGTCCGGGACAATAGACTTAGTGCCTCCTTCCTTTTTCAATGTCAGTTTTTCTCCCCAAATGGTGAATTTCTCCGTGGATATCGAGAAAGGCGAAAAAAGAACTCTGGAGAATCTGCCAGTCAAGCTAGTAAACCTTTCCAGAAGCAAAAGGGCTTTTCTTATCCCAAAGGTGACTAATCTCGAAATAATGGGGGAAGAAAAGATCCTAGATGAGCTAACCCCCGAGAAGATAAAGATTGCCATCGACTGCAGCGGACTAAAGAATGGGAAAGCAAAAGTATCCCCGCAAATTCAACTGCCGGAAGATATAATTCTCATAAAAACTGAGCCCGATAGCTTCAATTTAGAGATCAGGTAGTATGCTGGTATTAGGGATCGAGACCTCCTGCGACGAGACCGCAGTAGCTGTGATCAAGGATGGTCAGAAAATCCTCTCCAATGTAGTTTTTTCCCAATGGGTACATAAAAAATACTGGGGAGTGGTGCCCGAGCTTGCCTCCAGAGAGCATATCAAGATCATCCTCCCTCTCCTGACGACTTCATTAGAAGAGGCAAAAATTAGTCTGAAGCAGATTGACGGCATAGCTGTAACTTGCGGACCAGGTCTGGTTGGCTCGCTTTTGATCGGTCTGTGCTTTGCCAAAGGTTTATCTTATTCTCTAGGGAAACCGCTCATAGGGATAAATCACTTAGAAGGGCATATCTTCTCCAATTTCTTAGAGCATCCAGAGCTCTTGCCACCCCTGGTAAGTCTAATAGTGTCCGGAGGGCATTCCACCCTGGTTTATGTAAAAGACAAAGGCGAATATAAAATCCTGGGTAGAACCAGAGATGATGCACCAGGCGAGGCGTTTGACAAGGTGGCAAGAATACTCGATCTGGAATACCCTGGTGGACCTTCAATCGACTGGATAGCTCAAGAATGTAAATCTGAGGGAGTCAGATTTCCCAGGGCTTATTTAGAAGAAGGGAATTTTGATTTCTCCTTCAGCGGGCTTAAAACCGCTGTGGCTATCTATCTGTCCAGACTTTCACCCCAGGAAAAAGAAAAACAAAGAGCCTGCATAGCCAGGGGATTTCAGGATGCAATAGTCGATGTTCTGGTCGATAAAATTCTGAAAGCCGCTTTTGAACATAAAGTAAGCCAGATAGCCATAGCCGGAGGAGTGGCTAATAACAGCTATTTAAGAGAAAGGCTCTGCTCAGAAGCCATAAAAGAAGGACTAAAGCTTTATGTCCCCTCTCCCATCTTGTGCACAGATAATGCTGCAATGATCGCAGCGGCTGGATATTTTCATCTCCAAAGGTGTGAAAAATCCCCTTTAGACCTGAATGCTTATCCTCGTCTTTCCTTAGAACAAAGAGTCTAAAAATTCGTCTTAAGACCGGCTCCCAGCTTGAGGGGAAACCGGGTCTAATGATTGAAAAGACAGGTGCATAAGTCTATCAATTCAGCCATTCCCCTATAGGGTAAATACATACCTTTTATACCTTTATTTTTTTCTTTCCCGATACAATTTTTTCCCTGAGGATGTCGATAAAATATATTAGCTAAACTCAAGAGAACTGCATTAAGTATTGCAAATAGCTATGCTGAGAATATTTAAGAAAAAAGACCTTCTATCTTCTTTATCCAGAAGAAAAGAAGAGCTACTGAACATTCTGGGTGAAGAAGTCCTTATCATTGATACTTCCTACAAAGTCGTTTATGCTAATCAGAGTTTTCTGGAAAACAGGGACAAAACTTTAAACGAGGTTACGGGCAAATATTGCTACCAGGTCAAGCACAATCTGGATAAGCCCTGCCACATGTTCGAAGAGCCTTGTCCTCTGAATGAAGCGATGAAAAGCCAGTCGCTTGATAGTATCACTCATTCTTATGAGGATAAGGATAAGAGCAGATATTTTGAGATAACCTCTTCTCTTTTAAAGGATAAAAAAGGAGTGCTAAAAGGGATAATTGAGCTGTTCAGAGACGTTACGGAGAGGGAAAATGAGAAAAGAGAGTCTGAAGAAAAATACCGGAATTTAATCGAGAAATCAAATGACGCCATAGCTATCATTCAGGATGGCAGGATCAGATTATTCAATACAAAATTAATGGAACTATGCGGGTTTAGCCTGGAGGAACTCCGGGAAGCTGATTTCAGGGAAGCGATTGCTCCCGAATGTCGGGAGCTCGTTATCGACCGCTACACCAGAAGACAAAAGGGGGAGGAGGTACCTGATAATTATCAGTTTACTATTCTTACTAAAGATGGACAGAAAAGGGAAGTGGAGGCGAGAGTTGCCCTCATAGAATATAAGGAGAAGATCGCGTCATACTGCAGCCTTCAGGACATTACTGAGAAGAAAAAAACTGAGAATGAGCTGAGGAAAGTCAAAGAGTATTTAGATAATATCATAAACACCTCCCAGGTGGCAATAACGGTTATCGATAATGAGGGGAATTTCTCCATCTTCAACCAGGGAGCTGAAAGGCTGACCGGCTATAAAGCAGAAGAGGTTATAGGCAGAAAAAAGGTCTCCGATTTCTACGCTAACAAGAATGAGCTTGAATATATCCAGAGAACGCTACAGGAATCCGGATTAATAGAGAATTTTGGAACGAGTTTGCTTAAAAAAGATGGTAGCCAGATTTCCATAAGCATATCGGTTTCCCTGCTTAAGGATCAGGAAAGGAATCCCATAGGCTCAATCGGAATAAGTTCAGACATATCCAAGCGCAGGCAAGCGGAGCAACAAATATTAAGACAAAACGCTGTTTTGAAAGTTATAAACAAAATTCTTCAAGAAACCCTGGTATGTGAAACAGATGAAGAGGTAGCCCGGAAGTGTCTCGACTTAGCCGAGGAGTTGACTGGAAGCAAGTTTGGTTTCATCGGCGAATTGAATCAAGCAGGTCGTTTCGACACCATTGCCTTGAGCGATCCAGGTTTCAATGCTTGTAGTATGCCAAAATCAGAAGCAGTGGTGATGATTAAAGATATGGAAATTCGGGGAATCTGGGGTGGAGTACTTAAGGAAAGTAAATCCATCATAGTCAACGACCCCTCGTCATATCCTGACCGACTGGGTACTCCTGAGGGTCATCCGCCCATAACCTCCTTTTTGGGAGTCCCATTAAAACGTGCGGATAGGTATATTGGCATCATCGGCTTAGCCAACAAGGAGTTGGGGTATGATCTGGCTGATCAAGAAGCCATTGAGGATTTATCCGTAGCCTTTGTCGAAGCGCTTTACCGAAAGCGGGCTGAGAAAGCTCTGCAGAAAAGCGAAGAAAGATTGAACGCCATAATAGAAAATACCCCGAATGTGGCTATCCAGGGATATGATATAAATGGCAACATATTATACTGGAACGGAGCGGCAGAAAGGCTATTTGGCTGGACGCAAAAGGAGGCATTAGGAAAGACCCTGGATCAGTTGATGCTGGATAAAGAATCTTCTAAGGAGTTTCACAAGATCTTAAAAGAACTTGATAACTTGAACAAACCATCTAAATCCTCTGAATGGAAATGCAAAAACAAGGGAGGTGTTGATCTTATCGTCTATTCTACGATATTCCCCATACCATCCTCAGACGGTACTAAAGAATTTATCTGCATGGATATCGATATCACCCAGAGGAAAAATACTGAAGAGGAGATTAGATCCTTAAAGGAGTTCAATCAGGAGATAGTGGAAAAACTCCCGCTGGGGGTTCTAAGGATGGATAAAAAAGGGGAAATCGTGTATGAAAACCCCAAAATGAGTGAGATTATGGGAGTGGAAAAGGGGGAAAAGTCTAGAGCCATAGGCTCGAAGATAACCCAGATGCCGAATGTCATAGGAAGCGGCGTGGACCAGCAGATTGAATCTCTTTTAGACGGAAACCCTTTTGCTTATCAGGTCTTTCCATTTGTTTCACTTTACGGCAAGAAGACCATACTCTCGGTAAATGGTGTCCCTTTATTCGACCCGCAGGGGAATCCGGATGGGGCTATTTTATTAATCGAGGATGTTACCGAAAGCAAAAGGATAGAACAGAAGATAATCCAGTCGAACAAAGAGCTTTTAGCCTTAAATGCCATCTCTTCCATCACCAGCCAATCTCTTAATCTTGATTTGATCTTAAACGAGACCCTAGAAAAGGTTTTGGAGGTGACCGATTGCCAGGCTGGAGGAATCTATATCTTAAATCAGCCGGATAAGGTATTGGAGTTAAAAGCCTGCAAAGGACTTTCGTCTGAGGCGGTTAAAGATATCGATAGGCTTGAAATAGGCGAGGGGTTTTCAGGCAGAATCGCTTTAGCCGGGGAACCGATAACAGTCGAGGACATTAACCAGGACCCCAGACTGACCCGCCTTATAATGAAAAGAGAAGGGCTTCATTCTTATCTGGGAGTTCCCCTGAAATCCAAGGGGAAGATCCTGGGCACACTTTTCGTCATAACCCAGCAAGATCGAAGATATAATCCGGAAGAAGTTCAGCTTCTGGTCTCCATCGGCAACCAGATCGGGATGGCCGTGGAAAACGGGCATCTCTTCCAGGAAGCTGAACAATGGATTGTCCAGCTGGAAGCAATTAGGAATATCACCAACCGATTGAATAAATTGAACGATGTCAGGACAGTGGCTTCGGCAGTAATGGACGAGATAAAGAAGGTCATAAAGTTCGATAACTGCAGGGTTTTTCTTCTAGATGAAGAAAGAGAAGAGCTTATCCCCATAGCCTTCGGTAGCGAGGTTGAAGAGTATAAAGGCGAGACCGAAGAAGTCTTGCGTCTAAAAACAGGAGAAGGAATAACCGGCTGGGTTGCCCAGACCGGGGAAGGACAGGTGGTCGATGACGGTGAAAGACATCCCCGCTGCCGTCACATTCCCGGAACCCCGTATGTAGATGAATCGATAATGGCTTCGCCTATGATCTATGAAGGGGTGGTCAGAGGAGTCATTACTCTCTCCAAGTTGGGTTTAAAGCAGTTCAATCAGGACCATCTTGCCTTGCTGAGCATCCTGGCAAATGAAGCGGTAGTAGCAATCGAGAACGCCAAGTTGTTCGAGGGTTTGAAACAAGCTTATGAAAAGTTGAAAGAAGCCCAGGAAAAGCTGGTTCAGTCCGAAAAGCTCAGAGCCTTGGGCGAAATGGCTGGAGGAGTAGCCCACGATTTCAATAACCTTCTGGGAGCAATTTTAGGCAGAGCACAGCTTTTGCTTCTCAGCGCCAAAGAACAGGATGTTAGAAAAGGGCTTAAGGTGATCGAGAAGGCGGCCCTGGATGGTGCGGAGACAGTCAGACGAATACAAGAGTTTACCCGTTTGAGAACTGACGAGAATTTCATTCCTCTCGACCTGAACGAGATCTTACAAGAATCCCTGGAAATAACTAAGCATAAATGGAAAGATGACACTCAGAAAAAAGGAATTTTGATCCAGGTGGAAACCAATTTAGATGAGAACCTTCCTGAGGTAGCTGGTAATCCATCTGAGCTTAGAGAGGTTTTTGTCAACATGATCCTGAATTCCATTTACGCCATGCCCGGCGGGGGAACTCTATCCATCTCCTCCCGGTCGGATGAAAATTATGTGTCAGCCTGGGTAAAAGATACCGGAAAAGGCATGTCCGAGGAGATCCAGAAGAAAGTTTTCGATCCTTTCTTTACTACCAAAGGTCCCAAGGGGAATGGTCTGGGCATGAGTCTGGCTTATGGTATTATAGTCAGGCATAATGGCGAAATCTCGATCGAAAGCCAGGAAGGAAAAGGAACCGGCTTTATCGTGAAGCTACCTATCAGAAAAATGGTTGACAAGAAAGGGGGAAAACTGGAAAAGATCGAGGGGGAAGTCAAGGAAAATGTCCTGATCATCGACGACGAGCCTGCAATCCGAGAATTGCTCTGCGATATTCTTGAATCCAGGGGATATAAAGCCGCATCAGTGGATGACAGCCTAAAAGGGGTGGAACTTTTCGAAAAAGAAGAATTCGACATCGTGTTCACCGACCTTTCGATGCCGGAGATGTCCGGATGGGAAGTTGCGGACCGGCTGAAGTCTTTAAGCCCGGAGGTGGTCATCGTGATGATCACCGGCTGGGGAACCCAGGTGGATTCCAAGAAATTGAAAACTCACTCAATAGACCTTTTGATGCCAAAACCTTTTGAGGTAAAAAAGTTTTTTGAGGTCCTAAACGACGCCCGGAAGATTAAAAAGAAAAAAGAGGAAAAGAAGCTGGAAAAAGTTGCGTCGAGTTAGACGATTTTTGATAATAACTTGAATGGATTAGAAGCCGTGGCAAAACTCCACGGCTTTTTTTATTGACATTTATATATTTAAAGATATGATTAGGATGAAAAAAGTTCGCAGATTTATATGGTGGTATTGCTCAGTCCATGGCAGGGCAAAGGTAAATCGTCCTCACGGGAGTAAGGGCACTACGAAGTCATTATGGAAAACATCACCCAGATTCTTTTCAGCCTGTTTTTAATCTATGCCTCAGCCAAGCTTTTGGGTGAGGTATTCGAAAGGTTTAAGCAGTCCTCAGTGATCGGAGAAATCTTAGCCGGGGTAATTCTGGGTCCTCAAGTTCTGAATCTCATCGGGACCTCGGAGATCTTTCCGGTCCTGGCGCAGATCGGGGCGGTTTTCCTGCTTTTTACTGTAGGGCTGCAGACTAAGGTCGAGGAGATTATGACTGTGGGGACGACTTCGCTGATCGTTGCCTTTCTGGGGGTGGTCTTTCCCTTCATCTTTGGATACGTCTATGTGCTGATAATAAATCATACCACGGTTGAGGCGATGTTCATTGGTGCGGCCATGGTAGCAACCAGCGTAGGGATCACGGCCAGAGTCTTCGCTGATCTGGGAATTATAGAGACCAGGGTTGCCAGAGTCATCCTGGGTGCTGCAGTGATCGATGATGTTATCGGGCTTGTGGTTTTAGCCATTGTCACTGGCCTGGGTAAGGGGACTTTATCTTTCGTCAAGATCGGATTGATTACACTGGAGGCTATTGGGTTCATCGCTTTTCTGATAATAATAGGAAGAAGGGTGGTTTCCAGGATGGTTCCTCAAGTCGCGGGTTTCAGAACTAAAGATGCGGTTTTCTCCCTAGGAATTCTTTTCTGCCTTCTGCTGTCCGCAGTTGCCAGCTACATAGACTTAGCAGCTATAGTCGGAGCGTTTTTAGCCGGAATGATATTAGCCAGTTTGAATATCGAGTTCAATCTCTCGGTCAAAACAGAGTCTCTCTATAATTTTCTGGTTCCCTTCTTTTTTGTAATCTTGGGGAGCTGGGTTGATCTGTCCATATTTACCAAACCTTCGCTTCTGTGGGCGGCTCTGGTCATAACCATTTTCGCAGTCTTGGGAAAACTCATAGGCTGTGGGTTGGGAGCGCTGAACTTAAGGAAAAAGGATGCTCTAATAATCGGGTTCGGGATGGTACCCAGGGGAGAAGTGGGTATGATCATAGCTTCGATTGGTCTAAGTATGAAAGCCATAACTTCAAACCTTTATACTATGATTATATTCATGGTTATGGCAACTACCCTGTTAACTCCTCCGATTTTGAAAGGGCTGACTCATGACATAAGAAGTGAGACGTAAGACGGAAGACGAGAAAAGAAAAACGGTAGCGTTGTCACTCCCGTGACAACGCAGAGTCGTCCTCATAGGAATGAGGACGCTACAAATTAAGGAAGTCTAAAATTAGATATGGAAGCAGAAGAAAAACTCAAAATCGCCTTAGGTGCTCTACTGGCAGTGATTCTTGTCGGCACTCTGGGATATAGTTTGATAGAGGATTGGAACATCCTGGATTCCCTGTATATGTCGGTTGTGACCATTTCCACTGTGGGCTTTCAGGAAGTTCACCCTCTTTCTTCGACTGGCAGGGTCTTTACCATTTTTTTCATAATCTTCGGAGTGGGCACAACCCTTTATGCAATCGGGGCAGGAGCACAGCTGATGCTGGAAGGACAAATCAGAAGTATTTTAGGGAGGAGAAAGATGAGCAAAAAAATTCAGGAGATAAAAGACCATTACGTTATCTGCGGATATGGAAAAGTAGGACAGCAGATTTACAGCGAATTTTCCTCGCGCCAGGTTTCGTCTACTATAGTCGAAAAGGACCCTGCGATCGCGGAAAAGGCTATAAGAGATGGGGTCCTGGTCATCCAGGGCGATTCGACCTTAGATTCGGTCCTGGAAGAGGCGGGCATAAGAAGGGCAAAAGGTCTAATCTCGGCTGTAGCTTCAGAGGCAGACAATGTGGTTATCTCCCTTTCTGCCAGAGAGCTGAATCCTGGTATATTCATAGTAGCGCGGGCTGATACGGCAGAATCTGAGAAAAAACTTCTCCGGGCAGGAGCCAACCGGGTCATCTCCCCTCACACCTTGGGAGGAACCAGGATGGCCCTGGCAGCTTTAAGACCTCACCTGGTAGATTTTATGCAGGTAGCAACCTCAGCCCAGGGAATGGAGATGCGGATCGAGGAGCTGGAGGTTAAGGAAGGAAGCATCCTTGCCAATTCGACTTTGAAGGAATGTGAAATCAGGCTCAGGGTTGGAGTGATCGTTTTAGGAATTCATAAGAAAACCGGGCAGATGATCTTCACTCCTCCTCCTGATGCCAGGATGGAGCCGGGCGATACTTTGATCGCCATAGGGAAAATAGAGGATCTGGAAAAGTTAGAGAAATTGACAAGTAGTTAATCATAGGATTGTTGAATGAATAATAACGGATAATTATTGATTCCCTCTCCCCTTGTGGGAGAGGGTTAGGGAGAGGGGTGTAACAATAATTCACCCTCCCCCTACCCCCTCCCATCGAGGGAGGGGGTAACAAAGGAGGGTTTTCTTATGCCAGAGATAAGACAGAACAGAGCTACCAAGGAATGGGTGATAATAGCTACGGAGAGAGCTAAAAGGCCAGATGATTTTCAGTCCAAAGAAGAGAAAAAACCTCAACCTTCTCTCGATCCGGACTGTCCTTTTTGTCCAGGAAACGAATCCCAGGCACCGGGTGAAATCGTCTCTTTCCGCCAGGCAGGAACCAAAAAAGACGGACCTGGCTGGTGGGTGAGGATAATTCCGAATAAGTTTGCAGCTGTCAGTCCAGGTGTCGATCTTCTAAGGGATACCGAGGGATTTTTCCTGAAGATGGGTGGATACGGAAGGCACGAAGTCATAATCGAATCGCCTCAGCATAACCTTTCCCTGGGAAATATGAGTCTAAAACAGGTGGAAGAGGTCTGTCTTGTTTATCGCCAAAGATACAGAGAGCTTTGCGCGGATAAGGATATCAAGATTGTCATAATCTTCAGAAATCACGGCAAGGCGGCTGGAACCTCTCTGGTTCATCCTCATTCCCAGCTGATCGCTATGCCTCTGGTGCCCACTCATATCAGGCATTTCTTAGAAGAAGCGACCAGATATTATGACGACCACGGTTCTTGCGTTTTCTGCGATATGATCAAGGAGGAGCTGGAATTTAAAAAAAG
>DATKKH010000012.1:0-3722 GCA_035543035.1 Terriglobales bacterium | reverse complement strand
AATTGAAATTCCCCTCTTCCTCCCATTTCCTGGATAAAAGTCTGACCATTGAAGTTGCTTAGGTCTCTGAATACCGCTTTTCCTTGCAGATTGAGCGAATCAGTAAACCCGACCCTGCCTTCACCCGTTATCTCGGTATTTTTATACCAGAGCTGGAAATCCTTTCCAAACTGTGCTTCGTTCAGATTGACTGTAAGATCTCCTGTTGCTCTGGAAAAAGTATATAAATCAAACTTCCCTGGCTCTAAATCCAGGTTGAAATTCAGCAGGAAGCTTTTTTCATCCAGACCCTGACCCTGCATCTTCAGTTTACCGGAAAGATTGCTGTGCAGGGAAGTGACGATAATGTGGGCAAGATCCAGATTCTTGACATTTCCCTCGATTGCATAACTTGCGGGCCTTGTACCCAGGTTCAGCTCCCCTTTAAGTTGAACCGGAGAGCGGAAGGCATTACCCTGAATCGAATAAAACGTGAATTTCGCTTTTTCGTAAAGAAAATTGGTCCTAAGACCGCTTAATTCCTCTTTGAACATCGTCCCGTTCAAGACCACGTTCCCCTTTATGCTTTTCAGGTCTCCTTTGAGGTTGCTATCGAAGTTAAGCTTTCCATCCAGAACTATACCGCTTAGTCTGGTTATGTCAGTCAGATAAAAGGGTTCTCCCTTAAGATTAACCGAAAAGGAAAATGGTTTTAAATCGACTATCCCGCTGGGCAAATCCAGCTTGGAATCCACAGTCTCAAATCTGAAGTTTTCTAAAGTCAGCTGGCTGGATTTCATATTTGCTTTGCCGTTTATTCTCTTGAGTTTCAGAGTATTCGCAATCCTGGCAAGGAAATTCCCGTCAATTAGATTAAGATTAATCCCCTTTTGATCATTGCTCAATGAGAGAGTGAGGTTAAGGCTGTCCAGCTCAAATTTTTTCTTGTCCAAAAACCAGTCAACCCTGCCGTCTTTGAGAAGAATATAAGGACAGGAAAATTCAGGAGCCCCGGTAGATGTTCCTTTTCCTTTCTTAAGGAGAGGGATTAGCAAGCGACCGTCCTGAGTCTGCTTGATCTGGATTTTTGGCTGGTAAAGTCTTACCCCTTTGAAGTCCAATTTCCGGCGAAGAAGATCTGATGTGGAAAAATCCAGCTCCAGTCTCCCTAAATCCAGAAGGGTATATTCATATCCTTTTTCGGCGTAATCGATTTTGAGATTCTCGACTACGACCTCTCCCCATAGAAAGCTGTGGATTTTTCCGATCCTGATTTTAACCGGGGTAGTTTTATCCGTCAGGGTAGACAAATATCTGGCAACCTCAGTCTCCAAAAACCTGCTCTGGGTTAGAAGAAGATAAACTGCGAGAAAGATACAGAATATTATGCAGAAAAAAATCAGGGGAATTTTATATCTTTTTTTCATCTCTTCCCTTTGACCCTGAAAACAATTAATTATTATAATAGTAAAAATAAAAGGAATCAAGAATAAAATCACTCCCGTTGTAAACGAATGTAGTTGCTCGATTCATCGGTCTTAGTAAGTATTAACATCGTTTTATTGACATTATACCGCTCAATGGCTACGTCATGAAATCGATTCTGGAGAGTAGTCCCTTGCTCCTCCCTTATTATATAAATCTCATTCAATAATGTGCAAAAATAAGACAGTCGAAAAAATCAACTTTCGGGTCTCAAAGCCGATAGAAAATATGATTGCCCCGGTGGTAAAAAGTCGAGGGAATTCCAGATGCCTGCCAAAGCGAAAATACTCGTAGTTGACGATGAAATTTATATCTGTAACATCATTCAGGAGATGTTATCTTCTGATGATTACGAGGTTCTAACCACCAATCTTCCCCAGGAAGCTTTAGTTATTTTGAAAAGCCGCCCGGTTGACCTGGTCCTCACTGATTTGATAATGGGGGACAAATCCGGAGTCGATATCCTGAAAAGCGCTCTGGAGATTTCATCTGATATCATCGTGATACTGATGACCGGCCAGCCTGCAATTGAGAATGCGGTTTCGGTTTTGAAGATGGGAGCTTATGATTATCTGATCAAACCGTTTACCCTGGAAAGCCTGAGAGCGACTGTCCGCCGGGGACTGGAGAAACAGAATCTTTACCGGGAGAACATAAACCTCAAGGAAACCGTATCCCTCTGCAAAATAAGTGAGGCGATGGGTTCGACCATTCATCTCAAATCCCTACTCCAGCTCATCCTGGAAACCTTATCTATGGAATTCGATGCCAGTCTCTCATCTATTTTACTGATCGAAGATAAAAATATGAGCTTAGCTCTTAAAGCTTATTACGGGATGAGCACTCATCCTATGGAGCTGAACTTCTTGCATGGAGAGCATTTTGTACCACAATGGGTAGTGAAAAATGCCAAACCCAAAATCCTGAATCCGGAAGACGAAAGTCAGCAGCTTGAAAAAGATAAGCTCAAAAGGTCATTTATCTCTTATCCTCTTATGGCTAAAGGAAGTGTGATCGGAGTCCTGAATCTAGTCAGGGTTGGAAACTATTCTTCTTTCTCTCAGGGACAGATCAATTCGCTTTCCATAATAGCCAGCAAAGCCTCCTCGGCCATTGAGAATTCTCTTTTATATGAAAATCTTGAAGAAGCCTATCTTGACATACTTACTGCTTTAGCCAATGCAGTAGAAGCCAGAGACATCTACACCCGCGGTCACACTGAGAGGGTCTGGTATATGGCAGAGATAATGGCCCGGGAAATGGGCTGGGATTCAGAAAAGTTATGGGAGGTGAAGATAGGTGGAATTCTGCATGACATAGGGAAAATCGGAATCCCGGATGCTATTTTAAATAAACCTGGCGAACTCACCCCGGAAGAGTTCGAAATTATGAAAGCTCATCCCACTCAGGGTGCCAAGATTTTAGAAGGAATCTCTTTTTTATCCCCCTCACTTCCATACATACTTTATCATCATGAAAGGTTCGATGGACTGGGTTATCCATTCGGGCTGAGGCAGGAGAGAATTCCCATTCAGGGCAGACTTCTGGCGGTCGTGGACACATTTGATGCCATGTGCAGCGATAGGCCCTATCGAAAAAGAAAAGGAGTGTCTGTAGCCTTAAAAGAGATTGAGGATTGTTCCGGAACCCAATTCGACCCGGACATATCCCGGATATTCTTAAAAGTCTGGAAAGATAAGAAGATCGACCCTGAAAAACTGAAAAAAGATAATAGAAAAATCCCCCCTCAGATACGCCTCACCCCCAAACCACTGCGAGTAGGCTAAATTCGGTAGAGGCGCATTGCATGCGTCTCGGTCATTTTATCAAACTCATCTTAGCAGTTTTGATGAAAAACCCTGCCCGTAGCTGATAGAAATAAATTCCACTGCCGACCGCCAAACCGTTGTTGTCTTTCCCATCCCAGACGACCTGATAACTGCCTGGTGCCTTTACCTCATCGACCAATGTTCTCACTTTTTGTCCAAGGATGTTGTAAATAATAAGGGTTGTCTGGATAGGTTTACTGGCTTCTTGCTCCTTGCCCCCAAGCTCAAAGGGGATAGTGGTAGAAGGGTTGAACGGATTAGGATAATTCTGCCCGAGATTAAAAGTGAATGGTAGGAGCTGTTGTTCTTCATCTTTAACCAAAGTATAAGGATTCTTATAAACATATACCCTCCCCGGTGGATAAGACGGATTATTATACCACCACCCGGGGTCTCCTACAATAGCTTCATCCACCCCATCGCCATTCA
>DATKKH010000011.1:0-3474 GCA_035543035.1 Terriglobales bacterium | reverse complement strand
TACACAGGAAACTCAGCTACATTTTTCTTCCCTCACTTTTTAGTAAGGCAGGCTTTTCTGGAAAGCTTTATCTTCCCCTCATTGTCTATGCCGATGATTTTGACTGTGACTTCATCCCCGACATTAAGCACATCCTCTACCCTGGCAACCCGCTTGAAATCCAGCTCGGAGATATGGACAAGTCCATCCTGTCCAGGTAGTATCTCTACGAATGCTCCGAATGCCGTAACCCGTCTCACTTTGCCCAGGTAACACTTGCCGACCTCAGGCTCCTCGGTCAGTTTCATTATTAGCTGTTGTGCAAGCTCCCCGGCTTTGGAGTCTTTGGACGATATGAACACACTGCCGTCGTCCTCGATATTGATCTCCGCTCCGGTCTGCTCGATTATGCTTCTGATCATCTTGCCGCCCGGGCCGATGATCTCACCGATCTTATCCTGTTTCACTTTGAAAGTGATGATTCGTGGAGCATAAACCGAAAGCTCGGGTCTGGGCTGGGCAATCGTTTTCTCCATAATGTCAAGGACATATATTCTCGCTTCCTTAGCCCGATTCAACGCTTCCTGCATAATCGATAGATTAAGACCTGAGATTTTTATGTCCATCTGAAAGGCAGTGATTCCTTTTCTGGTTCCGGTTACTTTGAAATCCATGTCCCCGTAATGGTCCTCTGCTCCCAGGATGTCGGTAAGTATGACCGTCTTATTTTCCTCTTTAACCAATCCCATGGCAATTCCAGCCACAGGAGCTTTGATCGGAACTCCTGCATCCATCAGGGATAATGTTCCCCCGCACACCGTAGCCATGGACGAAGAACCATTCGATTCCAGGATATCGGAGACAATACGGACGGTGTAAGGAAAGACTTCTTCCTTGGGAATCACGGGCTGGATCGCCCTTTCGGCTAAAGCTCCATGCCCGATCTCCCTTCTTCCCGGACCTCTTACCGGCCTGACCTCTCCCACGCTGAAAGGCGGAAAATTATAATGCAGCATGTAACTCTTGGTCGATTCTCCCTCCAAGTCCTCTATTTTCTGCTCATCCATTTTGGAGCCGAGAGTAGTAACTGCCAGAGCCTGGGTCTGCCCACGGGTAAAAAGTGCCGAGCCGTGCGCTCTGGGCAATACCCCTACCTCGCAGGTTATGGGACGAATCTCCTTTGCCTTCCTGCCATCGATTCTGATACCCTCATTCAGGATCATCTGCCTGATATCCTTTTGTTCCAGGTCTATCAGAATTGATGCGATCTTGGTTTCGCTTTCAGGAAATTTCTCAGCCAGATCCTGCAGAACCGATTCCTGCATCTCATCCAGAACCTTTTGGCGCTCGTTCTTGTCGATAATTCGATTCGCCTGCTTGATTTTGTCCATAGCCAGTTTATTGACTTCCTCCAATAAAACCGGATCAATTGGTACTGGCTCGACCTTCGGCTTTTCTTTTCCGAACTCCTTGATTATCTCATTTTGCAGTCCTATTAACTGTTTGATCCATTTTTGTCCATAATCCAGGGCGGATATCAGATCCTCCTCCGAGATTTCCTGGCACCCTCCTTCGACCATGACTATATTTTCCTCTGTTCCTGATACCACCAGATTGATGTCGCTTTCCTCTGTCTGGTTGAAGGTTGGATTGACTACGAAATTCCCGTCAATCCTTCCAATCCTGACAGCCGCTATAGGCTCATAAAAAGGAATCCCGGAGATACTTAAAGCTACCGAAGAGCCCAAAATCCCCAGGATGTCCGCATCGTTTTCCTGATCCGAGGAAAGAACCATAGCCATCACCTGAACCTCGTTGAAGTATCCTTCGGGAAACAAGGGACGCAAAGAGCGGTCGATAAGTCTGGCAGAAAGTATCTCCCTTTCAGTAGGCCTCCCTTCTCGTTTGAAGAAACCTCCGGGTATTCTTCCCGCTGCATAAGCTTTTTCCCGGTAATCCACAATCAGCGGAAAGAAATCCTGACCTTCCACAGCCTCATCTGCGGCTACTGCCGTAGCTAGGATCATGGTGTCAGCCAGACGCACCAAAGCAGCGCCGTCAGCCTGGCGGGCAACTCTGCCGATCTGAATAGTTAGTTTTCTGCCCTCTAAATCCAATTCATAACTTTTTTCCATTTTTTACTCTCACCTTATGTGTAAATCTTTCGGGATTAACCTCTTAAGTTCAACTCCTCTACGATTTCTCTGTAGCTTTTTACGTCTGATTCTCTCAGATAATCCAGAAGCCTTCTCCTCTTTCCAACCAGTTTCAAAAGACCTCTTCTTGAGTTGAAATCTTTTTTGTGACCTTTCAGATGTTCGGTTAGCTCGTTTATCCTCTCGGTCAGCAGGGCTATCTGAACTTCCGGCGAGCCGGTATCCATCTCGTGATACCGGTGCTCTTCGATCAATTTGACTTTTTTAGCTTTGTTCAAAGGCACGTTTCCTCCTTTTTTACTTGATTAAAAGTTGTCGTATTTTCTTTTCGTCCTCGCTTAACTGCGATTGCAATCCTTTTAGGTTCTCGAACTTCATCTCCCCCCTTATCCATGTATGCAGATTTACCATCACTTTATCGGGCACCTTATCTCCCTGATAATCGAATAAATTGATCTCCAGACTGAGGCTCTCCTCATCCAGGGTAAGTTTCCTTCCGATATACATCATCCCGTAATATTTTCTATTTGCCATTTCTACTTCTGACCCGTATACCCCTTTTTTAGGCAGGAGTTTCTTCTCTGGCACCTCCAGATTTATGGTGGGGTAGCCGATTTCCGCTCCGATTCCTTTGCCCTTAACCGGCTTGCCCGAAACTAGATAGCTATGCCCTAACATTCTGCAACCCTTGTCGAAATCGCCGTTCTGCATCTCTTTTCTAATTCTGCTACTGCTGATACGGGTATTATCCTGCAAAATTGAAGGGACGACTTTCAATTCGAAACCAAATACCCGGCTGGCTTTTTTGAGCAATTCTATTCCACCAGAGCGTTCTTTTCCAAAGGCATGATTCTCCCCGGTTATCAGCTCTCCTGCTTTAAGCGTTTTGACTACAACCTCCTGTAAGAATTCTCCTGCAGTCAGCTGGGAAAGCTTCTTATCGAATTTCATAATCAAAACTCCGGACAATTCTCTTCCCTCCGGATTGTTTTGAAGAAGCTGTAACTTCTCCTCCAAAGTGGAAAGAAGCAGAGGAGAATTCTCAGGAGAGACCACCATCTGGGGGTGCGGCTCATAGGTTACCAGGAGAGAATGTCTTTTTCTCTCGTTTTTGGATTTGGAGAGCTCTCTTAAAATTGCCTGATGTCCCAGATGGACGCCGTCGAATGTTCCCAGGGTTACAACCGGTTTTTCCCAGGGTTCCAGCTCGGACAGATCGTAAAATATTTTCATTTCGAAAGCACCCTTATATATTCGATAAGTTTTTCTTTTCTGTCTGCCTGGGCTAATTCGGCAGAAGGCCTGAGAGCTTTTCCCAAGGCCAGAATCTGATCCAGGC
>DATKKH010000010.1:0-5988 GCA_035543035.1 Terriglobales bacterium | reverse complement strand
TTAGTTTTAATTGAGGTATGGTATCCAACTCCATCCCACCAAAATAAATATAGGTAGAGTCATCAGGATAATGTCCACTCATAGAAACTGCCAAATCCTTATAACCATCTCCATTTATATCCCCTATGGCTAAACCATCTGTGCCAAAGTAATTTGGGGGTCCCTGTAAAATATAAGCAGGCTGCTTTGAAATTGTGTCCCCGCCTAAATAAACAAAAATCTTAGTATATCCACCATAAACTGCTATATCATCAAAACCATCTTTGTTAATATCTCCACAGGCAAAATTTGTCCCAAAACCTTGCGCACTATTCACTATGGAATCATCGGGCATCGTATCCAAAGAAACGCTGCCATAGTAAACATATATCTTTCCAAAAGTTCCCAAAAGTAAATCGGAAACACTATCGCCGTTAATATCTCCATTAGAAATATGAAAGGTCCAAAATGGGAAAGTTAAATCTGGTATAGTGTCAAAATTCTTTGAACCAAAATACAAAAAAGTCCTAGCTCTTTGACCTATTACTAAGTCTTCAGACCCATCCTTGTTTATATCCCCGACTCCTGCCAAGACTCTTCCTAACTGAAGACTGTCCCTTGCTCCTTGTATCACCGCTATCTGTTGCATATCAAATTGGGCAAGGGCGGGGCTACTAAAAATTAAGCTTAAAAGCAAAAGGAGTAAACAGGTTTTCTTAATTGGCATAAAAATCACTTAAATTATCTTTTGGCTCCACAAATACAATAATCAAAAAAGGTGATTTGTCAATCCCTATTTCCGATCTGCCTGATACATACTGTATTGCCCGGAGGAAAACCAGTCGACTGAATTCACCAGATTCAAGCTATCATTTTGAGCCGCACTAAAATCTACTGGATTCTTAAAAGGAAACCCACCTAACTGTATTAAGGCATTGAAATGGAGGGTATCCACTGCCTGGGGAAAATATTGGTTATAAGTCAAATTGGTCGCATTATACGGCGGATTGTAGGCTACTATGGGAAATTTCCCCTCATAAGCAAAGACCATAATGAATGAAATCATTATGGTCAGCAAACCAAATAAAAGAACTTTCTTGAGCATTTTATACCCCCGTAATTATTTAATGAGTAAGAGTTTTTTACTGCCCTTAAAATTGCCTGCTTTTAATTGGTAGAAATAGACTCCGCTTGTCACCTCCTTTCCGGAATTGTCTCTGCTGTCCCACACAACTTTGTAACTTCCAGACAGTTTATCTTCATCCACCAGGGTTCTCACCAACTGGCCACGGACGTTATAAATTCTTAAGGTAATGTGGACTGGACTGACCACTGACCACTGGCCACTGCCTACTTGAAAGGGTACAGTAGTTGTAGAGTTGAAAGGATTTGGATAATTCTGGGACAAAGCAAAATTTTTTGGCAGTGAATTCTGTTCTTCCTCAACAGCAGTATATGGATTTTTGTAAATATAAACTTTCCCAGGAGGAAAGGATGGATTATTGTACCACCAGCCTGGGTCTCCCACTATTGCTTCATCAACTCCATCTCCATTTACATCCGCAGCGCCTACTTGAGCACCATAATCTCCTACCTCATAATCACGATAATGCCAGTCAACTATTGTATCCAAAGGGTCATCCCCCAAATAAATTGTAACATCACCGCCTACTATCGAGGTGTTTCCCAAAAGCAGGTCTTTAAATCTATCCTTGTTAAACTGACCAACAGTGGTCCAGTAGATAGAAGAACGGCCGAAACTTATAATCCCCACATCTACTACTGAATCAATCACTGTTCCACCAAAATACGTCCCTTTCGTGGTAATCAGGTCTGCATAGCCATCCCCGTTCATATCTCCTAATACTACCCCCCCCTTCCAACTTCAATCTCGGAACTGTATCCAACTGCACTCCGCCAAAATAAATATAAGTAGAATCATCAGGATAACGTTCGCTGGTAGAAACTGCCAAATCCCCATAACCATCCCCATTTATATCTCCTATATCCAAACCATCAGAGCCAAAATAATTAGGTGGTCCTTGTAAAATATAGGCAGGAGAAGTTGACATATCTTGCTCTCCTAAATAGACATATATTGTGGTGGGATTTCCATGAATAGCGACATCATCATAACCATCATTATTAATATCCCCTGTGGCAATATTGTCTTCAAAATAAGGAGTTGCCAGAATCTTGTCAGGAACGGTGTCCAAAGTAGTTCCCCCATAATAAACCCATACTGCTGAAAAGGTAAAAGGAGCTACCAACAAATCCCGGATACCATCCCCATTTACATCTCCAGAAGACATATATACAGATGAAAAGGGAAACGTTATATCTGCAGTAGTATCAAAGTTTTTGGACCCAAAATAGATAAAAGTTTTTCCTACTTGTCCAATCCCTAAGTCTTCAAATCCATCATTATTTATATCACCAATTCCAGCTAAAACATACCCGAAATAAAGATTATCGCTTGCGCCTTGCATCACCACCATCTGTTGCATGTCAAACTGGGCATAGGCAGGGGTAGTTAAAAGCAAAACGAAGAGGAAAACTGTTAATGAAGTTTTCATCTAAACCTTCACGTCTTGAACTTTGAGTCTCACCTTAATAATAAGATAAGTGCCGAAAAAGTCAAGGATTATATTAAAAAAAGCCTCCCGCTTTAAAGCGGAAGGCTTTATGCAGGTCCTGATTCGGATCCGCAGGAAAGAAAATGAGGAAGTCCTATCTTATTTCAGCATGCTCATCTTGGCAGTCTTGGTGAAATCGCCTGCCTGGATGCGGTAGAAATAGATTCCGCTTCCAACAGTCTCGCCCTTATCATTCTGCCCGTTCCAGACCACCTGTTTGAATCCGGCTGCCTGCTCTTCGTCCACCAGGGTCTTCACTTTCTGCCCCAGCACATTATAAACCACGAGCTTTACATAAGCGTTGGTAGGCAGGGCATAGCTGATGGTAGTCGTGGGGTTGAAAGGATTAGGGTAATTCTGAGCTAGAGAGAAATCCTTCGGAAGAGCCTGGACTTTAGCTGTAGAAAGCTCGATCGGATTGAAATCGAATTTGAGCTCCTGTGCCTTGGTATTTACCAAGGAAATTCCGGTCTGGTGAGAGATGGTGGTCTCTTCCAATCTGACCTTTCCCTCTCCTTTGAATTCGAGGTTTAGAAAAGTCCCTTCGCCCTGAGGAATGGCGCTGGCGGTGAAAGGTATTGCTACAGCCAGGACGGTCTTTTTCTCGTTATCGATGATGCTGAACTTTGCTCCGCTCTGTCCATCATCCGCGATGTAGTCAGCCATTCCACCCGAGAAATCCGCCTTGGTGCAGATGACGTTCGTGCCCGGCTCGGCGAATTTCAAAGCCACTACTACTCCTCCCAAGGGCTCATCTGCAGAGAGATTCAAGGCAACTTTATTAGCATCGCTGACTGCCACCATTTTATTGGCTGCCCAAGAGACGCTTCCCAGAATCAGTAACAAAACAATAATCAAGGGAACCTTTTTGATCATAAATTTACTCCTTTCTTTAAAATAATTAAAGGTGCTGATCAGGTTGGTATCTCCTTCTTTTACCTCCAGGTTTGTTCCCCCTCAGAACTTCCTTCACCTCCTTTAAAAGGGGTTTAGATAAAAGTTAAGAGCCAACTTTTCACTTACTCTAATTTACCTTTCCTTTTGGTAAAAAGTATTTTAAACCCGCCTCTTATCCCATCCAGGGACTACCATTTATTTTTACGTAGGATTCTGAAAATATTATAAAGCAAAAGACGAATATTGTCAAGTAAAAAATGCTTTTTTCTAAGAAATTTATCCAACGAATACTAATTCTGACCTAAAATCTGATCCTAGGATATAACCCAATACATCTTAACCGCTTACAATATTTTCGAAAAGAAAAAAACTTATAATTCCAAAAGTTTTTAACATATTCGAGGATTAGAGTCGATCTTTCTTGAAGTAATCTGATGTCACGGCACCAGCAAAACTCCTTGACAGCTTCTGTGAAAATGTTTAATATGTCTACGATTAATAACTTTTTCATTCAGGAGCGAATTCTTGAGAGCTGCTTCGACGGTTGACACTCAGTCTTCAGCCGGCAGGCTTAGGAAATTAGACCTTCAAAGCCCGGTTCAGTACTTGAAAGGGATTGGTCCGGTTAAAGCCAAGGCCTTAGCCACCATCGGGATAAACACCGTCGAAGACCTTCTGTTTCACATCCCGCGTCGATATCTGGATCGCAGTACCATTACGCCAATCGATGAACTTCAGGTAAACTCCAGAGCGACCGTGATGGGGACAGTCGAATCCTACGGTATAAAAAGATGGAGAACATCCCAGTTCTGGGTAATCATCAGAGATGATAGCAGCTTTCTAAAACTGGTCTGGTTTTCCGGGATCAAGTATATCCAGAACAAGTTCAAAGAGGGGGATACAGTAATTGCCTCTGGAGAGGTGCGAACCTTTTACGGTTTGCAGATGCCTCACCCGGAGTTCGAGATAATCTCCGGTAAAGGGGAAAAATTGATCCATACCGGCAGGGTGATTCCGCTTTACCCTTCCAGCTTCGAGTTAAAAAACGTCTACCTGGACAGTCGCGGATTCCGCAGGACTATCAGCTATCTTCTGGAAAATCTATTTCCCCAGATTCAGGAGACTCTGCCTACCAAATTAATGGAAGAACTCGAACTCCCCTTGCTGGACTGGTCTTTGAAAACCATTCATTTCCCGGATTCGTTAGAGGCTGCCGAAAGAGCCAGAAAGAGATTAGCCTTTGAAGAACTTTTTTACTTAGAGCTGCTTTTAGCCCTAAGAAAAAAGCATACAGAAGAAAAAGAGAAAGGCTCGGTTTTTTCAAGGCCAGGAGAGATGGTGAAAAAATTTTTGGAAAGTCTCCCTTTTGAGCTCACCCAGGATCAAAGGAAGGTTTTGAACGAGATCTATCAGGATGTCTCCTCCGGCAAGGCTATGCACCGGCTTCTACAGGGGGACGTTGGCTCAGGCAAAACAATCGTTGCACTAATATCAATGCTGATGGCAATAGAGAATGGTTACCAAACTGCAATTATGGCTCCAACCGAGGTACTAGCAGAGCAGCACTATCTAAGTCTTTCCTCTTTGCTGGAGCAGCTGGAGATCGAGCCATTCCTTTTGACCAGTTCAGTCAAAACTTCAGAAAAAAAGCAGATACTGGAGCAAATCTCCTCTGGGAATGCAAAAGTTATTGTCGGCACACACGCCCTGATTCAAAAGGAGGTCAATTTCGACAGACTGGGTCTGGCCGTAATAGACGAACAGCACCGTTTTGGAGTGCTCCAAAGACTCAGCCTGAAACTCAAAGGAGAGTCGCCTCATCTGCTGGTTATGACTGCAACCCCTATCCCACGCACATTAGCACTGACAGTTTACGGGGACTTGGACATCTCGGTGATCAGCCAGATGCCGCCCGGCAGGAAAAAAATCGAGACCAGACTTTTAGATGAAGGCTCATCTGAAAAAGGTTATGTTTTTTTGGAGGAAGAGCTTAAAAAAGGGAGACAAGCTTATATCGTCTATCCTTTGATCGAGGAGTCAGAAAAGGCCGATCTAAAAGCTGCAACCGAAGGGTATCAGTATCTCCAGGAGAAAATATTCCCTCAGAGGAAAATAGCTCTGCTTCATGGCAGGATAAGAAGAGAAGAAAGAGAAAAGATAATGAAGGCTTTTCGGGCCAGGGAATATGAGATTTTAGTCTGCACAACGGTAATAGAAGTAGGCCTGGACGTCTCCAACGCCACACTAATGCTGATAGAGCATGCGGAGAGGTTCGGACTTTCCCAGCTTCACCAGCTCAGGGGCAGGATAGGAAGAGGCGAAGAGCAATCTTACTGCATTTTGAAATTTTCCAGATTGACATCAGAAGAGGCCAGAAAAAGGCTCCAGATTTTGTCCTGCACTACTGACGGGTTCAAAATCTCAGAGTCAGACTTGAAACTGAGGGGACCCGGAGAGTTCTTCGGGACCAGACAGC
>DATKKH010000009.1:0-2611 GCA_035543035.1 Terriglobales bacterium | reverse complement strand
TTGGAGGAAAAGCGACTGGTGTTTTCAATTTCTCGTCATACTGGGTAAGATTTACAAGATGAATAGTCTGGTTGTTTCCTCTATCAAATTCCTTAAAATCCTTTTCTGACAATACGTATGAAAGCTCCCGTGCTCTATCTGCTCTGAAGTTGAAAAAAATCCCCACATCCTTTTCCTTAATCCGTCCAGAAAGAGGGTTTCCATCTTGTGTAACGACAATTGGCTTGATGAACTCATCGGTCACTTCTTCTGCATACGATTCCTCTATGGCTTTAACCGGGTCAGAGGTCAATTTCCCATCTCCGTAGACCATTGCCCGATATGCCTTTTCAACTCTTTCCCATCTTTTATCCCGGTCCATTGCATAATATCTTCCTACAATAGTGGAAAGAGAACCGATGCCATATTCTTTAAATTTTCCCAAAAGCTCCCTGATATAATCTTTTCCAGCAAAGGGGGAGGTATCCCTTCCGTCCAAAAAAGCGTGCACGTAAACTTTTTTCAGACCCTTGTCTTTGGCTAACTTCAAAAGAGCATAAAGATGATTCAAAGAACTGTGCACTCCTCCGTCTGAGACCAAACCCATCAGATGTAAAGCAGAATTATTCTCTTTGACTTTGTTCATAGCCTCAAGCAGAACCTTATTCTCAAAAAAAGAGCCATCCTGGATGGCTTTATCTATTCGGGTGATTTCCTGATAGACGATTCTCCCTGCTCCAAAGTTAAGGTGACCAACTTCGCTATTACCCATCTGGCCCTCGGGCAGACCAACGTCCAGTCCGGAGGCGCCTAAAACCGTGTGAGAATAATCGGAAAAAAGCTCATCTAAATTCGGCTTTTTCGCCAGGGCTATGGCATTCCCCTCTTTTTTATCGTTTATCCCGAATCCATCCATTACCAAAAGCAAAATCATTTTCCAACCCCTGAAAGACCGAGCAATTTTACTTCCCTTTTTCCAGAGACTATCTCGCCGATCTTCAATACCATTTCCCCATATGTCTGTAACTTCCTTTTTATCTTTTCAGAATCACTATTTGGGACGACTAAAATTAAACCGATACCCATATTGAAGACTTTGAACATCTCTTCTGATTTTATATTTCCCGCTTTCTGGATGAAATTGAAAATCCGGGGTGTCTTCCATAATGAGATGTCTACTTTTGCCTGACAGCCTTCGGGCAATATCCTTATGAGATTGCCCGGAATCCCTCCCCCAGTGATGTGCGCCATCCCCTTGATTCGATGTTTTTCCAAAACCTTGAAAATTGATCTGGCATAGGAACGGTGAGTCTTTAAAAGCTCTTTACCCACCTGATTTTTAAGATCTTTTACATAGTCACCGGTTTTGTATCCTTTTACGCCAAATAAGACTTTGCGAACTAAAGAGTAACCGTTAGTATGGAGTCCATTCGAGCCTAAACCCAGGAGAACATCGCCGGGTTCGATTTTAGAACCATCGATTATTTTTTTCCTCTCGACTATCCCGACGATAAAACCGGCTAAATCATATTCTTCCGGGTCATAAAAATCCGGCATTTCTGCGGTTTCTCCGCCGATAAGGGAACAATTATTTTTTGAGCATCCGCGGACTAAACCTTTAACTATTTGCTCCACCACTGTAGGGTAGAGCTTGCCAGTAGCTATGTAGTCCAAGAAGAATAGAGGACGAGCACCATGAACTAGTATATCATTTACGCAGTGATTTACCAGATCCTCTCCCACAGTATCGTGCTTGTTCATCTGAAAAGCGATCTTCAGTTTCGTTCCTACTCCATCAGAGCTGGAGACAAGGACCGGGTCTCTATAATCTTTTTTAGCTAAAGCATAAAATCCACCGAAACTACCAATATCGGTGAGAACGTTTTTGTCAAAAGTCGTCCGCACCAGATTTTTAATCCTTTTCTTGGCTAAGTCCGCCCTTTC
The DNA here is from genome assembly GCA_035543035.1 of Terriglobales bacterium. GTDB lineage: Bacteria > Zixibacteria > MSB-5A5 > MSB-5A5 > RBG-16-43-9 > RBG-16-43-9. Next base: position 688 of record DATKKH010000009.1, on the reverse strand, counting down.
TATATCTACACCGGCAGTTTTATAATCTATTCCTTTTTTCATATTTTCTTTCTGTTGGCTGACAGGGTGTCCACCTTACGATTGTGAATAATCTAGGCTGACACGTTTCCCTCTCCACTTGTGGGAGAGGGTTAGGGAGAGGGGGATCATCTGCAACCGACCCTCCCTTTGCCCTCCCTATAAGGGAGGGAAAGTAAAGGTGGATAATTTTAGAGCAATCTCTGCCCATTTATCTCTAACTCGAATCTCATCTTCAGATATTCTGCTGCCCGGCGACAGACTACCATCCGCGACAGGAAAATCTCAAAATATTCCATCACCTGAGATATAGATGTATCGATTTTTATCTCCAGGGAAATAGCTTTCCTCTCCTCATCCACCCGCAAAAATGAGCTTTTGGCAGCATAATTCACCCGGTCGTGAATGTCCTGCTTGATCATCTCCAGGTTTCTGACCCTGGAACTGTGCACGTCAGATTTGTCAGCCAAAATTGCTGCAGCGCAGATATCGCTTACCGGCTGGCCGTCCTTCTCGTCATGATTACCGATAGCTGCCACGACATCCATCACATCAAGCACAGGCATGCCCATATCTAAAAGTACCTGATAAGCTAAAAGGGCTCCGGTCTGGGCATGATAGTCCCGGTTGATCACATTTCCAATGTCGTGGAGATAGGCAGCAATTGCAG
>DATKKH010000008.1:0-10898 GCA_035543035.1 Terriglobales bacterium | reverse complement strand
CAGCGGTAGTATAGTTGACCGCAGTTTGAAAGGTGCCGTCCCCATTGTTTTTTAAAATAGAGACATTGTTGCTACCAGCATTAGTCACAGCGAGGTCCTCATCACCATCACCATCTAAATCCGCGCAAAAAATATAATTACGCCCATTGCTGGCAACATAGTTGACCGCTGGGGCAAATGGGATGGAGTCGGGGTTAGGTTGAGAAGGTTGGGGATGGAGGTTGGTGAATGGGGTGAAGGATAAAAGGAAAAAGAGAAAAATGATAAATAGGGGTTTAGCGTTGGAGTAAACGGATTGCTTCGTCTCGCCTACGGCGGACTCGCAATGACGATCTAATCTCAAAAGCATTTTGCCCTCCTGGGGGTTGGAAGGTTAAAAATTTCCTCACAGCTGATTGTAAGGATTAAGCTGATGTTACCATTTCCGTTTCTTAATCTGCTTAATCCGTTCCATCTGCTGTGAATAATGTTTCCGGTATCCTGCGTGCCCGTCGGGTCCCCCGACCCGACGGAATAAAGAACCTTGATTACAAAAATAAGATAATATTTTATTATATTTTGTCAATGAAAACCTGGATTTGGTAGGGACAGAACAGTGTTCTGTCCTGATTGACCTCACCCTATCCCTCTCCTCCAAGGAGAGGGAACAGAATTCCCTCCCCTATAGGGGAGGGTAGGGTGGGGTCAAATATTATTTGCAGCCGTAAACCCATGTTGCCCTTAACGTGGGTTGTTTGTCCCACCTTGTGGGCAAGGTGAGGCTAATGTATGAAAACATACAGAGACGCATTCAATGCGTCTCTACTCCTGGAACCTCACCCTTTCCCTCTCCTGCGAGGAGAGGAAAAAACTTCAAAAATGACTTGACAAAAATATTTTTTGATGTTTTTTAGTTAGAATTTTACTTGTGAAGGATTTCACTTCGCTTCATGGGACTACATAACCTATCGATTTTTGCGTATTATAGATGTTATCAATAATCAAGAGTAATTTAATCCTGTATAACTGATATGCCGAGCGACTACGCTTTTGTAGGACTTTTTCTGGTTTTCGGGGTGATTTTTGTCCTTTTTGTGTTTGTTCTTTCTAAACTGATTGCCCCATCCAAGCCTAACCCGGTCAAACAGGCAAATTACGAATGCGGTGAGGTACCGATCGGGCAGGGATGGATTCAGTTCAACGTCCGGTATTACCTTTTTGCCATAATCTTCGTGATTTTCGATGTCGAGGTAGTCTTCTTATTCCCCTGGGCTGTGGTCTACAAAAGCCTGGGATTTTTCGCTTTTATCGAGATGTTGGTATTTATCGCAATCCTTGTATTCGGCTTAATTTATGTGTGGAGAAAAGGAGCTTTGAAGTGGGTGTAATTAATAAAGTCCCGGTTTACGTTGAGAAACTGCCTGGCGGTGCGGTCATAACTACAAAATTAGATGATGTGCTTAATTATGCGCGAGCCAGCTCGATGTGGTATCTTCTTTTCGGGCTGGCCTGCTGTGCAGTTGAGCTGATGGCTACAGGTGCATCCAGGTACGATTTCGACAGGTTCGGGATGTTCTTCAGAGCTTCGCCCAGGCAGTCGGATTTGATGATTGTAGCCGGAACCCTGACCAAAAAGATGGCTCCTCGAATAAAAAGACTGTATGAGCAAATGCCTGAGCCTAAATATGTAATTGCTATGGGCGGCTGCGTTATCAGCGGCGGTCCTTTCCGCTATGACTGTTACAGCGTGGAAAAAGGGGTTGACCATATAATCCCGGTGGATGTTTACATACCAGGATGCCCTCCTCGTCCGGAATCCTTAATGGAAGGGTGTCTGAAACTCCAGGAAAAGATAAAAAAGCAGAAAATTCAGGATTGGGCATAAAATAAAAAAATGAGTCCGGAAGATATTAAAAAATTAGTAGAAGATAAATTCCCTGGAAAATTAAAAGAAGGGAAGATCACAGGGTTTGAGCCGACCTTTATCCTGGAGAAAGACTCACTTCTGCATGTTTGTCGATTCCTTAAAGAATCAAAAGAGCTTTCCTTCGATCTGGTCTCCTGTATGTCAGGGGCAGATTATCCTGACAGGTTCGAGGTCATATATCTCCTGTTCTCATTCTCGCACAAGCATAAAATGAGCTTGAAGGTTCAACTGCCCAAAGATAATCCAGAAGTCGAATCAGCAACTACGGTTTGGAGAGGAGCTAACTGGTATGAAAGAGAAACAGCAGAGCTTTACGGGATAAAATTCAAAAATCATCCAGATTTAAGACCTTTGCTTTTGCCTGAGGACTGGAACGAGGGTTATCCTTTGAGAAAAGACTGGACTGGAAAGGATTTTCTAAAGTTACCTGAATTAAAATGAACGAACAGATATCGGAAATATATACTGAAGAGTTCTTCGTCAATATGGGACCCCAGCATCCCAGCACCCATGGGGTTCTGCGTCTCCTTTTGAAGATGGATGGCGAGGTGGTCCTGGATATGGTGCCTCACGTCGGTTATCTTCATCGCTCAATGGAAAAGATAGCGGAGAACCGCACCTACTATCAATACATCCCTTATACTGACAGAATAGATTATGTGTCATCGATGTTCTGCAATCAGGCGTTTTGTATGGCTGTGGAAAAATTAGCTAATGTGCCTGTTCCAGAAAGAGCAGAATATATAAGGATTATGATGGTAGAGCTGAACCGAATTGCCAGCCATCTGATTTGGCTGGGAACTTTCTCTCTGGACTTAGGCGCCATAACCCCATTCCTTTACTGCTTCAGGGAAAGGGAAAAGATTCTGGATTTATTCGAAATGGTGTGCGGGCAGAGGATGACTTTTAACTATATGCGCATAGGCGGAGTCTCCAGAGACCTTACTCCCGAATTTATTCCTGCGGCAAAAGAGTTTGTGAACTATTTCCTTCCCAGAGTGGATGAATACGAGGCTATCCTCACCCGGAACCCGATTTTCCTGGGCCGGACAAAAGGGGTCGGACTTCTGGATCAGAAAGCTGCCATCGATCACGGGGTCACCGGACCTTCTTTGCGAGGGACGGGTCTAAAATGGGATTTGAGAAAAGATGAGCCTTATTCGATTTACGAACGGTTTAAATTCGAGATACCGGTTGGTGAGAATTCTGATGTCTGGGACAGATATATTGTCAGAATAAAGGAAATGAGGGAATCTGCAAAAATTGCTCTGCAAGCTATAGAGAATTTGCCTGAGGGTCCAATCAAAACAAAAATACCTGCGGTTTTCAAGCCACCTGCAGGAGAGGTTTACTTGAGGATCGAAGCTCCAAGAGGAGAGATGGGCTTCTATATCGTCTCTGACGGCACTCCCAAACCCTACCGATTGAAGATAAGAACCGGCTCTTTTTCCAACCTGACAGTTTTACCCATGATCTCCCGCGGATGGAAAATAGCTGATTTGGTAGCAATCTTCGGCAGTTTGGATGTGGTTTTGCCAGAGGTCGACAGGTAAAAGTATGTTGGAATTAGGAACCCTTTTCAAGAATATCTATCTGTGGGGAGAAAACCTTTTCACGCGTTGGGGCGTCCCATTGGTCTGGCTGGAGCTTCTGGGGATGATTGTGGTAGCAGCCATGATCCTTGCGTTTATCTCTCTTTCGGTTCTTTTTTTGGTCTGGTGGGAAAGAAAAGTCTCCGGGCATATCCAGTCCAGGTTCGGTCCCATGAGGACCGGCTGGCACGGCTGGCTGCAAACGATTATGGATGCTATAAAATTAATTCTAAAGGAGGATACTACTCCGGCTACCGCAGATAAGAGCGGATTTCTTCTTGCTCCGGTCATTGTTTTCGTAGCGGCCTTTATGGCGTATATCTGCATACCGTTTGGCAAAGGGCTGATAGTCAAAGACCTGAACATAGGGATTCTCTACATCCTGGCTATAACTACTTTCACGGTCATAGGGCTATTAACAGCAGGCTGGTGCTCCAATAACAAGTTCTCAGTCTTAGGCGGTTTTCGCTCTGCTGCCCAGATCATAAGCTATGAGGTCCCTTTGACCCTGTCAGTATTAGGAGTGGTCATTTTATCCCAGACTTTGAGCATGCAGAGCATCGTGAATTCACAAAAGCACATCTGGGAATGGTACATCTTCAGGCAGCCGGTCGGTTTTTTGATCTACCTGACCGCTGCTATCGCCGAGGTCAACCGTGTCCCCTTCGACATACCCGAAGCAGAACAGGAGTTAGTGGCTGGCTTCAACATCGAATATTCTGGAATGAAGTTCGCCATGTTTTTCTTTGCCGAGTTTGCCAATCTTTTCTTGATATCAGCAATTGCCACCACCCTGTTTTTGGGAGGATGGAACGGGCCTATTCTTCCTTCCTGGGTCTGGTTTTTCCTCAAGAGCTTCTTTTTGGTTTTCCTGACCATGTGGTTAAAATGGACTTTCCCTCGCCTGAGAGTTGACCAGTTAATGGGGTTTGCTTGGAAGTTTTTGCTACCTTTAGCTTTTATCAATTTAATTTTGACCGGGCTATTGGCTTAAGAATATGAATATCATCAAAAGAACCATAGATGGAATTTATAATCTCGTGAAAGGGATGATAGTTACCTTAAGATATCTCTTTAAGCCAGCTATCACTCTTCAATATCCCAAGGAAAAGTGGGAGATGCCGGGAAGGTCAAGGGGTATGGTGGGCCTGCTTTCCGACCCTGAGACCGGAAAGCTAAACTGCACTGCTTGTCTGATCTGTATGCGGAACTGTCCAGTCCGAGCAATCCAGATAACCCAGAAAAAGGACGAGGCAGGCAAAAGAATTCCGGATGAGTTTGTAGTCGAAGCTGGCTTGTGTATCTATTGCGGGATCTGCGAGGAGTCGTGCGCTTTCAACGCAATTAAGATGATACCAAAATACGAGTTCTCGACTTTCGACAAAAAAGAGCTTACGCATAAAAAGGAAAGATTAGCCGAAATCGGCAAAGGTTATAAGTATAACAAGTGGAGTTGAATCTGGAAAACGGAATACAAACAGCAATTTTTTACATTCTTTCTGCACTCATCGTGGGCTCTGCCTTTATGGTGGTGAGCCTCAAGAATATCTTCCATTCGGCTTTGTTTTTAGTCCTTTGCTTTTTCTCGATTGCCGGAATTTATATTCTGCTCTCAGCCGAGTTCGTGGCTGCAGTCCAGGTCTTAATCTACGTGGGGGCGATAACCGTCCTTTTAATCTTCGCCATAATGCTGACTGCCCAACTGTATAGTCCCAGCATCAGACAGTCCAACGAGCAGGTAATTCCGGGACTGATAATCGTGGGCACCCTTTTAATCGTTACCCTTTCGGTTTTAAGAAGAACAAGCTGGAGAATTAGCACTCAGGGGATAGAAGGACAAACAATCGTTTCTATTGGAAAATTTCTTTTGACCACCTACATTCTGCCTTTTGAGGTGGTCTCATTAGTCTTAATAGCAGCTCTGATAGGCGCAATAATAATCGCACGCAAGGAGTGAGATTTTGACTTTATATCACTTTCTGTCTTTAAGCGCACTGCTTTTCTGCATAGGGATCTTCGGGGTCTTGACCCGCAGGAATGCCATCGGGATTTTGATGGCAATCGAGCTTTTGTTTAATGCGGTCAATATAAACTTCGTGGCTTTTGCCAGGTTCATTAATCCCCAGGGACTGACCGGTCAAATCTTCACCATCTTCGTAATCACCGTGGCAGCTGCCGAGGCAGCAGTCGGGCTGGCTTTAATCATCTTGATCTACAGACAGCACAAGGGGGTGGAGGTGGATAAAATAAACATAATGAAATGGTAAGGAGCAATTAAAACCTTATGTTACCCTATTCCTGGATAATCCCTTGTTTTCCGCTTCTGTCGTTTGCCCTGATTATTTTTTTCACCATTAAAAAACCCAAGCTCTCGTCTCAGATTTCGATTGGGGCAGTTGCCCTTTCCTTTATTTTCTCCCTTATCGTTCTGGTGTCTGTCCTGGGCAACCCGGTTACATCGGAATTCAAATTTAACTGGCTGGACCTGCCCGGTTTTAAAGTCGATGCCGGTATGCTGATCGATCCCCTGACCTCGGTGATGCTGATGGTAGTCACCATAGTCTCGATGTTAGTCCAGATCTACTCAGTCGGATATATGGCGGATGATCCCAGGTTTGCAAGGTATTTTTCTTTCTTATCCCTGTTCACCTTCTCGATGTTAGGTCTGGTTTTGTCCAACAGTTTCTTTGAGATTTTTATCTTCTGGGAGCTGGTGGGATTGACTTCTTATCTTCTGATCGGTTTCTGGTTCGAAAAGAAAACTGCCTCAGATGCAGGTAAGAAGGCTTTTATTACCACAAGAACAGGTGATTTAGCCTTCCTTGTCGGGATTTTCCTTTTGACCACAACAGTCGGCACTGTGAATTTCCAGGAGGCGTTTCACCAGGTAGAATCAGGTGCCATCTCATCCGGGCTTCTGACCCTTTCCGCAATCCTGATTTTCGGAGGGGCAGTGGGGAAGTCTGCCCAGTTCCCCCTTCATGTCTGGTTACCTGATGCAATGGAAGGTCCTACTCCGGTTTCCGCTTTAATTCACGCCGCAACTATGGTGGCAGCTGGTGTGTATTTAGTTGCCCGGTTGATGTCTATTTATGCACTCTCGGTTCCTGCTTCTCTGGTGGTGGCGATAATCGGGGCGTTCACTGCCTTTTTAGCTGCGTCCATAGCTTTGGTGCAGAACGATATCAAAAGGGTTTTAGCTTATTCCACCATAAGCCAGTTGGGTTATATGATAATGGCTTTAGGGTTGGGAGGGTACACTGCCGGTACTTTTCATCTGATGACTCACGCTTCTTTCAAAGCTCTCCTCTTCTTGGGAGCAGGAAGCGTTATTCATGCTATGCATACCAACGACATCTGGGAGATGGGAGGGTTATATGTCAAGATGAGGACGACAGCTATTACTTTTATCCTTGGGTCTCTATCTTTAGCTGGTATTTTCCCCTTGTCAGGCTTCTGGAGCAAGGACGAGATTTTACTTTTAGCCTGGAATAAAAACCCGATTTTTGCGATAGTAGGAATGGCAGTTGCCTTTATGACAGCATTTTATATGTTCCGTCTTTGCTTTATCGCCTTCTACGGAAAAGCAAGAGACCAGCATAAGTTTGATCATGCTCACGAATCGCCAAAGGTGATGACTGTTCCCTTAGTCATCTTGGCTTTCCTGTCCATCTTTGCCGGGTGGGTGGGGATTCCCTGGCTTTCAAAAGGATACTCATCTTTCGTCTACCATCACGAAGTTCATCATTTGGAGCCAAACTTTATTTTGATGATTGTCGCGACATTGGTAGCTTTATCAGGGATTTATTTAGCTTACGTCATCTATTACAAGAAAACTATCTCTGCGGAAGGGCTGAAAAATAAATTCGCTCCAATACACAAACTGCTGTATAACAAATATTATTTTGACGAGCTTTATAATGCCATCATCATAAGACCGATATTCAAACTGGCAGATTTTCTGTTCAAAAAATTCGACCAGGGTGTCATAGACTGGCTGGTGAATGCGGCCGGTAATTTCACCGTGTTTTTATCCTGGTTCTGGGAGCTGTTCGATACCTATATCGTAGATGGAGCAGTCAACGGAGTTGGATACGTGGTGCGGGGAACCGGAGCAGTAATCAGAAGAGTCCAGACCGGGCAGCTGCAGAATTATGCCTTTATCATCTTTTTCGGGATAGTCTTGATCATACTTTTGAAGGTTTTCTAAATGAAAATAATTTCAGGAGGGAAATGCTGATATGAACTTTCCAATACTTTCTTATATGATCTTTATCCCATTTGTTGGGATAATCGCGGTGCTTCTCTTAAAAAAGGAGCAGGTTCAGGCTATCCGCTGGGCCTCGGCATTGTTTTCCTTTATCCCTTTGGTTCTTTCCTTTTTCCTTTTAGCCCATTATGATTCCTCGACTTCGACCATGCAATTCGTGGAGAAGCACAACTGGATACCCTCCTTAGGCGTAACTTACTTTTTGGGAGCAGACGGTCTTTCGGTGCCGATGCTTTTTCTGACCGCGCTTTTATCCTTTTTGTCGGTGATCGCTTCTTTTAACATAAATTTCCGGGTAAAAGAGTATTTCGCCTTTTTTCTCCTTTTGGAAGTAGGAATGATGGGTGTTTTTGCGGCTCTTGACTTTTTCCTCTTCTACATCTTCTGGGAGGTAATGCTGGTCCCGATGTATTTTCTGATCGGGATCTGGGGAGGTCCCAGAAAAGAATATGCAGCCATAAAGTTCTTCCTGTATACTTTGTTCGGAAGCGTCTTTATGCTGATTGGGATTTTGGCTCTATATTTCACTTCCCAGCCTCATACTCTGGATATGATGCAGCTTATTTCTCAGGCTCCTCTTTTAGGCAGAGGATTTCAGCTTATAGTTTTTGTAGCATTTTTCCTGGCTTTTGCCATCAAAGTTCCGGTTTTCCCGTTCCATACCTGGTTGCCAGACGCTCACGTTGAGGCACCCACTGCGGTTTCAGTCATCCTGGCTGGAATCCTCTTGAAAATGGGAACCTATGGACTTCTGAGGGTTAGCCTTCCGATGTTCCCAAAGGCGGCTTTATATTATGCACTTCCGCTGGCTTTGTTAGCTTTGATAAATATCGTTTACGGTGCCTTAGTCTGTATGGCTCAAAAGGATTTGAAAAAGATGGTAGCATATTCCTCGGTTAGCCACATGGGCTACTGTATATTGGGAATTTCAGCCCTGACAGTTACCGGCGTTTCCGGTTGCGTTTTCCAGATGTTCTCACATGGGTTGATTACAGGTGCCCTGTTCTTGTTAGTAGGGGTTCTGTATGACCGGGCTCATACCAGAGACATAGATGCTTTTGGCGGCTTGTGGGCGAAAATTCCGGTCTATACAGGAGTGATGACTTTATTCTGTTTGGGTTCCTTAGGACTTCCTGGTTTGTCGGGTTTCATAAGCGAATTTATGGTCTTTATCGGCTCATTCCCGGTCTTCAAGGTGATAGTCGCCTTAGCGGTTTTGGGCGTAGTTATAACCGCAGCTTACTTTTTGCGGATGATCCAAAAGATGTTTTTGGGAACTTTCAATACCAAATGGGAAGCTTTAACCGAGATAAGCGGCAGAGAGCTTTTCACGGTTGTCCCTCTTGCAGTTTTGATGATCGGAGTCGGCGTTTATCCTTCTCCCTTAGCAGATATGATCAAAGCTACCTTAGAGAATATCGTCCATCTGGTAACCGGTTAATTTTTGTTTTTTCTTTTGACTATGAACCATGAACTAATAACCATTAACCGCCTTTCGGAGGATTGATTGTATTTCATATCGATTTTTCCCGAGATTTTTCTTTTTCTCTGGGCGATTTTAATTTTCGTGATCGACTTCTTCCTGAAAGAGGACAAAAGGAAAAATTTAGGCTACCTTTCACTCCTGGGTATTTTGATCACCCTTGTGCTCCTTTTCTTTTCAGCCCAGGAAGACATGTTTGGAGGGGCTTATTCTCATGATTCTTTGAGTTTATTCTTCAAGATAGTTTTCCTTTTGTCCGCATTCTTGGCGATTTTAGTCTCCATTGATTACGTTGCCAAATTCAGGAGCTTCAAAGGAGAATTCTTTGGTCTTATTCTTTTCTCTACTGTAGGGATGATGCTCCTTTCCTCTGCCAGGGAACTGATCTTTTTGTATGTTTCGCTGGAGCTGGTTACAATTCCCCTCTACGTTTTAGCAGCATATTTGAAACCAGATAGAAAATCTGCAGAAGCCGGGTTGAAATATATGCTTTTGGGCGCGATCTCCTCAGCCATTCTGCTCTACGGTATCAGCTTAATCTACGGAGTAACCGGAACTACCTTTTTGCACGAGATTATGACCATGTTGATAAGAGATTTTCTGCATAATGGCTTAATAGGGCCAGGACTCTACCTTTCCTTTATCTTCTTCATAGCAGGATTTGGATTTAAGTTGGCCTTAGTTCCCTTCCATATGTGGGCTCCGGATGTTTATGAAGGTGCACCTACTCCGATTACCGCTTTCCTTTCAGTTGGATCAAAAGCCGCAGGGCTGGTAGCTTTCCTGAGAGTATTTTTTGAACCATTTTCAGTTTATAGCCTGGCCTGGGTGACCATCGTCGCGGTCTTGGCAGCTTTGAGCATGATCATTGGGAATATAATCGCTCTGCTGCAGACCAATATCAAGCGGATGTTAGCCTATTCCTCCATTGCCCAGGTCGGATACATCCTGGTCGGTCTGGTGGCGATATCAGGTAGGGGAGTTTCCTCAGTTGCCTTTTATACCTTAGCTTACCTTTTTGCCAATTTAGGTGCCTTTGTGGTGGCAATAGCATTTGAGCTTCAAACCGGCTCCTCTGAGATAAAAGACTATTCAGGCCTTTCCCGGACCTCTCCCAGCCTGTCTTTGTTAATGACGATCTTTCTTCTCTCTCTGGTAGGTATTCCTCCTTTAGCCGGATTTGTGGGAAAATACTTCCTGTTCGCTGCCGCCATCGAAAAGAGATTAATCTGGTTAGTGGTGATAGCGGTTCTGACCAGCGTCATCTCGCTTTATTACTATGTGGGAGTGATAAGGGAGATGTATTTTAATAAAAAAGAAGGCGGAGAGAAAATCTTTTTGCCTTTTGCAATAAAATTGGCTTTGCTGATCTGCATCATCGGTGTCATTTTAGTCGGACTTTTCCCCAACCCCTTTCTTAACCTCGCCTCCCAGGCAGCAATGGTTTTCAGGTATTGATTTTGGAGTGCATCAACCATGATGATGCTCTAAATGTTCTCACTGGAGTGAGGACGCTACAGCATCACCCACAAACAAGTTTGAAGGTACGACCCATCGTGGGAATGGGACAGAGCGTTATCCCCCATAAACCTCTGTAGGTCTGTATTGCAATACAGACCTACAGAGGTTTATGGGGGATAACGCTCT
>DATKKH010000007.1:0-5750 GCA_035543035.1 Terriglobales bacterium | reverse complement strand
CCCGCCATCATAATCTTGTTGGATAACTCCTCTATGGATACCCTACCATTTTGCTGCATATCGGTGATCTGACCTTCGATGACCCAGCTCTTATGCTGATTAAGATAAAGCTCCAGACCGGCGCCGACGATGATCAAAGCCATGATGCTCGAGATCAAAAGCTCGAGCAGGGTTGTTCCTCTTTGATCCATCTTCAAACTTCTCTTCTTTTTTTCTGTCAAGATCATTTATATTGAGCCTCCTCAATCTATCTCATAAGTTATGGTTTGCACATGGTGAGATTTGCTCATCTGATCCTGCCAGGTGACGTTGACCGTTATCTTTTTGAGACTGGAGGTAACGGTCTCGACAGTCCAGGTCCTGCTCATATCCTCGATGGTATCATTACCCGAAGCTAAAATAGATGCGCTCCTTAGCTGTTCCAGTTTCTGCTGGGCAAAAAGAGTAGCTCGCGACATATCGTTGGCTGAATCGTTAGCAGTGATGGTTGCTAACATCAGTGGGACCAGCATTAGCAACCCTAAGGAAAAAATGACCATTGAGGCCATTACTTCCAAGAGAGTGATTCCTTTTTCTGACTGGATAAATCTGATTTTTCTCATTCTCATCATTTTTTGTCCTTTCTGCACTCTATAGTAGCAAATTCCATACCTTAAGGACTTTGCCCTTCCTCTTAACCTGTTTAGTCTAAAGGACTTAAATCTATAAAATGCTTGATTATTGAACAGCTTTAAATCCAAAAAGCGGTATGAAGTATGGGATTCATCCCATTGGTTTTGCTTATTTCCTATAATGCAGTAGAAGGTAGGCCGGGTTGTCCTCCAAAGGAGGACTACCCGACAAATCCTTTGGCTTTCTGAGGTATTGAATTTACTTCGTGGCACTACCTTGATGAAGTTTTATTCCTGCTCCTGCTGGATGTCATCATCCTGCAAAAAAGAGGCGGATGATAAGAACCACTCTGATCAGAAAAACAACTGTAGACCCACCTTGTCCTCATGATGGGTCTGAAATAAACCGTCCGACAAGAAGGTCGGATGTTACGGACTTAACGGACAAAAAATTGAACAGAAAAACCCCTCTCCTTTTTAAGGAGAGGGTCAAGCTGAGGTCATCCCTTTTCCGTCAGCTAAAGCAGACGGCAATCCGAATCTATTCCCTTCCCCTTCAGGGACGGACAAATTATGTTCTCACATTCGGAGAATGAGCAGGCTCGTCTTCCTTTTTCGTGCTCCCTGCTCCAGGCTCCATGCTACAAGCTCTTGCTTTTTTTTGATTATTTCGTCTTCTCGAACTCCGGCTCTTTTCCCAGGTTATTCAGCATATACTCTGCATCATCTCTCAGGTCGCTCTGGGGGTAATCTTTCAGGAATTTCTCAAATGCTTCCTTAGCTTTGGGATAATCTTTAAGCTGTTCTGAATAGACAAAACCGATAAGAAATGAGGCTTTATCCCGGTTAGCGCTTGCCGGAAAGTATCTCAGGATTTCCTCGTAAATTTTAATCGCCAGCTGAGCGTCTTTCTGATCCTGAATCTCCTGGGCATAAGCAAAAAACTCCCTTTCCAGGTCGAAGCCCGGATATCCTCTCGCCAGTCTCTCCCACACTTGTTCGGCTTTATTGAGGTCATTCAGATTAGCGAAATACACCATACCCAGATTGAAGTAAGCTTTGGGAGCATCCTGGCTTTTTGGATAAGATCTGATCAGCTGACTGTAGATATTGATGGCTTCTTTATAATTTTTCTGATCCAGAGCTTTCAGCACTTCCTGGTTCAAAACCTGCTCGCTCTTTCTGGCACAGTCAGAGACTAAGATAATTAAGCCCAGAACGATTCCGATTAACAGAATTTGTTTTCTCATCCTCTTTTTCCTTTTGTTTCTTCGTAGTGCGACCCTTTCAGGGTCGCATATTGTAGGGGCGTATTGCTATACGCCCCTACAGTTTTTTTCGTTTTACATCTCCCGTCTAACCAGTTTTGCTAAATATAATCTCCTCCCCTTTCAAGTCAACTTTAATCTTATCTCCTGCAAAGTCTCCAGCGACCTCGAAGTTAATTTGTCCAATCTCATGTAATTATCCTTCAATCTGTCATTGCGAGGAGCCCACTGGACGACGAAGCAATCCCTCTACTTTAGATGGATTGCTTCGCTCCCTACGGGAGCTTGCAATGACTTAACCAATTTTTCCTTCGCAATTCGACCTTGAGAGGGTCGCGATATAATACCCCCTGTGCGGGAATTCCAATTCCCGGACAAAAAAATCCCTAAGAAAAAAAGGCGATTTTACTCGCCTTTCTCTTATCACCATTTACCCTAAATCGCCCCCCCTTATCATCGAGAATTTCATCTATCCTTAGCACGTCAACTGATGCTGCAGCTTCCGCTTGCTCAACTGGATTTCGATTCTGTCTGGCTCTTCTCCTTTTTATCCTCTTTGACCGGGCTTGTGCTTTCTTCTCTTGCTTTTCTTTTATAGGATTCGCTCCGGTAATCGGTCGAGTAAAATCCGCTTCCTTTGAAGATCAAGCCGCCTCCGGCCGAAATCAGCCTCTCCACCTCTCCCCCGCATTTGGGGCAGGTTTTTACCGGCTCGTCCGTCATCTTCTGGAATCTTTCAAAAGCAAAAGAGCATTTTCTGCATTTGTACTCATAAGTAGGCATGCCACTGCTCCTCATCTGGGAAACTTTTTCTCCGCATTCTTGGGCCGCTCGAACTTGACCTTGCCGTGTATCACATCCTCCAGAGCCGAGGAGATTATCTTTTCCATCCTGGGTTTATCTGTTTCCTCCCCGCTCGGGGCTAAAGCCTCCTCCTCGTTCAAAATCTGATTTTTCCTCCTGGCGTGCTTTGCCGCCACGATAACGGCCTCGAAACGGTTGGCAGTGAACTTCCTGAAATCCTCTAAGGAATTTTGATCCATCTTTTCTCTCCCTTAGTTTAATTAAGCTCGCTTAGTTGACTACCTCGTAATCTGCATCTACTGAATTGTCTTTATCTTTACCCTGTCCCGGGTTTCCTTCTTTGCTCTCCGCTCCCGGATTAGTTTGGGAGGTTGACTTTTGATACATCTGGGAAGCAGCCTGATGCCAGATTGAAGTCAAAGCCTCGGTTGCCGATTTTATCTCCTGGATATCGTTCCTCTTCAGAGCTTCTTTAACCCTGCCAACTGCGGATTCGACTTTAGCTTTAGTCTCGCTGTCAAGCCGGTCTCCGTATTCTCTCAGATTTTTCTCGGTCTCGTAGACGAGTTGGTCTGCCCGGTTCCGGGTGTCGACTTCCTCTCTTTTTTTCTTATCCTCGGACGAATGTACCTCAGCATCTTTGACCATTTTCTTGATATCTGCTTCTGAGAGTCCGCTGGAAGCAGTGATCCTGATGCTCTGCTGTTTCCCAGTGGCTTTATCTTTGGCTGAGACGTTGAGTATGCCGTTTGCGTCAATATCGAAAGTAACCTCGATCTGGGGAATCCCTCTAGGTGCCGGTGGAAGCCCGACTAACTGGAACCTGCCGATGGTCTTGTTGTCGATTGCCATTTCCCTTTCGCCTTGGAGAACGTGAATGTCGACCGAGGTCTGGCTATCCTCTGCCGTGGTGAAGATTTCGCTTTTTCTGGTCGGGATAGTGGTGTTCCTCTCGATCAGCTTGGTGAAAACTCCGCCTAAGGTCTCGATTCCCAGGGATAATGGAGTTACGTCAAGCAGAACTATGTCTTTGACTTCTCCGCCCAAGACCGCTCCCTGAATTGCAGCCCCGACAGCTACGACTTCATCCGGATTTACTCCCTTATGCGGCTCTTTGCCGAAAAGTCTTTTGACTGTTTCCTGAACCTTGGGCATCCTGGTCATTCCTCCGACCAGAACGACCTCGTCGATCTGATCCGCACTGAGCTTAGCATCTGCTAAAGCTTTTTTGACTGGACCAATTGTCCTTTCGATCAGTTCATCCACTAACTGCTCCAATCTCGCACGGGAAAGAGTCATGTTCAGATGTTTTGGACCATTTGCATCCGCGGTGATGAAAGGAAGATTGATATTTGTCTCCAGAGTGGAAGAAAGCTCCATCTTAGCTTTTTCTCCAGCTTCCTTTAACCTCTGTAAAGCCATCGGGTCTCTGGAAAGATCGATTCCTTCCTGCTTTTTGAATTCGGAAACCATCCAGTCGATGATTCTCTTGTCGAAATCATCCCCGCCTAAGTGGGTATCGCCATTGGTTGATCTGACCTCGAATACCCCTTCCCCGATTTCTAAGATGGAGATATCGAATGTCCCGCCGCCTAAATCGAATACCGCTATCTTCTCGTCTTTCTTTTTATCCAGACCATAAGCCAAGGATGCCGCAGTCGGCTCGTTGATTATCCTTAAGACCTCCAAACCTGCGATTCTTCCGGCATCTTTGGTTGCCTGGCGCTGGGAATCGTTGAAGTAAGCCGGGACTGTGATGATTGACTGGGTTATCTTTTCGCCCAGATAATCTTCAGCCGTCTGCCTCATTTTCTGCAAAATCATGGCTGAGATTTCCGGAGGAGTATATTCTTTGTTTTCGATTTTGACCCTGGCATCGCCATTTTGACCTTCCACGACTTTATATGGAACGGTTTTGATTTCGGACTGCACCTCGGAATATTTTCTTCCCATGAACCGCTTGATCGAATAGACAGTATTTTGCGGATTAGTTATCGCCTGCCTCTTGGCGATCTGGCCAACCAGTCTCTCTCCTGATTTGGCGAAACCGACCACAGAGGGAGTAGTTCTCATCCCTTCTGAATTGGGAATCACCTTAGGGTCCTTCCCCTCCATAATTGCCACGCAGGAGTTGGTTGTGCCTAAGTCTATGCCTATTATTTTAGCCATTTTATAGCCTCCTATTATATCGATTTTTTTTATAATGTCAAGTAATTGTTTTCATTTGTTATTAATTTCCCGCCTTGAGGTCAAGGCGGGTCTACCGATCCGCACTTCTGACCGGTAGCCCCACGTTGCCCACAACGTGGGTAAATACTACACGATAAATCAAGTTTCGTAGCGTCGGAGTTTTTCTCCGACCTTACCCTTTCGTCCGGCACAGGGTCGGACGCTACTTCTTTCCTCTCCCTTTATGGGAGAGGGTAGGGAGAGGGTTTCATTTTATATCTTCCATCTTCCATCTTCCATTTCTCGGCAGACCCGCGCTCCCCCTCCGCAGGTCTGCCTTTTTCCTACTTCCCTCTACCTTCTTTTTGATTCACTTTCACACAAAGGTTCGTCATTCTGGAGGATTTACGTCCGTCTGGACCACCGAAGAATCTTTTTATTTTCTTCGCTCACTCCTAGAATGACGACCCGTTTTCTGTTTTTTCTCCAAATACCAGGCTGAGATCTTTCTCCAGGAAGCTCTCCCAGCCCAAACCGTTTTGACCTGCATCCTTAATTGACGCTGATGGGAATCTCTTTTTTCTTTGCCTCTTCACTCTTCGGCAAAGTGACTTTCAGGATGCCGTCCTTGTAGGAGGCTTTTACCTTGTCAGCCTGGACCGGAGTCGGAAGCGCAAACGACCTGGTGAAACTGCCGAATCTCCTTTCTAACCTGTAGTAATTCTCTTTCTTATCCTCTTTCTCGTATTCGGACTTCTTCTCACCGCTCAGGGTTATGGTATGGTCCTCTACCGAAAGCTTTATATCCTCTTTCTTAAAGCCCGGCAGCTCAGCACTCAGAACTATCTCGTCTTTGGTCTCTGCTATATCCACGTTGGGCGACCAGATTCCATCCCCT
>DATKKH010000006.1:0-9201 GCA_035543035.1 Terriglobales bacterium | reverse complement strand
GGCTCGATATAAACGAATCCCCTGCTCTTTTGATCCCTTAGCTCATCTTCCCCTGCCTGGTTTCCGAAATAGATGAAGGTTAGACGGACAGTAATCGCCCTGACTATATGCTCGTTCACGCAAGTCTCCCAGTTTCCGTAATCTTCCGATCCCATCCTCTCCTTAATAGGTTCGAAAAGGGATGAATATTCTGATATTTTTATCCTGTTTTTTAGGGATTCGGTTAGCGGGTTTACAAAAGAATGACCGAACTCGTGCCAGGCAAGCTGCCGGAAACCATCCTGAGTTCCGAAGCTCGGAATACCGTTTTCCACGTCGCTTGGGCCGCAGATATTGTAAATCTCATAGCTTTTACCTGACCATTTATTGAAAATCAGATACTCAAGTGATTTAAAGAAATCCGAAACCGGACTGGAGTTTCCTTCCGGGTCTATTCTTGGTCCATATCCACCTGGATGAAAAAGAGGATCCAGAATTATATTATAGCATAGTTGTTTCATTCCATAATAATTCTCAAGAGTGCTGATAAAATCCACCCCTTGCATTTTCCCATAGGTGTCCGAAACAATTTTTGAGTAAGTTCCTCTATGAGACTCAAAAAAAGACATAAAATTGGTTTTCTGGGCAAAATCTCTCAGCTCCTGAACCAACCTTTCGAGCTTTTCCTCTCCACCAGCTCTTCTTTTGAGATAACGGGTGAAAGGCACCTGCAGAGCCAGCTCCGGAGGATTAGAAAGGTGAAGCATTGCATCAGGCGGCGCATCGAGACTGAAACCGGAGATGCTCATCTCTTCAAAAAGCTTGACTGCTGGATGGTTTTTATAGGCAGAGAAATATTCTGAGACGTCGTCCTTATATGGAAAGTCGAATCGGGTGATCCTTCCGGTTCGCTCACCATATCCGCTTAAAAACTGCACCACTGCTAAAAGCTCAATCCGAGGATCAACTGTAATATTGAGAGAATGAGAAGACTCGATCTGCTTTTTCTCTCCGCAGGAGGTTGAGAGGATAACAAAAACCAGAGCTATCCAGGAGAAATGCAGGTATTTTATTTTTTTCATCATTAATTATTATCGGAAGATATCTGCTTTTGTAGGGGCGAGGTTTTCTCGACCTTGTTATCATGTCATTACGAATCGAAGTTCGTAGCGGCGGAGCTTGTCTCCTACGATATTTTTAGGACGTCAGGTACAGGACCAGACGCTATGGTCGAACTCATCCCCTTTCCCCCTTCTCTTATCAAGAGAAGGGGAAAAAAGTCCCTCTCTTTCTAAGAGAGGGATTTAGGATGAGTTCTGTAGGGGCACGTTGTAACGTGCCCCTACTATTTGGACAGGTATGTAAGACATTCCTGTCTGACAGATTTTTACTCCAGCACAAAGATATTTTTCTTCTTGCACAGCTCCTTGAGTATCTTGGGCCAGACCGTGACTGATACTTCTCCAAGGTGGGCAGTCCTTAAAAGATACATATAGGTACGGGATTGTCCAATGCCCCCGCCGATGCTCAGGGGAATCTGGTCGTTCAGGATTGCCTGGTGATAAGGCAGTTTCAGGAAATCGAGCTGCCCGGTCATCTTTAATTGCTTTTTGAGAGTCTCCTTTGTCACCCGAATCCCCATTGAGGTCAGCTCGTGCCTGCGTTTGGTGACTGGATTCCAGACTAAGATATCGCCATTCAATCCATGCGTCGGCTTCCCTTTTTCGGATTTGGTTTCCGTGACCCAGTCATCATAATCAGCAGCTCTCATCTCGTGTGGGTAACCGTCTTTTAAAGTCCAGCCTACTCCGATAATGAATACTGCCGGGTATTTCTGCAGAACCGCTGTTTCCCTTGCCTTGCGAGGCAGATCCGGAAACATCTCTAAGATTTCCTCTGCATGCAGAAAAGTCAGCTCCTCTGGAAAATCAGGATACTTGCTGGATTTCAACTGCGGGAAAAGCTCCTGGGCGTGCTTCCCGGCTCCCCGGATCACCTTCCAGATTTTGCGAACCGTATCCTTAAGGTAATTTAGGTTACGCTGGTCAGCAGTCATTACTTTTTCCCAGTCCCACTGGTCTACATAAGCGCTGTGATCGTGATCCAAAAAATAATCCTTACGAACTGCCTTCATATCGGTGCAGATACCTTCACCTACCTTGCAGCTGAACTGCTTCAGTGCCGGGCGTTTCCATTTGGTAGCCGCCTGAACTACCTGGGCATCGACCGGATGCTTGTCATAATCGTTGGAGATATGGAACTGTATCGGGGTGCGGGAGCCGTCCCGGTCCAGCATGTCGTTCACGCCGCTTTCCACGTCCACGATCAGGGGAACCTGAACCATCTGCAGGTTAAGCTCTTTGCACAGGTTCTTTTCGATATACTCCTTGATGGCAAATAATGCCTTCATCCTCTCCATCGGAGGAAGCAGAGCCCGGTAATCGCTGGGTAGAATTTTTTCCAGCTCCTCATAATTGCCGATACCCGGACCTGCCAGGTCAGCTTTCTTGTCCGCTAAAGCCATTAAGTCTTACCTCCTTTAAAGATTAATTTACAGGGACTTTTCATCAGTCCAGAATTTTCACAAGACCTATATTATATTTTTGGCTCCAGAAAATCAAGCAAAAAAGTCTGCCTTTTCTTGGTGATTCAGTCACCAGCTTATCTGTTAAGAATGTTCAGGGTTCTTTTATCTTCATTTTTCCTCTTGACAAAATGAGATTCAGGGTATATATAAAAACCGAGTGAGAGCTCTTTACCAGGGGATAAAAATATCAGGATTACCCGTTCTTTTCTTTCGTCTCGATATTTAAACCAGTATTCCTAACCAAGGGGGTGTGTTATGGAAACTATCTGTTCCGGCTTTCCTTAAACATCGTCAAACAAAAGTCTGATTTCTAATTTTGAAAATTATAAACCAAAACAGATTTCAAGGAGGGTATTATGAAACACGTATTGATTCTTGCCTTTATTCTTCTGGCTTTGTTTATAGGTTGCAAGAAGTCGCCCCAGCAGGAGCAGGCACAGACCCCGCCTGCAGTTGCCTCAGAGCAGCCAAAGGAAGATACTTCTGAGATGGGTGAGATGTCTGGTGCAGAGCTGTCAGACAAAGGGATTGGCCCGATTAAGGAACTGAAACTTGCAGCCATAGACCAGAATATGGTCAAAACCGGTGACGAGCTTTTCCAGAGCAAGTGCGCTCTCTGTCACACAATGGATCAGAAAAAAGTTGGCCCGCCTCTGCGGGAGGAGATGAAAGAGCACTCGCCGGAATTCATCCTGAACCTGCTTCTGAACACCGTGGAGATGCAGCAGAAAAACGAGCATATGAAAGCAGAGGTAAAGGAATTTGTTACCGTTATGCCTGACCCGAAACTAACTCAGGACCAGGCACGGGCAATCCTGGAATACCTCAGGTCTCAAGTTGAAACTGAGCCGAAGAAGTAGATCGACAGAGAATAGTCATAGAGCAGATTTTATCCGGTGACTGAAGAACAAATTTGAATATTCAGCAGAATTTAAGGATAAGGTCTGCTTTCCCTTTTCTTTTTTGAATCCCCTCTCCCCCTACGGGAGAGGGTTGGGGAGAGTCGCGTAGGGGCGTCCAAACTGGACGCCCGGCTAAGTTCGGGTGGAGACAAGCTCCACCCCTACGCGGGCTTACATCTTTTGCTATCATAGTGAACTGATAAACCAAATGGACTATGTTTAACAAAACTTCTTTTTAAGAGGTCCAAGAAGTTCATATGGAATTCCCGATATTTCAGGTTCCTTATCTGGGCAACGGAATGACCATTGCCTTAAATGCAGTTCTTCATCTCATTATAGCCCAGGGCATCACTACTGGAGTGATAACCATGATTGCTCTGGCAGAATATATCGGATTCAAAAAGTCATCCGAGCACTGGGAGAATTTCGCCAGGCAGCTTCTAAAACCTACTATCGTCATCGTTACCGGAGCAGGATCAATAACCGGAGTTGGTATCTGGTTTATCACCAGCGCACTTTCCCCTAAAGGTATAGGCTTGATGCTCAGGATTTTCTTCTGGCCCTGGTTTGTGGAATGGCTGGCCTTTGCAGTCGAGGTCATCGTAATCCTGCTTTATTTTTTCACCTGGGAGAAGTGGACCGGCGAGAAAAAGAAAAAACATATCCGAATGGGGTTTGCATATTCCGGACTGGCCATATTCTCAGCGTTCCTCATCACCGGAATTTTGGGTTTTATGCTGACCTCTGACGGCTGGCCCTGGAATAGAAGCTTCTGGTCGGCCTTTTTCAATCCATCTTTCCCGCCTCAGTTATTTTTAAGATTAGGGATTGCCTTCAGCCTGGGTTCTGTTTTCGCTTCTGCTTATCTTGTCTTGGTCAGACATGAAACTGGATTCAGGAAAGAAGCTCTTAGATTCTTCGGAAAAATCGCCTTGGTCTTTCTTGCCCTCGCTTTAGTTTCGACCTGGTGGTATTTTTCCGTTGTCCCTTCGAGATTCAAAACCCATGCGGTTTTTTCGGTTCTGACTTCTCATTTTTCCCAGCATCCCGAATTTTTCTGGATTTTGAATATTCTGGGAGTTATCGCCCTCCTCTTATTTTCTTTGGTTGCATTGAGGGGTTCGATCTTCTCATCTAAAGTCCTGGTTATTCCGGCTATTTTATTCTTTTGCGGTTTTGTAACCGAATATGAGCGTGTCCGGGAGTTTATTCGTGGCCCTTTTCTTTTGCCCGGATATCTCTATTCCAACCAGGTCCAGCTGGATGAAAGTCTGTTCTGGAAAAATGACGGGACTCTAAAAAATTCATACTGGTATAGCCAGGCTGGAAGCTCTGAGGATACTGTAGCTCAGGGAACCTATCTTTTCGGCCAGAACTGTTCCACCTGCCATACGATGGGTGGGCTGAACGATATCAAAGACCGTGTCCAGGGGCGTTCTGAGGACGGGATCTATGTCATTCTGGGAAACACTCACCAGATGGTTCCTTTTATGCCTCCCTTCTCCGGAAACGACGGGGAGCGACGGGCTTTAAGTGCTTTTCTGTATCAGCTGGCAAATGGACAGATCAAAATTGAAGAACCCTCCCGTTTTCTGATCCTGTCGAGAGAGGATAAAAATGAATAGCCTGTTCGACCTTTTGATCCAGAAACCGCTTTCCGATTCTCTATTGCATTATTTGCTTTTTATTGCCTTTGTTCTGCATATGCTTTTCGTTCTTTTCGCTTTGGGAACCGCGATGCTGGCATTTTATCTTTTTCTCGAAACCTGGCATAGCGGCAGACTGCATGAATCAAGATGGGATCGGGAAGTCCTGAAAACTTTCACTGTTCACAAAAGCCTGGCAGCTGTGCTGGGAGTTGCCCCTCTGCTTTTGATCCAGCTTGGTCTTGCTGTCCCCTTCTTCAACGGAGTCACTCTGTTCGCACCTTACTGGATGTTAATCATCCTTCTTTTGATAATCTCTTTTGTATTGTTCGATTCACTGTCACAGCAGACGAATATCCAACCTTATGTTTTTTTAATTCTGGGTATAATTGCTCTGGTCGCTCTGCTGATCGTGCCGGCGATTTTCGTTCTGGTCATGGTCACAGCTGAAAACCCGGACCAGTGGGCAAATATCTTGAAAAATGGTTATCATCTGGATAAGGCTTTGACCATTCACTGGCTCTTCAGATACCTGCATATCCTGGGTGCGGCACTGGTTGCCGGCGGAGTATTTCATTTCTTTTTCACTGCCAAAGGAGACCCGCAAAAGAGAACCAAAATGCTCCACTGGATCGTGGCTGCCATTTTAGAACAGTCGGTGTTAGGGGTCCTGGTTCTTGCGACTCTGACTAAAAAGCTGGATTATGATACTATAATAGTAATGACCATAGGAATTGCCGCTGCCTCTTTTTTACTATTGAATGTATTCCAGGCTCTCAACAAAAACTCCACTATGAAACCCGGACTCGTCTTTTCTCTGGTCATGCTGATAATCGTCCCGATGCTTTTCACCCGGCAGATGCTTCAGGACAAATCCCTTTTACCTCTGAACAGGGAACTGGAAGCCAACGCGAGAGTATATGAAAAAAACCTTAGCAGTTATTCCCAGTCTGCATTGGACAATTACCAGAATGACTTGAATACAGTTTATGACAACGGTAAAACGATTTTTGAAAAAAGCTGCACTTTCTGTCATGGAGGAAATGCGGATGGAAAAGGAAATGAGGCGGTAAATCTGAACATCCAGCCTGAAGCTATTGCATCTATCAGGGCAAACAGAGATTATATATATGATATTTTGATAAAAGGTGTGAACGGAACAGCCATGCCTTATTTTGGTTACTATGAAAAAGGAAAACTGAATAGTCTGATTGATTTTTTGAATGTCAGATTTGAAGTTCTGGGTAAACTCTCTCCTGTTCCGGTTACGATTACTCTTTCAGATCAGGAAAAGGCAGACCAGACCTTCTCACAAGTCTGCTCGTCCTGTCACGGAAAAGACGGCAGAGGAGCACCCGAAGCTATAAAATTCCAGCCACCCCCACCAGACTTTACAGTCTATAATCTACTGCCTGGAAGAGCTTTTGAGGTCATAAGCAACGGTTATCCAGGGACAATGATGACATTATTTTCGAATTTGCCAGAAGGAGTAAGATGGGGTTTGGTGAAAATAGTAAACGATAAAAGAAAATTTTAACAGTAGGTCAACCATGTCCGCCCTTCGTCAGGCTCAGGGCAGTGAGCGAAGTCGAACTGAAGGACTGGTTGACACTTTTTTTTATTCCCTTCGTCAAGCAGTCCCCGCTGGGGACATGCTTGATCTACTTTTACTGCTTTTACAACATCAATAAAACCGTCACGATAATTTGTGCCAGAAGAATCTTGGCGATCATCGAGGCGGGATACACTGTGGCATACCAGAGATTAGGCAGGTCGTTCTGGGCTTGCTGATTGGCATAAGCTAAGCACGCTGGCTGGGTCTGCATTCCGGACATCATCCCCATAACTCCTGCCATGGGAAGTTTGAGGAACCTGTAACCTGCAATGATAGTTGCGACGGTGACGAAAGTGGTAACGCCTGCAGCAGCTAAGATCAATCCCCAGCCTCCGGTTTTGAAAATCTCGCCAAACCCAAATCCTGCTTTTGTTCCGATAGCTGAGAGGAAAAACACCAGTCCTATCTGGCGCAGGACCAGATTGGCATTCAGTGGTATTGACCAGAAAACTGGACCAGTTCTCTCCAACCTCCCTAAGATGAGCCCGACTAATAACGGGCCGCCGGCAAAACCCAATTTGAAGCTCATCCCATGAGGTAAAGGCAGAGGGATCATCCCCACAAAAACACCTAAGACTATTCCCAGGGAAAGGGATAAATAATCGGTCTCCGAGATCGCCTGGACCGAATCTCCGAAAAATCTGGCAACCCGCTCCACCTGCTCGCGCGGGGAGACCACCAGGACCCTGTCTCCCATCTCCAGGATGGTATCATCGGTCGGGACAAAATCGACGTCCCCGCGCTGCAGTCTGGTGATGTTTCCGTCGAATTCCCTTCTGAGCTGCAGCTCGCTGATGGTTTTTCCCACGACCGATTTATTCGAGACAAAAAAGCGCCGGTAACTGGTGTCATCCCTTTTTTCCTCGATCTGCTCCTTGGTCTCCTCGCCAAAGAGAATTGATGCCTTTTCCTGAGCACTTACAGGTCCCACTGCCACTATGAAATCGCTGGCTTCAAGGATAGTCCCCGGGGAAACGATCTTTATCTCTTTCCCCCGCTTGATCCGGCTGAGAACGAAACCGGGATGTCCCAGGACTGTCAAAACCTGCTCGACTGGCTTCCCGATAACGGCTGGATTTGTAACCCTGTAGGTTCGGCTTAAGATCGTATCCGAGCCGAACTCTTTCAAGCGCTCTGATTTTTCCTTCACGAAATTGACCTTGAATAATTTGGTGAAAACGTAAAACCAGAGGATTACTCCAAAAACGCCAAACGGGTAGGCTAAACCATAGGTTACGACTGGGGAGCGGACATACAAATCAGCCAGGTTGGGAGGAAGACCCGGAGCCAGGTTTTTAATAGTCTCTACTGTTGCTGCTAAAGCCGGGGTATTGGTCAGTGCCCCGCAGAACAATCCTGCTATGCTGGGACCTGAAAGTCCCAAAAGCTTGCCCAGGATTACTGCCACTATTGCTCCCAAAGCAAGAATGACTCCTGCGATCAGGCTGAAGCGCAGGCCTCTCTTATGAAACGAGGCAAAGAACCCGGGCCCTGCCTGCAGGCCGATGGCATATACAAATAACACCAGCCCGATGATGTAGATATACTCCGGCAAAGCCAGTCTTTTATCGATCGCGCCGAAGGAAATTCCCACAAACAAAACCGCAGCCACACCGAGCTTAAGCCCGAAGATCTTGATATTACCAATCAGATATCCCAGCCCGATGATAGTGAAAAGAAGAACCAGCGGGTTTTCTGCTAATATATTTATGAAAGACTGCATAATTTCCTTTCGATTAGATACTACATTCCGTTCATCAAGTACAGATTTGAACGGTTTACGTAGGGTAACCCTTCAAGGTTGCCTTATTTTAGCAGACAATCTAATTTTTGGAATATTGTTTGTCAAGTAGTAGTAGGTCAACCATGTCCACCCTTCGTCAGGCTCAGGGCAGTGAGTCTTCGACCCTGAGCTCAGACCGAAGAGCAAAGTCGAACTGTACGACTGGTTGACACCTTTTTATATATTTCCTTAGTCAAGCAGTCCGCCTCCGGCGGACTGCTTGACCTACAACTTAAGGCTGTTGTCTCAAACCAACAACATTACCATCAGCGTCCTTTATTTGCGCAATTAACAAACCCCCGCCTACGTCTTTAACGTCCTGCACTATCTCAGCACCAACCTTAGCCATCTCCTCCAGGCTACTTTTAATATCACTTACGTCTACATAGCCAATCGGTCCTGCCTTTGAGTTAGGGTCTAATCCCACCTCCTGCTCGCCAACTCTATAGCCTACATAGTAGGGACTTTCAGCGTAAGGTTCTACCCCAAGAAACTTACTAAAAAAAGTTTTGGCTTTTTCTAAGTTCCTAACGGGGAAGACTAATAGTTTTACATTTCGCACCATTAAGACCTCCTTTTGAAATAAATAAAGTTAAATCGTAGGGCAAGGCTTCAGCCTTGAGAATAAATAGCAAACCTAAAGGTATGCCCTACGAATCACAGAGAAAGCAGGCACGGTCCACCGTAGG
>DATKKH010000005.1:0-4451 GCA_035543035.1 Terriglobales bacterium | reverse complement strand
TTGCCGGGCTTATTCGCTAGTCGAAAAAAAGGAGGGATAATGAGATTAACTGATGAAAACTGCAAGCCAGTAACTACAGGTGAGAGCGCTCTTTCCGGACAAGTTGTAAAAGAGCTGGCAGTTCAGATTCCAGGATGGATGATCGAAGAAAAGTCGATGGAGAGGGAATTTCAATTCAGGGATTTCAAAGGAAGCATTGCTTTTGTCAATAAAGTAGCGGACTTGGCTGAAAAGCAAAATCATCATCCGGATATTTGCATCTATTATAGCAAAGTAAAGTTAGAGCTCTCCACTCACAAGATAGGTGGGCTTTCGCGGAACG
This sequence comes from Terriglobales bacterium, assembly GCA_035543035.1. GTDB lineage: Bacteria > Zixibacteria > MSB-5A5 > MSB-5A5 > RBG-16-43-9 > RBG-16-43-9. The sequence continues at coordinate 4,129 of DATKKH010000005.1, read as the reverse complement.
ACTTTATTTTAGCGGCAAAGATTAACCAGTTGATTTAGAAAGATAAAAGCTATAGTCAATAGAAAAAATGGCAGAAAAAGCCTTAAAAGGGAAAACAGCACTCATTACAGGAGCATCCAAGAGAATTGGGCGAGAGATATGCCTTGCTCTTGCCAGCGAAGGAGTGAACGTCGTCATTCACTACAATAACTCCAGAAAAGAAGCTCAAAAACTCTGTTCTGAGCTAACTGAATATGAGGTGAACTCCTGGTTAGTGAAGGCCGATTTTAAGAATCCAAGGGAATACACTCCTTTGATTTCTCAAGCTCTGAAAGCTTCTGGTTCGCTGGATTTTCTGGTGAATAATGCTTCCATTTTTCTTCCTGGAAAGCTCAGAGACATGAGTTTCGAAGACCTTAAGCTGCATATCCAGGTTAATACCTGGGTTCCTCTTGTTTTGAGCCGTGAATTTGCCAGGCTGGTCAAAATCGGGAAAATAATAAATTTACTGGATGCCAGGATAAAGGGTTATGACTTTCTGCACGTTCCGTACATCTTAAGCAAACATCTTCTTTCTGTCCTGACTGAAATGATGGCTTTAGAGTTTGCACCCGATATTTCGGTGAACGGAGTTGCTCCGGGATTGATACTTCCGCCTCCTGGCAAAGATAAACGGTATCTGGAGAGGATTATGCATACTGTGCCTCTAAAGCGACATGGAAGTCCGATAGACATCGCCGAGGCAGTGGTTTATCTCTTGGGAAGTGATTTTGTAACCGGCCAGATCATCAATGTGGATGGTGGCCTGCATTTGAGGGAGTATGTTAATGGATCGAATCCTGATAAGTGACCTATCGGCGCGCTGTATTATAGGAATTAACGAAGATGAACGCCGCGAAAAGCAAGACGTGCTGATCAATCTTGTCATTTTCGCTGATCTGGTAAAAGCTGCCAGAAGTGATAGGTTCGAGGACTCAGTAGATTACCGAGCACTAAAGAAGAAAGTCCTGAGTATGGTAGAAAGCTCGAAATATTATCTGCTAGAAGCTCTGGCTGAAGCGATTGCTCATGTCTGTCTGGATCAGCCGGGGGTGAAGCAGGTGCAGGTGAGAGTGGATAAACCATCGGCTCTCAGATTCGCCCGGAGTGTGGGAGTCGAGATAGAAAGAAAAAGAGAAAATTAGCTATGGTGAGGGCATTTATCGGGGTAGGTTCAAATATCAATCCGTCTGAGAATGTTAGAAATGCAATTAGACTGATATCAAGGGAAGAACATATTTTGGGTATCTCTACTGTTTACGAAACTTTGCCTGAGGGAGGACTACAGCAGCCCCGATACTACAATTGTGTAGTGGAAATTGAAACCGATACTTCTCCGGTGGATTTAAAACATAAAGTATTACGAAAAATTGAAAAAGATTTAGGCAGAAAAAGAGGTAAGGATAAATATGCCGCCAGAACCATTGACCTGGATTTAATTTTATATGATGATCTGGTGCTTAATACCAAGGATTTGACTCTTCCTGATCCAAACATAGAAAGCCGTCCATATCTTGCTATACCGTTGTATGAACTAAATCCTGAATTAGTGCTACCAGGAACAGGTTTGAGCATAAGGGAAGTCGTTACAAATCTATCAATGAAGGGCATGCAACCCCTAGATGACTACACAGAGCTTTTGAAAAAGGAGATAATCAATGGACAGAAAAATTGATTACGACAAGATAGAAAAGCTGGTTAAGGAGTTGTTGATAGAGTTAGGAGAGGATACAAACCGCGAAGGACTGCTCAAAACACCTCAGCGAGTAGCCCAGTCTCTTTCCTACCTGACCTCGGGTTACTGGGTTGACAGGAAACAACTGATCAATGAGGCTCTTTTTACCCAGGAAACCAACAGTATGGTCATAGTAAAAGACATCGAGATTTACAGTCTGTGCGAGCACCACCTTCTGCCTTTTTTCGGGCGCTGTCATATCGGCTATATTCCCAAAGGGAAGGTCTTTGGTGCCAGTAAATTAGCCCGTTTGGCAGATATGTATGCCAAGAGGTTACAACTGCAGGAAAGACTGACCGAGCAGATCGCCTATGCAGTGCGAGATTCGATTGATGCGGTCGGCGTTGGAGTGATGATCGAGGCACGACACTTGTGTATGATGATGAGAGGGGTGGAAAAACAGAATTCAGTAATGGTCACTTCCTCCGTCTTAGGAAGCTTCCGTGAGTCGGCAGTTACCAGGCAGGAGTTTCTTTCTCTGATCCATAGAGAGAAATAATTCGTAGTGATTGGTCGGGACCAAAGGCTCCTGACACTTTCCTATTTCAGCAAGAGCATTTTCTTCGTTTCTGCAAAACCCCCTGCTTTGATCCGGTAAAAAAAGATATCTTAGGCAACTGAATTATTCAAATCGCTCCTTCCATCCCAGTGGGCTTCTTTATATCCAGCTTCTTCAAACTTGAACTCCTGGATAGGAGCTAAGTTTGACTCTCGTAATTTGTAAAATGAATTTTCCTTAAAGATGCAACATATAAAGTCATACGTTAGCACTATTTTGTAACTCTTTGATATTCAGTCAAATAAAATATAACAAAAATGTCAACAATTTCAGAGCAGTAAAAGCTTTCGAACGAAAGAGCTTGATTTTTTCGGGTTTCTGATTATAATAATAACATGTCTGTCAAGTTTTGAAGGTCTTTGAAACTTCTCAAAAATTCAATGCGTAGTTTATAGAGAGGAGACTTTATGAAAAGATTGTTTAAAGTTTTTGTTGTCCTCGGGTTCATCCTGTTAGCAGTTTATGAAATCTCTTATGCGGTTGACCTTTCCAGAGGGGTAATTCTGGACATTCCTGATGAAAAACTGAAAGAGCAGTTTGGAAAGATTCCAGCATCGCAAATGACTCACCAGGATAGTGTCAGCATAGCATCATACCGGTTTAGTGCCGATACCCTGAAGGTTCTTGCAATTATGGTTGACTGGAGCAACCGGCACGGCACATACTCCAGGGCAACTTTTGACAGTTTGCTTTTCTCCAGGAATGTTTATCCTGGCGGTTCAGTGGCGGATTATTATTATGAAGTCTCCTATGGGAAACTGAACGTTACCGGGGAGGTGATAGACTGGTATAACGCCGGGATTTACACGCCCTACTTTGACTTTGAGGAACTGTTCCCGGAACTGGATCCGGTAATCGATTTCTCCAAATATGATGGAGATCATGACGGCAACGTCGATGCAGTCATCTTTATTCGTTCCGGAAATGGGCAGGAAGATTCTCAGGACTGGTACGACATCTGGTCCTATGCCATGGTCTATCCGTTAGGCTCTGGACCCGGACCTTATGATGAAATGAGAATCCCCAGGTGGAATACCTCGCCTGAGACTGTGCCGCTGCACGATCCTCTTTATCCTCCCGGTTTTTCAGGAGTAAGCGGGTTGAATAAGATAAGGGTATTCTGCCATGAATTAGCCCATAACGTGGGGTTGCCCGACCTTTATGATTACGATGCCAAAACATCAGTTAACACGTTTTATACACCTAATGACTCCAATGACCATCCAGTTAACGACCAGTGCGTCATGGGTTATTACGGTTATGGGTTACTTTCCATCGGCTCGGAAATCCCGTCTCACCTCTGCGGATGGAGTAAGAAGACACTCGGGTGGATTACCCCTTTAGTTCCAAGCGCGGGGGCTCACAATTCCGTAGTTCTGTATAACTTCGAAACGACCAAAGATAGTTCACTGTACATGCTCCCGATCAGACCATCTTCAGGAGAGTACTTTCTGTTAGAATATCGTAACCCCCGCTCAACTGCTAAATATGACAAAAAAGATTCGGACTTTTCCTGCTATTTATGGCCTAATCTGAATTACGGTGGAGATACTCTGGATCGTGGTCTGATCATTACCCACGTTGATGAGTCCTCTGGAGCGCCTTTCTGGAGGATAAATGACGGCACTCCGAAATATTCTCATTACACGGTCAACATCGAAGACGCTGGTTATAATCCATCAAGAGATGCAACCACAAATCCTGGAGGACACGTTTCGGACAGCGCTCAATGGTGGTACCCTTATGAAACCAAGAAGGCAGCTGCCTTCTCCAGCGAAACCCCGGGTCAGGAGTTGTTCAGCCCAACTACCTATCCC
>DATKKH010000004.1:0-6722 GCA_035543035.1 Terriglobales bacterium | reverse complement strand
TGCCACCACCATCCCCTACCGGGTGGGTGGTTCACAGTTCATGGTTCATGGTCCCTCCCGCACCACCCTGAAGATTTACAACATTCTTGGGCAGTTGGTGAGGACCCTGGTGGATGAGGAGAAAGCACCGGGTAACTATAGGGTCATCTGGGAGGGGAAAGATAACTCGGGCAAACAGGTAGGAAGCGGGATATATTTCTACCAGCTGAAGACTAAAGATTATACTGCTACCAAGAAGATGGTTTTGTTGAGGTAATAATTTGGTAGGGGCGTATTGCAATACGCCCCTACAATCATGCCGTAGGGGAGGGGTTTGTCCCCTCCAGTTAACGTCTGAAACATACACGTAGCCGAGCCTTCAGGGCTCGGCTACAGCGTTTTCGATAGATCAAGCACTCGTGATCTGATAGAAAATGTTGACAAACAAAGTCTTTTTTGATATTATCCAACGTGGAATTACTTTATCGGTGAATAGCTTATAGCGAAAAGCAAACAGCGATTTCAAAATGTTTCTATTGAGCATAGTAACCCCGGAGAAAACCTTCTATGAGGAAGAGGCATCCTCACTGATTGCACCGGGGATAGAAGGATATCTGGGCATTTTGACTGACCATGCTCCTTTGATCACAGCTTTAGTGCCAGGAAAGCTTACTGTCAAGAATTCAAAAGGACCTGAGGTGATAATGGCAGTAAGCGGAGGATTTTTGGAGGTTTTGAAAAATAAAGTCGTGATTTTGGCAGATTCAGTTGAGTTCGCCAGAGATATCGATTTAGAAAGAGCGAAAAAAGCTCTGGAGAGAGCAAGGGAGAGGCTCAAATCCAGAGAAAAAGATATCGATATTCCTCGAGCACTAGCTGCCTTTAAGAGGGCTCAGAATAGGATTGCGGTTTGCCAAGAATGTATTAAAGAGAAAACGATTTAATTTTTATATCTTTTTCGTCGATTCAATATTTAAAATTTCATAAGATTGCACAAAACTGTAGTTGCTCGATTTATCGAGCAAATTAGCACAATGAATTGGGCAGCTATATTTAGCTAAAAAAATTACGCCATAGGCAGATCGGCCTATAGCGTAAACTCATCATGGTAAACCAGTCCTACGGATCCTCTTCGAGGCAAGGCTTACACTCCTTCTAAATCATCATAAAAGAATCACGGGAAGATTCCGCGTCTTTTATAAACTCTTTCCAGCCGGCTCAGTGCGGCAGCATAAGCCGCAGTGCGCATATCGACTTTCAGCTCCTTTGACTTATCAATCACCAGATTGTAAGCATTGATAATCCTGGTGTGCAGCTTACTGTCCACTTCTTCCAGCTCCCAGAACTCGCTGCGCTTATTCTGGAGCCATTCAAAATAGCTGACTATCAAACCACCTGAGTTACACAGGATATCAGGAAGCAGATCGATACCTTTTTTTCGGAGTATCCGATCTCCTTCCGGATCAGTCGGTCCGTTGGCTCCTTCAGCTACCAGCTTCACATTTAGCAGGGGCGCAGTCTCCGAGTTGATCTGGTTTTCCAGAGCAGCAGGGACGAAAACATCAGCCTTAGTCTGCAAGAAGGCCTTGTGATCGACTGCTTTTGCCTGAGAGTAACCTGCGATTTTACGATTCTTTTTGACGTATTCGCATAAATCCTCAGGGTCAATTCCCTCCTGATTGAAGATTGCACCGGTGAAATCCTCAACTGCAATCAGCTTCGCACCCAGAGGTTTTAAGAGTCGGGCTGTCCAGGAACCAACATTACCGAACCCCTGAACAATGTAAGTGGCTCCTTTCAGATTGAAGTTTTTCTCCTCGGCCCATTTTTGGATTAGAAAAACGATTCCCTGGCCGGTGGCTTTATCGCGTCCCAAACTCCCTCCCGATTTTATGGGTTTACCAGTAACCACGTGTTTGCAAGCCTGGCGTTTGTGCGGGGGCATAGTCGACAGATAGGTATCCAGGACCCAGGCCATAATCTGGGAATTGGTCCCAATATCCGGCGAGATGATGTCATATTCCGGTCCGATATTGTTCCCCAGGGCAAAAGTGAAACGCCGGGTTATTCTCTCCAGGTCGTCCAGCGAATACTTGGTGGGATCAAACTGGATTCCACCACTGGCTCCTCCGAAGGGTATGTTGGCAATGGCTGCCTTCCAGGTCATACAGTTAGCCAGAACCCGCACCTCTTCGATCCCCAGTGCTGGATGAAAGCGCACTCCTCCCTCAAAAGGTCCCATCACGTTGTTGTGCTGCACCCGGTAGCCGGTGAACATCTCGACCTCTCCGTTTTCAGTCTTCACCGGAAAGTTGATAATGACCTCATTGATGGTCTGGGCGAGAATCTGGCGGATGTCCGGGTCGAGCGAAATCAGGGAAGCTGCCTGGCTGACATGGTCGACCACATAGTCGCAAAAACTTTTTTGTTTTGGCATATTTTTTGGGTTAAGTTGATTTCCTTGTTTTAATCATGGGAAAATACCGCGTTCCCGGTAAACAGTATCCAGATGCGACAGGGCCACGATATAGGCCGCAGTGCGCCAATCGGTTTTATATTGTTTTGCCGTATCGCGGACCCGCTCGTAAGCGCTGACAATCTTCCTATGCAGTTTAGTGTCTACTTCCTCCAGTTCCCAGAATTCGCTGCGTTTGTTCTGAAGCCATTCGAAGTAGCTGACGATTACTCCGCCGGCGTTGCAGAGTATGTCCGGGATCAAATCTATCCCTTTCTGCTGCAGAACCCGGTCGCCATCCGGATCAGTTGGCCCATTGGCACCTTCTGCCACCAGCTTCACGTTCAAAAGGGGTGCGGTGTCAGCTGTGATCTGATTTTCCAGAGCAGCCGGAACAAAGATGTCTGCTTTGGTCTGGAACAGAGTTTTGCGGTCAATCGGCTTGGCTTTAGGATACCCGGAGATCAGCCAGTTATTTTTCTTGGCATGAGCTATTAAGTCTTCAGGGTCGATTCCCTCCGGGTTGGCAATTGCTCCGCTGGCATCCTCGACTGCAAGCAGTTTAGATCCGTGCTGTTTCAAAAGGAGGGCCGTCCAGGAGCCTACGTTTCCGAATCCCTGAACCGTATATGTGGCTCCTTTTAAATTAAAACCTTTGTCCTCTGCCCATTCCTCAATTGTATAGACTACTCCCTGACCAGTTGCCTTATCACGTCCCAGGCTTCCTCCGGACTCGATAGGTTTCCCGGTAACTACATGGATGCAAGCTTGTCTTTCATGCGCTGGCATGGTTGATACAAAGGTATCCAGAATCCAGGCCATTATCTGGGGATTAGTATTCACGTCAGGCGCGGGAATATCATATTCCGGTCCAATATTATTCCCCAGGGCGAAGGTAAAGCGGCGGGTAATTCTTTCCAGCTCGCTCTGTGAATATTTAAAGGGATCACATTGTATCCCTCCCTTGGCTCCGCCGAACGGGATGTAAGTCAGCGCGCTTTTCCAGGTCATCCAGGTAGCCAGTGCCCGGACCTCATGGATATCAACTGCCGGATGGAAACGCAGTCCTCCTTTGAAGGGACCCAAGGCATTGTTGTGCTGCACCCGGTAGCCGGTGAACATCTCTATCCGCTCATCATCCATCTTAACCGGAAAATTCACCACGATCTCATTAGTGGTCTTGCCCAGGATCTTGCGTATATCCAGGTCAAGCTTCATCAGGTCTGAGGCTTTATTGAACTGCCAGACCACGTTTTCGTAAACGTTTCCCCTCCTCCCAACTTCTGAATCCGTCATAATGACTCCTTAAATATCAGGTGACAAGTTAATTCATTGTTTTAAAAAAATGCTTGACGAGCATCATCAAATATATGTCAGATGGTTAGACTCGTCAAGCATTTACTTTTCAAACATACGAAACAACAGAAAATTCAGGTTTACAGATTTTAAATGTACTCCTCACATCTCCACACGCCAGCTTCCGGCTTTTGAAAGGTGCAGGTGGCGCGGTTTTCACAATTGACGCAAAGCCCTTTGAGATCACTTTCCTTCTCGGATCTGGCTCCGTTACGGGCAATAGCAAGAATTCTATCCACCGTGGTTCTTTCCATCGGAGCTTCGTAACAGTCAAACTCCTCGCACTGCAGTACCGGTCGATCAGAGCTTCGCGGGTAAATGCAGGTGGAAGCATTCTGGCATGTCAGGCAAAGCCCGGTATATTCCCGTTTCTTCGTCACCGAACTGACTTTCTCGATTACTTTGGTTGAGCGTTTAGACATTTTACTTACCTCCTTTCAAGTCTAATGTTAATCCAGATCAAAGGAGAAGCAAACTCCGTGCCGATGAGGATCATTGTCCAATGATTAGCTAAGAAAAGAAGACTCGACTCTAAGATTCCATTCTTAAGTCAAAGATAGACAAAAAATTGTCAGCCCGGTTGAGTTTCCGTGCATTGATCTGAATTGCCAGATTGATATGATATGGAGAGCTGAAATTACGGTCAGATTTGAATCATTGGGGAGAATTTACCCGGTTCTGCTCTTACTCAGAACCATTCAAGGGAGGAATATTCTGGATCTTTTCTCTCAGTGTCTTCCGGTCGATTCCCAAGACCTGTGCAGCTTTGGTTTTATTTCCATTCACGCTCGCCAGCACGTTACGAATATATTCAGCCTCGACTTCGGCCAGGGTTCGATTCAGTCCGACAACCCTTTGAGCCGAAAAACGCATAAGCGACGGTAAATCCGGAACATCTATGATATCACTATCGCACATTATCAGGAGACGCTGGATCACATTTTCCAGCTCCCTGACGTTTCCGGGCCAGTCATAGGTTTTGAAAGCCCGCAGTACTTTCTCGGTGAAGCGTGGGATAGGTTTGGCTAATTCTTTCCCGAATTTCGCTGCAAAGTGGTTAATCAAAAGGACGATGTCGTCTCCTCTCTCCCTCAAGGGTGGCATTACAATGTTAATAACGTTTAGCCTGAAGAATAAGTCCTCGCGAAAAACTTCTTTCTCCACTAATCTGAGCAGGTCCTTATTAGTCGCTGCTAAAATTCTTACATCGACCTTGGTGGGATGAGTCGCTCCGACCATATAAACTTCCTTGTCCTGCAGAACGCGAAGAAGCTTCACCTGCATTGTTAGGCTGGTTTCGCTGATCTCATCCAGAAAAATCGTGCCGCCATCTGCAGTCTGGAAAAAACCAGCCCTGGTATCGGTGGCTCCAGTGAAAGAACCTTTGACATGTCCAAAAAGCTCGCTTTCCAATAGCCCTTCAGGGATCCCTCCACAGTTCACCGGGACAAATGGGGCTGAAGCACGCTGGCTGTTATAATGAATCGCCCTTGCTATGAGTTCTTTCCCGGTGCCGCTTTCTCCGGAGATCAAAACAGTAGCTGAAGTCGCTGCAGCCTTGGAGATCGCATCGAAAACTTTAAGCATCGCCCCAGATTCACCAATCAAGCCATGGGGGGCTAGGGGCTTTACTGATTTTCGGCTGCGGGCGGCTCTGCGAGACTCTAATTTAGCCAGGACCCTTCTTACTGCAGAAAAAAGCTCCTCGTCGGTAAACGGCTTGGAAAGATACTCCTCAGCACCAATCTTAATGGCTTTGACTGCTCCTTCGATCGTGGCATAGCCGGTGATCATCATCACCTCAGTATTTTTGAGATTTTCTCGAATATGTCTAACCAGATCTAATCCACTAACCTTAGGCATCTTCAGGTCTGTTATAACCAGGTCCACCGGGGTTCCCTCAAGTATTTTAATCGCCTGGGCCACGTCCGGAGCCGTGTATACCTGGTATCCTTGTGAACCTAATTTTCTTTGAAGAAGCTCCAAAGTATTTGGAGTGTCGTCTACGACCAAAAGAGTTTCCTTTTTAGAATCAGGAGTCATATTATTAGCTCTCCTTTTTTTCTGAAAGGGTAGTTACCGGAAATCTTATTTCAAAGCGCGAACCGACGCCTACTTTGCTCTCGACCTTGATAACTCCCTTGTGTGAACTGACTATTCCATGAACCACAGAAAGCCCCAAGCCGGTTCCCTCTCCAACTTCTTTGGTGGTAAAGAATGGCAAGAATATCTGCTTCATAATCTCCTCGCTCATTCCTATGCCCGTATCTTCCACGATCAGCGAGACGTAAGCTCCATCGGATATGGTCTTTATGGTCAGTTTACCTCCGTTTGGCATCGCCTGGATAGCGTTTACTACCAGGTTGACTAAAACCTGATGAAGCTGGGCTGGATCAGCTGTGATTTCCGGTAAATCAGAAGAAAGCGAACGCACCAGCTCTATTCCTTCCTTTGCGCATCTGGACTCAAAGAAATAAAGCCCTTCTTCGACGATGAGATTCAAATTAACCCTGGTTTTGGTGGTCGGCATCTGGCGAGCGAAGATCAGTAACTTCTTTACAATCTCACGGGCATGAAGCGATGCGTTTATTATCTTCTCAATATCCTGGGATACCTGAGGAGTAAGCCCCGGGCTTTGAGCTGTAAGCTGGGCGAACCCCAGGATGCTTCCTAATGGTTCGTTAAGTTCATGGGCAACTCCAGCAGCCAGTTGTCCAATGGTAGCCAAACGGTCTGCATGCATAAGCTGGTTCTGCAGCCGGGTTTTCTCTTCCTCGGCTTGTCTGCGCTCGATTATTAGTGTCACCTCTCTGGACACGGCATCAATCAGGCTTCGTTCCTCTTTCATGAACGGACCCTCGTCCAGTTCCGGCCTTTCCACCAGATATATTATCTCGACTTTGCCTCGTTTCTTGCCTTCCGCTACGATATC
>DATKKH010000003.1:0-7679 GCA_035543035.1 Terriglobales bacterium | reverse complement strand
ATTTATTCTGATACAGCTTGGGTGAAGATTCACTTTGTGGTGACTGACAGTTTTTATTATCCCGAATTCGTTAAGGTGAACAATGGAGCGATGGTTACCACTGTTACAAATGTGGGCAACATGGGCAATCGACAAGATAGTTCTGGGATGTTCTACAACGGGCACGACTTCCTGTATGATTTCTCTCCGGTCATGTGCATAAACATCCCCGGGTATGGCGACAAAAGCGCTGCCTGGGTTCACGGCCGGAAAGATTTCCTGCCTTTATCTCACGTGCAGATGACTAATTATCCTGGATTGAAGATGACACGAGTCAGAACTGAGTTTGCTCCGGTCAGCACATCTTCGCTTCCCCCATATCACTGGTTCTGGTGGTGGTATGCCCTTGAGCAGGAGGATATCTTCTTTTGGAAGCCGGCAAAACCGCCTGCGAATAATCCGGTGCATTATGAAAGAGCGATCTTGAAATGTACCAAATTACACCAGAGTCCACCCCCGCCCTGGTGGAGCTATATCACATCTGAACCACCAACTTTGCCCGATGCTTATCTCGGTTTCTGGGCTGATTTCGATGTTCCATCTCAGGCATTCTTAAGAAACAAGGGAGGATTTGATCAGTCCCGAAATCTCATCTGGATATATTCTGACTCTTCCGGCTTTCAGAATTATTATGGTGCTTGTCTATTCTTAAACGCCGTAAAAGACAGCGATACGTCCCGGGCACCCTTTGCTGCTTATATCCTTCGTGATACATCAGATATATACGCCCCTCCGGAGTATCCGTATGACACCCTATGCAAATATCTGACTAACCCGGGTTGGGAGGCTGAGCAGGATTCTGCAACAGATATGAGTATATTAGTCTCCGGTATCGAGCTACGGAATGTCGCTCCTGCTACAATGGTGACTATGAAATATGCCTTAATGGTTACAGATCAAGGTAAAGCTGACTTGGATACTATGGCAAATCAAATAAGAAGAGTTAGATGTGGGGATGTAAATACTGAGGGGAACGTGATGGTTTCAGATGTGGTCTATCTGGTGAATTATCTGTTCAAAGGGGGACCAGAGCCGTGGCTGTATTATTGTGATGCTAATGGGGATTGCCAGGTAACTGTTTCTGACGTGGTCTATCTGGTCAACTACCTGTTCAAAGGTGGTCCTCAAGTAAAATGCAATTGCGTAACGTGAAATCCGTAGACTAATCTTATTTGATTTGAAAAGTGATTATGCATATGAGAAAAGGAGTAAAAGATGGTTAAAAGAGCTTTGATTTTGACCTTTTGCTTATCGCTATTAACGGGCGCTGTCCTTTTTGCTAAAGGGAAACATTCAAACTCATTCTTAGCTGGACAATCCAGGACCTTAGACGACACTTGCTACACCAAAGAGCTAAATCCGGATTACCCAATTTATTATCGTCCGGTCTTAGAGCCTAAAGTTTCTTATCCATTCTCGAATGACACTATAGGATACACTTATTACGATTACCAGTTCAATGGTACCCAACACAGACAAATAGCCAATGATTCATCCGGGACTCTTCATTTTACCTGGATGGACTGCATAAGTCCTGACTACTATTATGGAACTCGATATATGGATTACAATTCGCATCGCCTGGATGGAACCTGGTTAGCTCCTGGGGGTATGCATGCATCTTCACCAGATGTCAGGGCTGGATACGGGGGTCTGGACCTTCTCCCAGATAACCGGGAAGTGCTTTGCTATCACCAAGCAGCGACGATTTGGGGCACTGTTGTTTCGATTGAGGACAGCCTGCCCGGAGCAGGGCAATTTCGATTATTTGACATACCCGATTCAATTCAATGGTCATACGAGGATAAGGGAAGATGGCCTGCTGTTGCCTGTTCCAAGGTTAAAAACGGTGACACCGTCTACGTTCACATAACTCATGAAAGGTCTTCTACCGGATGCGTCACAGACAAGGAGTTAGGGTATGTGCGCTGCTTCGAGAGCCCAACAAACAAGGATACCCTCGTGTGCGAGTCACCCGGCTGGAGCACTCCTCTGCCGATAGCCAAAAACACAAAGCTTAATCCAAATAGAATTCCCTACCAGTATGCAATCGGCAAAATAGGCAGTGGGGTGATAGCAACCTCGCCGGTTTCGCAAAAGGTCTGTTTGGCTTGGTTTCAATATAAGACAAGTTCCCAGTCTGCGAATGAGGTAATGTATCTGGAGTCGTCAGATAATGGCAATGACTGGATGGCTGCGGGTAATATGGGAACGCCTGTCCAGTTGACTAATTACGGTGCTTCCGGCTATACAGATAGAGCTTATCCAGATATAGCTGCGGTGTATGATTATAATGACAACCTGCATATCATCTGGACCACCTATAAATACTATGATTACCCCAATCTAAATGATGTGACTTTGTGGCATTGGAGTGCGGCTGCTGGAATACGAAAAGTCAGTCATACTACTGCTCCCATAACCGTAGACCCAGGTGCCTGGAATCTACTAATTGCTAAGTTTACTATGGGGGTCGAGTGTATGCCAGGTGATCCAGCTTATAATTACCTTTATGTAGCTTACACGAAATTCAAAGAGGGAGATGTGTCTGCATCCGGATTCGCTAATGGTGATATATACACCAGGGCTTCTTCCAATGGCGGATTTACCTGGGGACCGGAGATTAATCTGACCAACACTAATTCAAACGGGTGCACTACTGGGAATTGCCAGAGCGAGCACTGGTCATCGATCGCTGAAAGAGTGGATAGTTTTCTTTATGTGCAGTACATATATGACCTGGATGCTGGAAGCATACCTAACGGAGAAGGTGGTTACACCTATGACCCGGTGCGCTTTCTCAGATATCCTCGTTTTCTGGTGCCTCCTCTTGCTTCTCTTACTTATACTCCAACCCAGCTGACAGACTCTATTAGATGGGCTAAAAATAACCAAGTTACGACTGATTCTTTGATCGTTGACAATGAGTGGGGAACAGCAGCTCTCTACGTTAAGCTCTCCGGACCTTCCTGGTTAAATATCTATCCTTCGAATTTCAGTATTGCAGAAGGAGATTTTCCTCAGAAGGTGAATCTCACTTTCAACGGAGGAGGGCTTACAGATACTTTTCTGGTGGATAGCCTTAGGATAGTTTCCAATAATGATACCTCAGGTGAAGTTTATTCAGACACAGACTGGGTGAGGATCTACTTTGTGGTGACTGACAGTTTCTACTATCCCGAGTTTGATACAGTGAACAATGGAACCATGGTCACTGCGGTTTCTAATGTTGGCAACTTGGCCAATCAGGGGCCAACTACCGGAATGTATACCAACCTGGGGGACTTTCTCTACGATTTTTCTCCTGTGGTTTCCATAAACATACCCGGATACGGAAATAGGAGTGCGCTCCGGTTCGGCAAACGCAACGATTTTTTACCACTGTCGCATCTGAAGATCAGCCAATATCCAAGCCTGCGGAGCACGGTGGTCATTTCCACATTTGCTCCAGTTAGCACTGCCTTGCCTGCTCCATATCACTGGTTCTGGTGGTGGTATGCTCTGGAGGAGAAGGAAATATTTTTCTCGCAAGCAGTCAAACCGCCCGCAAACCCGATTCATTATGAGAGAGCCATTTTGAAATATACCAAATTCTATAAGTGCGCGCCTCCAGCCTGGTGGAGCTATGTGACTCCAGAGCCACCGACATTACCTGATGCGTATCTTGGCTTATTAGCTGACTGGGATATACTGTATCCTTATATGGACTATACGATCAACACTGGTGGGTTTGATTCTACTTCTAATCTGATTTGGATCAAAGGGAGGACAGGTTATTACAACCACCATTGCGGGGGAGTGCTCTTCTGTTGTTCTTCAGTAGACGGAGATACTTCTTGGACTCCTTTTTCTGCTCGGGTGATAGATAATGCTAGTCAGATTGATCCTTTTGATGGACCAAATGACGACTCTCTTTATAAATATATGTCCATTCCCGGATGGTCGATCGAATCGGACTCGCAAGCTGATAAGAGCATACTGGTGTCTGCAATTCAACTTCAAAATCCGGATCCTTCGTCTGTGGTTACTCTGAAATATGCCCTGATGATAACGGATCTGGGAGAAGCTGACCTAGACACCCTGGCAAGTCAGATCAGAAGAGCTAAGTGCGGAGATGTCAATTCCGATGGAAAGGTCATGGTTGCGGATGTGGTTTATCTGGTGAATTACCTGTTCAAAGGAGGACCGGAGCCTTGGTTAATATACAGCGATGTGAACGGTGATTACAAAGTTACTGTATCCGACGTGGTCTACCTGGTAAACTACCTGTTCAAGGGTGGTCCTCCTCCTTTGTGGGCAATTGGCAATTGGTGAAAAACCTTCTGGTCTGGTGATTTGAGGTTGGATTGTAATTTAAGCTAAGGGATTCCATCGTACGATGGAGTCCCTTAACTATTTTGAGAAAAAATGTTAAGGACATGGAGTGCCGCGTCTCTGCTTATTCTGGTAAAGATACTTAGAGATAAGCTTATACAACGATCATAAACATAAGCTGTAAATCCAGCCTGAACTCAAAACAAGGTACATACGTGAACCCAAGTTCAAGGCAAAGAGTTTCCAGAGAGGATTTCATTTGACATTGAGCGAGTGATAAATATATTTAAGATTCAGCACAAATCTCAGGAGATCAAAGATGAAAGAATCAAAAGTGACTCTAAAATTAGCCAAAGAGCATGGGCTTTTGAAAAAGGAATACGAGAAGATAAAAAAGATTTTAGGTCGAAACCTGACTTTCACCGAGCTGGGAATCTATTCGGTGATGTGGTCCGAACACTGCAGTTACAAAAATTCGATTGCCCAGGTTAAGACTTTCCCCCGGGAAGGGAAAAACCTGTTAGCCAAGGCTGGTGAGGAGAATGCCGGAGCAGTTGACATCGGAGATGGTCTGGCTGTGGTCTTCAAGATCGAAAGCCATAATCACCCCTCGGCAGTTGAGCCTTACCAGGGAGCCGCAACCGGAGTCGGTGGGATACTCAGGGATATTTTTTGCATGGGTGCCAGACCTATTGCCTCTCTGGATTCCTTAAGATTCGGCGATCTTTCCAATTCGAGAGTGAGGTATCTTTTTGATGGAGTTATCAGGGGAGTAGGGGATTATGGTAACTGCTTTGGAGTTCCCACCGTAGCAGGGGAAATTTATTTTGACGATTCTTACACCGGCAACCCCCTGGTTAACTGTATGGCAGTTGGTATAGTCAAACCCGGGGAAATGGCAAGCGCCAAAGCTCATGGAGTAGGAAATCCGGTTTTGCTGGTGGGAGCTTCAACAGGCAGAGACGGTATTCATGGAGTAACGTTTGCCTCAGAGGAAATAAGCGAGAAATCGCAGAAGAAAAGACCTTCAGTGCAGATAGGCGACCCGTTTATGGAAAAGCTCCTGTTAGAGGCATCATTGGAAATAATCAAAGCCGGCCTTTTAGTCGGGATTCAGGATTTAGGAGGAGCAGGACTCTCCTGCGCAACTTCAGAAACCTCTGCCAAGGGAAAAAGCGGGATGGAAATCGATATCTCTTTAGTCCCCTTGCGTGAAAAAGGGATGATACCTTACGAGATAATGATCTCTGAGTCCCAGGAGAGGATGCTGGTCATCGCAAAAAAGGGAAAAGAAGAAGAAGTCCAGAAGATATTCTCCAAGTGGGGCCTCAACTCGTCCATAATCGGTCAGGTTACAGATGACAAGATGTTGAGAGTGAAAAATAAAGGGAAAGTCGTAGCTGAAATGCCGGCTGACTCTCTGGTTCTGGGTGGAGGAGCACCTGTCTACATCCGTGAAAAGAAAAAGCCAACATATCTTGCTTCGGCAACAAAGTTTGACATTTCCAAAATAAAAATACCAGCAGACTTGAATGAAATTCTGCTGAAACTCATAAGCTCTCCAAACATCGCCAGCAAAAGATGGGTCTATGAGCAGTATGATACCATGGTCCGGACCGGAACTTCAGTAGGGCCCGGCTCAGATGCAGCAGTTTTGCGTCTGCGAAAGACCAAAAAAGCTCTAGCAATGACCACAGACTGCAACGGCAGGTACTGCTATCTTGACCCCAGGATGGGAGGGAAAATCGCGGTAGCAGAAGCTGCAAGAAATCTGATTTGTTCAGGCGCACAGCCCTTAGCAATAACCAACTGCCTTAACTTCGGCAACCCGTATGACAAGGAGGTCTACTGGACTTTTGCCGAATGTATTGCCGGCATGTCCGAATCCTGTCGAGCTTTAGAAACACCCGTGACCGGAGGAAACGTCTCCTTCTATAACGAAGACCCGGAAAGGAAAGTTTATCCTACTCCGGTGGTCGGGATGATCGGATTGATCGAGGATGTCAAATACATAACTACCCAGTGGTTCAAGAAAGAAGGGGATATAATTGTCCTCCTGGGAAAAAACAAGGAAGAGCTTGGCGGGACAGAATATCTGAAGCTGGTTCACAAATTGGAGAAAGGCAAACCTCCAATTATAGATCTGGATTATGAAAAAAATGTTCAGCAAGCCTGCCTTGAGCTAATAAAAAAAGAAATAATAAAATCTGCTCACGATTGTTCGGAAGGTGGTCTGGCTGTGGCTTTAGCAGAATGCTGTTTTACTTCCGGGAATGCTTTGTTCTTAGGTGCTGAAATTTGTCTGACGGACAATATCAGGAAGGATATACTACTCTTCGGGGAAACCCAGTCGAGAATAATCCTTAGTCTGGAAGAAAAAGACGTGCCAGAGATAGAAAAAACTGCGAAAGAATATAATATCGATTTTACAATCCTGGGGAAAGTCGGCAGAACGAATCTCAAGATAAATGATTGGGTCGATGTGCCGGTTAAAAAACTAAAAGAAAGATTTTATAATTCTATTCCGGAAATAATGGAGAAGAGATTTTAGGTCTGTAGGGACGTATTGCAATACGTCCCTACATTACTATTACATCTTTGAATTAATCTGCCGATAGATTAACTGAAGAAATTGTCTGCTTTGAATTACCCGGTTGGAGATAATAAAAGAAAAATTATCAAAAAACAATTTCTCAAAAGGAGGTGAGAGGATAGAGATTTTCTGGGTTGGTGGGGAACCAACGCAGAGCAGGAACTTTTTTGAGGGAACAAAAATTCATCGAGGAGGGATGAAGATGAAAGTTTTTAAAAAGTTTTATTTCTGGGGGCTTTTTCTATTGGTACTCTTGAGCTTTTCTTCAATTTATGGAACTACCAATTACGTTTTCTTTTCAGTCAACGGGGATACAACCTTAAAGACTACCGCAGTGCAGGGTGATACCATAAGCTGGGGAGCAAACTGTACTGTCGATGCCCAGCTCAACTGGCAAATCTGGATCGATGTGGACAGCAACGGGGTGCAGGGTACTGGCGATAAGCTACTCTTCGACTATATCATCGTAGATGGAGATACTTCCTCCCAGGGTCCTCCGCCGGATATCAGCCCGAATCCGGATGGCTGGTATATCAGCCGGCCTTTTCCTTATGGAATGGCACCGACGCATTATGTCTTTAAGGTCAAAGACCTCTCGGACAACAGCACAGCTCAGAGAGGGATAAGGGTAACCCCGTTACCTTCACCACCTAACAAATTCACCGGCTGGGTAACTCTACCCGGACACCCGGCTCCGGATGCGCTTTTTGAAAAACAACTGGATCGAGGCAGA
>DATKKH010000002.1:0-7975 GCA_035543035.1 Terriglobales bacterium | reverse complement strand
AAGCTCGGTTACAATCTCTCCTAATCTTTCCTTATCCTCTCTGTCTGCCATATTCTCAAAATACATGATGGCTAATCTGTTCTCTTCTGCTGTAGCCTTCTTTTCGGGGCCTACTTCAAATTTGAATGGCCTGAGAATTAAGAAGAGTAAAACCAAAATGAAAACGACTGAGGCGGGAATTGCAATCGGAAGAAATTTCCTTTTAGGCCTGGGTACTGTTACCTCTTTAGGAATCTGTCCAGTTTTCAGATATTCCAGACTCTTTCTTTCTCTTCGCAAATCCGCCAGGAGTTCGTCAGCGTGTTGATACCTCTCCTCTCTGTCTTTTGCCAGGGCTTTTGACACCATATCCTCTAATTTGGCTGAAACCTGGTTGTTGAAACGTGCTATCGGCTGAGGCTCTTCGTTAATTATAGAGTAAATGACAGCAGCTTGATGCTCTCCTGCAAAAGGTAGTTTCCCGGTCAAAAGCTCATATAAAACCACGCCTAAAGAGAAAATATCACTTCTTGAATCAACCTCTTCACCCTGAGCTTGTTCTGGTGACATATAGGCAAGTGTCCCTAAAGTCGAGCGGGTCTTGGTCAGCTTGGTGGCCCCCTTTAGTTTGGCCAGACCAAAGTCCATAATCTTGACCTGCCCCTCTTTGTTAACCTTTATATTGTCTGATTTTATATCCCGATGGACTATTTCCTTCTTATGAGCAGCAGTTAATCCTTCACAGACTTGAATCCCGATATCCAGAACCTTCTTTATGGGAAGGGCGCCTTCTTCGGTCAACTGCTTCAAAGTCTTTCCCTCGCAGTATTCCATAACAATAAACATCTGCCCGTCAAACTCATCTATCTCGTGAATAGTGACGATATTAGGATGATTTAAAGCTGATGCGGCTTTAGCTTCGTGGATGAATCTTTCCTTTTCCTCAACCTCAGAGGTCAGGTGCGGAGGCAAGAATTTTAGAGCCACCAGCCGGTCAAGTTTAGTGTCCTGGGCTTTGTAGACCACGCCCATACCGCCCTCCCCTAATTTCTCTAAAATCTTGTAATGAGAAATTATCCTGCCACGCATAGTTCCCCTTTGGTAGAGGCTTTATTCTACGCTTAATAAATTGAGGGGTTTTGAGATTGTCAACTAAAAAAACGCCCGACATCCGCCTCTGGCGGATCGGGCGCTACGAGCTAAATATGGTTTGCATTCCGCCGTAGGCGAGGCTCGCCACAGGCGGCATCCGTGATGATGCATATAAAAAACAAAGGACAGAACAATGTTCTGTCCCTACAAAAAATGAGGGCGGAGACGAGCTCCGCCCCTATGTTTTTTCCCTGTTTGTGTATTCTGTCTACGTCTGCTTATTCTACGGTGACGCTTTTCGCCAGATTCCTGGGTTGGTCAACGTTACATCCGCGCAGGACTGCCATATGATAAGCTAAAAGCTGAAGAGGGATGATGTTCAAAAGCGGGGCTAACTGCTCCAGAGTGCGAGGTATATAGATAACATGATTTACTAATTTAGCGATCTGTTCGTCTCCTTCTGTAGCCAGAGCGATCACCCTGCCGTTTCGGGCTTTGACCTCCTCTATATTCGAAAGAACCTTCTCATACACATTGTCCTTTATGGCTATCACCACCACCGGCATATTCTCATCTATCAAGGCGATAGGTCCATGTTTCATCTCTGCAGCCGGGTAACCTTCTGCGTGGATATAGGAGATCTCTTTTAACTTCAAAGCGCCTTCCAAAGCCACAGGATAATTGATTCCGCGTCCAAGATATAGAAAATTGTTCTTTTTGTAATATTCCTTTGCGATCTCCTTTATATAAGTATCATTTTTTAGAAGAGAATCAACCTGATCCGGTATCTTCTTCAACGCATCGATAACCTCTCTGCCTTTTTCCAGGGAGAGGTTTCTCATCCTGCCCAGAAGAAGAGAGATCAAAGTCAAAACCATGATCTGCGAGGTGAAAGCCTTGGTGGAAGCTACTCCAATCTCAGGTCCGGCGTGAATATAAACTCCCCCGTCTGTCTCCCTGGCGATGGTCGAACCGACAACATTGCAGATACCCAGAACAGTCGCCCCTTTCCTGATTGCCTCCCTCATTGCGGCCAAGGTATCCGCAGTCTCTCCGGACTGGCTTATCACAAAAACTACTGTTCCGTCCTGGATGAGCGGGCTTCTGTACCTGAACTCCGAGGCATACTCAACCTCCACCGGTATGGAAGCAAAATCCTCTATCAGGTATTCGCCTATCAAAGCAGCATGCCAAGAAGTTCCGCAGGCTGTCAGGATGACCCGGTTTATGTGATGAAGCTCTTCATACTGAAGGTTCAAACCGTTCAGACGGGAGATACCTTCTTCATAATTTAGTCTTCCCCTCATAGCATTCTGCAAAGTCAGGGGCTGTTCATGGATTTCCTTTAGCATGAAATGCGGAAATCCACCTTTTTCAATCTCATCCAGAGTCCAGGAGATCTCCTGAACGTGCGGGGTAACTGACACTTTGTCGAGAGTGGAGATGGAAAACCCTTCTTTGGTCACATCTGCTATCTCGTGGTCTTCTAAATAGACCACTTGGTTGGTATGTCTGATGATTGCCGAGCAGTCCGAAGCAACCAGATTCTCTCCCTGTCCTCTGCCGATGACCAGTGGACTGCCATGCCTGGCTGCCACGATTTCCTCAGGATTATCCTTGCAGACCACTGCTATTCCGTAAGTTCCCTCGACCTGAGATAAGGCAGTTCTGACAGCTTCGACCAGGTCTCCCTCATAATATTCCTCAATCAGATGAGCCAAAACTTCTGTGTCTGTATCCGAGGTGAAGATATGCCCTTTTTTGAACAAAACCTCTCTTAAGCTTCTGTAGTTTTCTATGATGCCGTTGTGAACTACCGCGATTTTTTTCTTGCAATCCAGGTGTGGATGAGCATTCAGGTTTGTAGGTTCTCCGTGAGTAGCCCAGCGGGTGTGGGCTATACCGAATGTGCTCTGGAAATTTCTCCCTTTTAAGAGATTTTCTAAGGCCGAGACTTTTCCCGCACACTTTTCCAGAATTATACCCTCGTCCTCCAAAACAGCTATGCCGGCAGAATCGTACCCCCGGTATTCCAGCCTTTTCAACCCTTCCATTAGAATTGGTACTGCTGGTTTGTCACCTACATATCCAACGATCCCGCACATCGCTCCTCCTTCTAATCATATCGGCTAAAAGTCAGTTCCTATCAGATAATACTAAACTCCATGCAGATTGTCAAAACAAAAAGGGTTCCCTCGTCCCATTACGATCACAGTCGTGATCCGTCATTGCGAGCCCGTAGGGCGAAGCCCAATTGGGCTTCGTCGGTCATGTGACCTCCTCGCAATGACACACAAAAACATCTCCTCAGCTCAACTCCTTCTTAGCCTCCGAAACCAGTCTTTCTGCTTCTTTCTGACTTTTAGCTTCAGCCATCACCCTTATGATCGGCTCGGTATTTGATTTACGTATATTTACCCAGGAATTTTCAAGCTCGATTTTCACTCCGTCCAGTTTATTTATTTTCGCCTGCCTGAATTTCCTTAAATATTTCCTCAAATTATTCTCGAAATTAACCGGGTGCTTCATCTTGTCCTTCTGAATGTAATATTGGGGCAGACTCTCTTTCAATTCACTTATCTTCTTGCCCGATTCAGCCAGAGTTTGCAGGATTAAAGCCATCCCCACCTGCGCATCTCTGCCATAATGGTTTTTCGGAAGAATTACCCCACCATTTCCTTCTCCTCCAATCTCTCCTTTTATTTTTTTCAAGAGTGATACTACGAACACCTCGCCCACTTTACTACGAAAGACCTTGGCTCGATATTTTCGGGCTATATCCTCAATGACCTTGGAGGAGGAGACGTTCACTGCCACATCAGAGAGTTTTTTGCTCAATACCAAATCTACACACAGAGCCAGAGTATATTCTTCTCCCAGTGGGACTCCTTTTTCGGAAACTATGGCTAATCTGTCCGAATCCGGGTCGCAGGCAAAGCCTAAATCTGCTTTGGTCTCTTTTACTTTCCTGCAGAGTAGACTTAAATTCTTAGGCACAGGCTCAGGCCGGTGAATAAAATCTCCGCTTAAGCCGCAGTTCAGCTCAAACACTTTGCATCCCAACCTTCTCAGAAGGAAAGGAGCAATCCTTGAACCTGCTCCATTATTGCAGTCTAAAACAACCTTGAACTTTTTCTTCTTGATCTTGTTCTTATCGATAAAAGACAGATTCAAAATCCTCTGGATGTGTTTCTCAATCCAGGTATCATCAGACTTTACTTTGCCTAAGGCGTCCCAACCTGAATAGCTTATCTCTTTCTCAGCTAAAGCTAAAAGCTTTTTGCCCTCTTTCTCATCTAAAAATATCCCCTTTGAGTTGAAAAATTTCAGACCATTCCATTCAGCCGGATTATGGCTGGCAGTTATCATTATCCCGCCTTTTGCTTTTAGACCTTTAACTGCAATCCCCACAGTTGGGGTGGGACAGATGCCCAAATCTATTACCTCACATCCCGCGCAGAGAAGCCCGGATAGGACTGTTCCCCTGAAAACCTCTCCAGATTTTCGAGTATCCCTGCCTAGGACAACTTTTCCTCCCTTGCAATAGTTTCCAAGGGCAGAAGCGAATTTCAAGACCTCTGTTGCAGTCAGAGTATTTCCGATAATTCCCCTTATTCCGGAGATGCTTTTTAAAAGTTCTGTTGTCATTGTCTAAGAATTCTCCATATCTTAGGTTCAATATGTTCGGTAAGAAAAAAGAGATATTCCTCTGAATTGAATTGAACTGACTTTCTTTCCTTCAACAAACTCGATATCCTTTAAGGAGCCAATTATTGATGATTTAAAGCCTATCTCTATTTCTAATACCTCGTTGAAATACAGAAGAAATCTATTTGGTTTAATCTTACATTCGTTGAAGGAATGAGTTTTAAGACTTTTATCCTTTGAATGTATTCTGTAAAAGTCCAAGCCTTCTAAGTGAAGATTGCTTTTTACAATAGGGAACTCTACCTTCTCGAAGATTAATAACGCAGGTCGCGTATTTATTTTTGAAGGGTCCTCAAAAAATTCTCTTTCAAAAATAATGTCTAGAGCTTCTGTCTTTGAGTCGTATTTAATATCGTTTTCATAACAAGCCGCATCGTGCAAAATATCAAAAGCTTTCAACAAAATTTTTTCTGAATTTATAATAATCTCAAAATTGCTCATAATTTTTATCTATGTGTTTGCCATCCGCCAAAGGCGAGCTGACTTGGCAAGTTAGTAATCGATATCCCCTTTTTCTGTCGGGTCAGGGGACCCGACGGGCACCGTTACTCCGTAGTTTTTAAAAAAGCAAGAGCAAACTCTTGCACTCCCTTAAGATTTACTAAGATTCTCCTTGACCTGACTTTTTACATAAAAATCCACATATTCAGTCAAAGACGTAAGCACCCTTTGCACTACCTCATCCGGGATGCCGTCATAATGCAAAGATTTTTTTCTTAAGTCGCACTGGTCATTCACATAATCGACCACCACTAACTTGCTATCCTCAGTCAAAGCTATCTCAGTGGAGAAAAGGTCTAAACCGCAAACCCCGGCGATTTTTCTGGTCAGTTCTTCTATGTTTATGCAGATTGTCTGACCTATCTGCTCAGGCGAAAACTGCTCTGAGAGTCTGGTCAAATCGTTCCACCAGCAAATGGCAACCTTTCCGCAGGAATAAAATACCCTGAACCAGCCCCTTTTCCCGGAAAGCTGGGCAGGGTTGATCTTCTGCTGAATCAAATATTTATCCTCCCAAAATTCCTCCCTTGCCTTTATGATATCCTCAATGCCGGTTGCGTCCATTACCACGCCTTCGCCACTGCCGCCGTGAGCTGGCTTCAGTACAAATGGAATTCCGACTTTTTCCAGGTTTTCTACCCTTAAGTCGGGTTCCTGCTCGAGAGGTGAAAGAATGAGGGTATAGGGGACCTCGATTCCGGCAGAAAGAAATTCCAGATGCATGGTGGCTTTATCTGCAGACCATAAAGCTTTGTCAAAATCGTTCAGCATCTTAATCCCCAGTGTCTTGACGAGATGATTAAGTCTCTCGAATTCCTCATTCTGGTCAGAAGCTCGATCCAGAAAAAGTTTAAATTTAAGTTGGTTATTCTTCAACTTGCCCAGGGTTTCTTCTAAGTTATAAGGGGCTATCTGATAGATAGTCAGTTCCTTTTGCTGAACATACCTTTCCAAATCAAATACCATTTCCTTATCAAATTCCCAGCACCAGGCTACTCCTATATCAAATTCTTCCATTTTTATCTCCTTATAAATTGCCCCATTCAATGAGCTCAGTACCCTCTACCGTTGTGGAAGTGGGCTTCGGCGTGAGCTCAGCTGAACGGTTAGGGAGAGGGGTCACCCTCCCCTTATCCCCTCCCATCAAGGGAGGGGAAATTTAAAGCTCGATAAATCGAGCGACTACGAGTCTCCTATAGGTTTAATCGGCAGATAAAAACATTCAACTTATACTTTTATAATTCAAGACTGAGTTGATCAGGTTTAAAAATTGAACGAAAATCTGAGACCTAACCTTTTATCTTTTTCCGGATGTATTTCAAGTCCGATATTCTTCATTTCCCTGTCAAAATCATATAATTGAGCATCTACATAGGCATCGAACATACTTATAAAGATCGTGGCTAAGCTTGACCAGAGATAAAAGCTTCTCTGGTTCCGGTAGAAGGTGTAAAGGTTATATTCATACGATTTGTTCGGATCACTCAAAGGCAGAGAGTCAAAAATCTTTTTCTGATCGTCAGTCTTTTTCCACTCGATTGCCAACAGGGTCAAAAATGTTACCTCTGCCCCAAAAGCCAGTCCGGCTTTAAAATATTTTCTGTTATAGAGCTGTCCCCAGCCAGGGAATACCACTGATCTGTATAACGCTCCCATTGGAGATTTACTTTTTAAAACTACTAATTTGACTGAATCAGCTGGAGCCGGTTTTTTAGTTATTTCCTGGCTAATTGCATTAGAAGGAAGGGCAAATAAAAATACAAAGAAAAACAAACATATTATATTTTGCAGTGATTTCATATCCCGACTCCGACTGGGACAATAATATACTTGGCAGGATAAAAAAACAAGAGAAATGTAAGGCAGAAAATTGTCAGAGACAGAATGCACGTCCTCCCTCTATTCATTTAAGAAAAATGAGATTCTTCAAAAGGAATTCATTATCAAAATCTGCCCTGGAGTTTATAATATTTAAAAAATTAGACGTATAAAAAGACAGTTATTGCTTTTGTCCCTTGTGGTTAACTTTTAATTGAAAATGCCCGAAATAAATAAGTAAGCTGAACCCATAACTCATCATGCGAGGTGCCAGTGTTTAAAAAATTTTTCAGTTCGGTTCTGTTTGTCCTTTTTTTAGTCTCCTTCAATTTAAGTTTTGCCCAGCAAGGGGCGAGTGAAAAAGTCTCATCCCAGTCGCCACCCGTGTTCTCTATTCCGCCGGGTGAAGGGCATAGAATGATGGGTGAGGCCAAAGCCAAAGCCTTAAGTCTTGCCAGGCAGGCTTATGCGACTAAGATTGCGGTGGGGCAGGGGGATTTCGACGCTCTGTATTATGGGCTTGACCTGAAAATCGACACAACCGCCAAGGTGGTCTGGGGAGCAGTGACCATGCTGGGGAAAAGCAAAGTGGCAAGCTTAAACACGGTCATTTTAGACCTCATGTATAATATGGTGGTTGACTCTGTCAAGGAAGGAACAAACGGCCTAGCTTTCACTCATCCTTCAAACCTGATCAACATAACCCTGGACAGAGCTTATGCTCTGGATGAGAATTTTCTTTTCACGGTTTATTATCACGGGCATCCGCTTGAGGGAGGGTTTCTGGATTTTGCTTTCAGGTATCACGGAAGCCCGCAAGTGCCGATCATCTCCTCTTTAAGCGAACCTTATTATGCCCGCACCTGGTGGCCCTGCA
>DATKKH010000001.1:0-8466 GCA_035543035.1 Terriglobales bacterium | reverse complement strand
ATCTTACACCTCCACTTGTCTAATGTCTTTCTCTCGCTTATTGCTTATTTTCGACTTATTGTTTTTTCCCCTGTTTACTATCTACTACCTACTGCCTACTTTTTTAATTTACGAAAAATAACTTAGTTGACCAAACATTTTTTCCGAATTCTAATTTTTATCTGGACTTTATCGATAAACTTTTCAAGGGCGGAAAAAACTTGACAAATCATACTTGCACAATATAAATTCCTGTTTAAATTAACAAACTAAGGAGGCGAATATGTTTCCCTTTAGAGGTTTGAAGTCTATTCTTGTTCTTCTCGTTCTTTTCTTTTCATTAATAAGCACCGATCTCCTTTTAGCCCAGGAACAAAACTCCACCGAGGAATCGATCTTTGGCGGGGTAAGAGATGAGTTGACCAAAGCCAGAAACCAGCAGGTTGACATCCTTTCACCGAAAAATTTCGGGAAAGCTACTGATGAATACAGTCTGGCATATGAGAAGTTCAAAAAAGGTGGGGAGCTTAAGGACATAACTAACAGGCTGGAAAAAGTCAGGACCTATCTGGCTGACGCCTATAAGACCGCAGAGGTGGCTCGTGTTCCTTTTGCCTCGGCCTTGGAGGCAAGAGATAAAGCTCTTAAAGCCAATGCACCTGAATTTGCACCGGATCTTTATGCAGTAGCAAGAAAATCTTTTGAAGATGCTGCTCTGCGTATCGAAGCCGGAGATTTAAATGGTGCCAGAGAAAAAGCCAAAATCGCCGAGAATGATTTCAACCAGGCAGAGCTAAAAGCTATCAAAGGAAGTATTCTGGGAGAAGCGAGAAGATTAGTCGAAGAAGCCAGGACCAAAGCCAGGGCTGATAAATATGCACCAGTAACCTTAAAAAACTCAGAAGACCTTTTAGCTTCGACCGAGCAGCTGTTGAATACCGAAAGGTATGCGGCCGAGGATGCCACTTCCAAAGCCGAACAGGCAGCCTATCAGGCAAGACATGCAATTTACCTGTCTAACAAATTTCAGAGCCTGAAAACTGATTATCCTGCTTTTGAGAAACTCGTTTTGGACGAGGAAAACCTTATCTCGCGTATTGGAAAGGAGGTTGACTATAATCCTGAATTCGACCAGGGTCCGGAAAAACCGGTGGAGTCTATAATTCTGGCAATTGATAATCTCAAACAGGAAAAAAAGGAGCTTCTTTCCGAGCTTCAGCAAAAAGACGAAAAAATCAAAGGGCTGGATGAAAAAATAGACGCTCTGGAAGAAAAAGCCGCCCAGAAAGAGGCAGGTTATAAGGAGCTGGAGCTGAAAAGCATGGAGGAGCAGGATTTTGTTAATCTGGAGAAATCTTTTACGCAAGACGAAGCCAGCGTGATCAAAGAAGGGGAAAATATAATCATCCGGTTATATGGTATTAACTTCCCCAGCGGAAAATCTACCATTTTGCCGGAGAGTTTCGGGCTATTGTCCAAGGTTCAAAAAGCGATCCGGGATTTTCCTGACAGAAAAATCATCATCGAAGGTCATACCGATTCGATGGGAGATGAGACCTACAATATGCAACTATCCTTGGATAGAGCCAAAGCCGTTACCTCTTACCTGATAGCCAATATGGGAATAGCTGAAGATCGAATTACTACCGCAGGATATGGAGAGTCCAGGCCGATTGCCTCCAATGACACCAAAGAGGGCAGACAGCAGAACCGGCGAATTGATGTGGTGTTGGTGAAATGAAACGGAAAAAGAGTAAACCGTAAGAAGAAAGGAGTAAGACGAAAAAAAACTAAAATCTGTAGGGGCGACCCGCCGGGTCGCCCCTACGCTTTCAAGTCAGCCAGCCCTCGTCCCAAGCACAATGGTCCAAGAAATTATCCATCTCTAACTAAAAGAAGTTGACAACAGGCAAATTTTATCATATCATACAAAAAAATAACACTCAGACTCGGAGCAGAACATGGCAAGTTTAAATAAAGCATTTTTGATTGGTAATCTGGGAAAGGATCCGGAAAAAAGGTATACCCCCAATGGTCAGGCCGTGACCACTGTTTCCTTAGCCACTACCTTCCGCTGGAAGGACAAATCCGGCCAGTTCCAGGAGAGGACTGACTGGCACAATTTAGTCATCTGGGGTAAACAGGCCGAAAGCGCCAAGGATATTTTGAAAAAAGGTGATCAGGTTTTTGTCGAGGGCAGGATCCAGAACCGCTCCTATGACGACCGCAACGGGATCAAGAAGTATGTCAGCGAGGTTGTAGCCCTGAGGGTAATGAAGTTAGGACGCAAAGAAGCAGGGGCGGCTATTGAGGAGCCAGCAGAAAAGGAAGCTGAGACAAGCGAAGGCACGGACGAGGACCTACCTTTTTAATGGTTTCTGAAAGCAGACCGATCTTCAGCTTTTAAACAGAGATAGCCTTCGGGTGCAGGCATTAGATTCAAAAATGACCTCTTCACGGTCTAATCTTCTTCAGTTCAATAGATACACTTTTCTGCTGGCATTACCAGTCTTCATTGTCAGCAGCTTTTTTTATCTCCTGACGCTTTCTCCTGCTATTTCTTTTACAGACTCAGGAGAATTAGCTGCTGTCTGTGCGACTCTGGGGATCGCTCATCCAACCGGGTATCCACTATACACCTTGTTGGGAAGACTACTTTCCTTTTTTCCTTTTGATCAGCCAATTCGGAATCTGATTTTGATGTCAGCTTTCTGGGCAGCACTGACGAACGCCATCCTATTTTTTTCTTTTCTTCTGCTGTCAGAAATCTTCTTCAGAGAAAAGCTCAACTCCGCGCTCAAGTTTTCAGCCGCCATTCTGACCACTTTATTCTTCTCCTTCTCCCCGATTCTCTGGTCACAAGCTGTCACTAATGAAGTCTATTCTCTGAATATCTTCATCTGCAGTTTGATTACCCTTTCTGCACTTTATTGGTATAATAGAAACAAAGGTGTCTCAAACCCAGAGACTGGGAATTCCCGGCTACTTTATTTCCTGGCTTATCTGGTTGGCCTAGGCTCCGGGAATCATCTTTTGAGCATTCTTTTAATACCTGCTTTAATTTTCCTTACGATCTTCTCGGCAGATCAAAAAGTCCTAAGCTTAAAAACACTGATTTTTATTCTGAGTTTTCTGATGCTCGGAGTATCAATATATTTATATCTCCCCATCCGCGCCTCCCTGAATCCAGCCTTGAACTGGGGAAATCCCTCTACCCTCCGGAACTTAGAAAATCACCTGAGTGCCAAGATCTATAAAACCCTGATGTTCTCCGAATCGACTCACATGTTTTTTGAAAATCTCAGATATTTCTGCTCGACCTTCCTGAAGCAGTTCCCAGTCTGGGTCCTACCTTTGATCCTCCTGGGGATCTTCAAGGGATTGATACAGAATCTGAAGCTTTTTGTTTTCCTTGTCCTGATTATCCTTGTCAATCTGGCTTGGAGCTTAAACTATAATATCGGAGATATTGACTCGTATTTTCTGCCAACCATTTTGGTATCCAGTTTTTTTCTCTATCTCGGTATGCTCTTTCTCCTGCAGCTTTTATTAATAGCAGTATTACCTTTACGATTTCCGGAGAGGTTGAAATCTATCCTCAGTTTAGGTATCATCCTGCTCGTGGGGATACTATATTTCTTGAGATTTCCTCAGGAATTTAAGACCCAAAACCGGAACAAGGATTATATCTGCTATGATTTTACCCTGAACCGTCTCAGGTCCTCGCATGAAAATGCCGTGATCTTAACCGGGGTCTGGGATTATTATTCCCCCTGGCTATACCTTAGATTTGTGGAGAACAAAAGGCCGGACCTGGAGATCGTTCACACCAGCCTTCTGGAGTGGCCCTGGTACTATAAAGACTATGTGCAAAAATATTGCCCGGAATTATATGAGCGCTCCCGCCGGGACATAGAAAGATATGACCAGTATGCTTTGAGGATAGAGATGAATCAATCATTCGATCCCCAGCAGGCTGCGCTGGTTTTCTCTCAAGTGGTCGATAGTTTGATTCTGAAGAATATGATTGATCGGCCTGTTTATATCACTATTCTGGATGCTATCGAGGATGATTACAAGGTATATGCCGGGTATCCTACCACAACTGAGGGGCTTTTGATGCGCTTCAGACCAGAAAGAAAATTTTACCCATACGAGTTTCCGGCTTTCCATTTGCGCGGCATCGCCTCTGAAGAATTCCCGAAAACAGACAAGGAATTGTCCTGCATTGCTCATTATGCTGTAGCATATTATAACCGGGGCTTGTATCTAAGATTTTTCAATCTGACACAGGAAGCTGACTGGTATTTTCAAAAAGCTTATTATTTTAAAAAGCTCCTCCAGAAACAAGCTCCTGAAATTAAATTTGAATACTTTTGAAATGAAACCTGATAGGAAAAACCTGATTTGTTCTCTG
This sequence comes from Terriglobales bacterium, assembly GCA_035543035.1. Taxonomy (GTDB): domain Bacteria; phylum Zixibacteria; class MSB-5A5; order MSB-5A5; family RBG-16-43-9; genus RBG-16-43-9. The sequence continues at coordinate 4,070 of DATKKH010000001.1, read as the reverse complement.
ATAATACTATTTTTTTCAGGAGTAGTATACTTTATAACTTTAGCCCCAACCCTCTCCTGGACCGATAGCGGGGAGCTGGCTGCTGTCTGCTCGACCCTGGGGGTTGCTCATCCAACCGGCTATCCGCTGTATATCTTGTTAGGAAGATTGTTCTCTTCCTTTCCTTACGAACAGCCGATTCGGAACCTGATTTTGATGTCTGCCTTCTGGGCAGCGCTTACCAATCTGGTCCTGTTTTTTTCTTTTCTCCTGCTTTCGGGAATCTTCTTCAAAGAGAAGCTTAATTCTAGATTTAAGTTATCCGCAGCCATTTTAATCACGTTACTTTTTTCCTTCTCCTCGATTCTCTGGTCTCAGGCTGTCATCAATGAAGTCTATTCTCTGAATATCTTCCTCTGCAGTATGATTATTTTTTCTGCACTTTATTGGTTTAAAAGGAACAACGAATCATCAGATTCTGAACCGGTCAGTTTGCGGCTCATTTGTTTTCTTACCTTTCTGTTAGGTTTGAGCTCTGGTAACCATCTTTTGAGCATTCTCCTGATACCTGCTTTGCTTTTCCTGGTGATCTCTTCTGCGAGCCGAAAAATCCTCAGCTTAAAAACACTGATTCTTGCTCTGATTTTTCTGATCCTGGGTGTATCCATATATTTATATCTTCCTATCCGCGCCTCGTTGAATCCTGCTTTGAACTGGGGGAATCCCTCCAATTTGCTTAATCTGAAAAATCATCTGGATGCCAGAATCTATCGCACCAGGATGTTTTTCGAGTCAACCCTGATGTTTTTTGGAAATCTCAAATATTTCGCTGGCACCTTTTTTAGGCAGTTCCCGGCCTGGGCTTTACCTTTCATCCTCCTGGGGATTTTCAAAATGTTGAGACAGAGTCTGAAGCTTTTTATTTTCCTGATTTTGATCATCCTTTTCAATCTGGCCTGGTGTCTTAATTATTCCATAAAAGACATAGACCCATATTTTTTGCAGACCATTTTGGTCTCAAGTTATTTTCTTTATATTGGCATGCTTTTTTTCCTGGAGCTTGCAGGCAAGGTCTGGGACTATTTTAAATTATCTAACAGAATTAAACCCTTGTTCAATCTTGGAATCATCCTAATCTTGACGATTTTTTATTTTTCGAGATTCCTTCAGGAATTCAAAGCTCAAAACCGGAGCAAAAATTACATCCCTTATGATTTTTCTTTGAACATCCTCCGCTCCTCATATGAAAATGCTGTGGTTCTGACTGAGGTTTGGGACTATTATTCTCCCTGGCTTTACTTAAGATATGTGGAGAATAAAAGACCCGACCTGGAGATGGTCCAGACAGATCTTCTGCAGTGGACCTGGTATAAAGATTATATGCAGAGATATTATCCGGGATTATATAAGCGTTCTGCTCAGGGAATAGAAAGATTCGATCAGTATGCTCTTAGGATGGAGAAAAACGAGCCAGTCAATCTTCAGGAGGTTTCGCTGATTTTCTCTCAGGTGGTTGATAGTCTGATTCTGAAGAATATGAGTGACCGGCCGATTTACATCACCTTTTTGGATGCTTACAAGGGATATACTGGTCTTCCTACCACTACAGAGGGACTTCTGATGCGTTTCAGACCGGAAAGAAAATTTTACCCTTATGAATTCCCGGATTTTCATTTACGCGGAATCTCATCCGAAGAATTTCCGAAAACCAATAAAGAGTTAGCTTGTATTGCCCATTATGCTGTGGCATATTATAACCGTGCGTTGTATCTGAGATTTTTTGACCTTACAGAGGAAGCTGATAGGTATTTTCAAAAAGCATATTATTTCAAGGAACTTTTCTCGAAACAGGCACCTAATATTAAATTCCAGTATTTTTAAAGATGAATTTTGATAAGAAGAAAATAATTTATTCCCTGATAGTTTTCTTTTTTCCAGGAGCGGTTTATTTCAAGACCTTAGCACCGACTATCTCCTGGATAGACAGCGGCGAATTGGCTACGGTCTGCACTACTCTCGGAATAGCTCACCCCACCGGCTATCCAGTCTATACTCTGATAGGGAAGCTCTTCTCTTTTCTCCCTTTTGGATCACCGGTCCAGAATCTTAATTTGCTTTCGTTATTTTTCATCTCTTTTGCCAATCTATTTTTATTTTTTGTCCTGGGGACAATTATTGAGCTGCTTTTCCCTGAATTGCAGGAAAGCTGGCGGAATTACATCTCACTTCTGAGCCCCCTTACATTCTCCTTTACTCCTACTTTCTGGTCTCAGGCAACCTCAAATGAAGTATATGGGCTGAATATTCTGTTGGGTACAATTCTTGTTTATCTGACCTTGTCCCAGATAATCCTGAGAAAGCAGAAGAAAAATGTCTTGTCAGATAAAATCTTTTATCTTTTCTCTTTCCTTTACGGTCTCAGCTTTGGCAACCATCTTTCCACCGTCCTACTCTTACCCGGATTTCTCTTCCTTCTGATGGTGGTTCACGGGAAGTCTCTTTTCGAGAGAAATAGAATTATTCTTATGCTCTCTTTTTTCATCCTGGGCATCTCGGTTTACCTTTATTTGCCGATTCGTTCTTCGCTCAATCCCCTGATGAATTGGGGAGCTCCTTCTGCTTTATCGAATCTTAAAAGGCACATAAGCGGCTGGCAATACCGAGTCTGGATGTTCTCCGAATCAAGTCAGGCATTCTGGGAAAGTCTAAAAAACTATCTACACTTATTTTATTCTCAATTTCCTGCCTACCTTGTTCCCTGGCTCATCCTTGGTTTTATCATTTTACTGAAAAAGAACTGGAAGATATTTGTCTTCCTGCTTCTGATCTTCCTCTTTACGATTTTTTACGGGATAAATTATCAGATTCCGGATATCGACCCGTATTTCCTCCCCTCGTTTTTAGCTGCTGCAATCTGGCTGGGGTGCGGAATTGCCTGGATATGTGATTTTCTTCGTGAAATTAGACAAAATATGCGAACTATTGCACTGATTCTAATAATTCTTTTTTCCTCTCTTCCTTTAATTAACCTCTTTCGCAATTACTTTAAGCAGGATGAAAGCAGGAACTATTTTGCCTATGATTATGCCGAAGATATCCTTAAGTCGATAAAAAAGGATTCGATAGTTTTGACCAAAATCTGGGACCATTATTCCCCCTGGTTATATCTTAAATATGTGGAAAATAAAAGGCCGGATGTTAAGCTTATAGATGCCGAGCTTTCGCGGAGAAGCTGGTATTTAAAGTATATCCAGCAGAACTATCCCGAAATGTATCAGAAGTCTGAAAAGGAGATCGATAGTTTCCGGGAACAGGTTTATTTATTCGAGAATGGAAAGGCTTATGACCCTGATGTAATAGAGAAAGCTTATGTGGATATGATCCGGTCGTTCCTTTTAAAAAGCTATCCTGAAAAACCGGTTTATGCTGACCTGATAACGGATGAGAAATTTCTTACTTCTTTCATTCAGTTCCCTGAAGGATTGGTTTTCCGCTTGCAGAAAGATATGGGATACTATCCTTATACCTGTCCTGAATTACGAATGCGAGGAGCACTGGACCCAAAAGTCTATAAAGATGACAGAACTTTATTTTATCTTAAAGATTTTTCCACGATGATTCAAAACAGAATTGCCTACCTGGTCTACTTCAAGCAGGATTCCCTGGCGCATAACCTCAGGCAAAGATACGGAGACATTCTAACCCAGAAGTTTAAATAAAAAATGGTAGGGGCACGTTGCAACATGCCCCTACCTCATCCTCAAATGATATTCAGCTTTCTATTGGTCTCCAGACCAACAGAGTCAATTCGTTATTCTTCGCTAGTGAGGACACCAACGAAGAACCTGTAAGATTTGTTCGCGGGAGGGGACAAGCCCCTCCCCTACTGCCTGAAATTATTTTTTCTTATTTCCGCTAATACCCATTTTCTCCCTGGCTAAATTAGCCTCAGGCGAATCCGGGTATTTGCTTACCACTTCTTTGAAATAACGGTTTGCCCTTATCTGGTTTTTCAGCTCCTCGTAGCACAGCCCGATCTTATACAGAGCAGATGGAAGCTTGTTAGAGTCGGGAAAATTCTGCAAAAGCTT